>JBPPMF010000214.1:0-12575 GCA_051305915.1 Thiobacillus sp. | reverse complement strand
GCGGAACACGGCCGGCATCCGGCGAACCTGGACATCCTTGGGCAGGGTTTTCAGCCAGGTATTGAGGCCGGGCTCGAGCTGAAAGCAATGCGGGCAGCGATACCAGAAGAATTCCAGCACCTCGACTTGTTTACCGGTGGTGACCGGCTGGGGATTTTTCACCCGGGCGTAGTCGTGGCCCTCGAAGGCCTCGGGACCGGCGGCAAGGGTGGAGAGGGAGAAAAGGGCGGCGGCGGCAAAAGCCAAAGTGCGGGTGAACATCAAGGCGTCTCCTGAGGGGTGGGAACTTCTTTGACCAGCGTGGCCGGGATATTGTTCTGCGTCAGCAGGGTGCGCGTGCGATTTACTTCGTCGAGGGCGCGGAAGGGGCCGACCCGCACACGATGAAATACGCCCTGGTCGGCCACGTCGGCAGTCTGAATGACGGCTTCGACCCCGAGCATCGCCAACTGCGCTTTCAGGTTGTCGGCGTCGTTCGCATTCTGGAAGGCGCCAGCCTGCAAATAATAGAGTGGCACAAGCTGGGCGGGCGCGGTTGAGGCTGGCATCTCGGCGGTGGCATCGCTCGGCAGCACTTTGTGAAAATCGAAACTGGGCGCGTCCTCTGGCGCGGCAGGCATCGCCTGACTGGGTGCCGGTGTCGGTGTTTCGGACTTGAACGGATTGTTGCCGGTGACCCACAGCGCCACACCGACGGCAAGCACCGCGCCGATAATGAGGCCGATCAGAACGCCGCTGAAAACGGTACCTCCCTTGCGGGGATAAGCGCTGCCCGCGCGGTCGGTCCTTCGGGATTTAGCTTGTGCCATGATTACATTTTCTCCGGGGCGGATACGCCGAGCAAGGCCAGGCCGTTGACGATCGCAATGCGGGTGGCGTCGGCCAGGGCCAGACGGGCGAGCTTCGTCGCTGCATCCTCGACCAGGAATTTGTCTGCGTTGTACCAGGCGTGGAAATCGCCCGCCAGCATCTGCAGGTAATGCACCAGCAGATGCGGTGCCAGATCGCGCGCAGCACCGGCGACCACTTCCGGATATTCGGCCAGGCGCTGCATCAGCGCCAGTTCGTGCGGCGTGGTCAGCGGCGCGAGGTCGGCGCTGTTGAGCGTGTCGGACATGCCGCCCCATTCCTCGAACACGCGGCAGATGCGTGCGTGCGCATACTGCACGTAATACACCGGATTGTCGGTGTTTCTAGCGACCGCCAGATCGACATCGAAGACGTACTCGGTGTCGGCCTTGCGCGAAAGCAGGAAAAAGCGCACTGCGTCCTTGCTGGTCCATTCGATGAGGTCGCGCAGGGTGACGTAGCTGCCGGCGCGCTTGGAGATCTTCACCTCCTCGCCGCCGCGCATGACCCGGATCATGGTATGCAGCAGGTAGTCGGGATAGCCCTCGGGGATGCCGACGTTGGCGGCCTGCACGCCGGCGCGCACCCGTGCAATGGTGCCGTGGTGGTCGGTACCCTGAATGTTGATCGCGCGATCAAAGCCGCGTTCCCATTTGGCGATGTGATAGGCGACGTCGGGCACGAAATAAGTATAGGTGCCGTCGGACTTCTTCATCACGCGGTCCTTGTCGTCGCCGTAGTCGGTGGTCCGAAGCCACAGCGCGCCGTCCTGCTCGTAGGTTTTGCCGGCGTCGATCAGCTTCTGCACCGTCGCCGCGACGCGGCCGCTGGTATACAGGCTCGACTCCAGATAGTAATTGTCGAAGCGCACCGCGAAGGCCTTGAGGTCGAGGTCCTGCTCGTGGCGCAGATAGGCGACGGCGAATTGGCGGATCGAGTCGAGATCGTTCACATCGCCCGACGCGGTGAACTCGCGGTCGTCGGACTTTACGGTTTGCTGTGCCAGAAAGTCCGCCGCGATGTCGGCGATGTAGTCGCCGTTGTAGGCGGTTTCCGGCCATTCGGCGTCGCCCGGCTTGATTCCGCGCGCGCGCGCCTGCACGCTGTTGGCCAGCGTGGCGATCTGTACGCCCGCATCGTTGTAATAAAACTCGCGATACACCTCCCAGCCCTGCGTCGCGTACAGGTTGCAAATCGCATCGCCCAACGCCGCCTGGCGGCCGGGGCCGAGGTGCAGCGGGCCGGTCGGGTTGGCGGAGACGAACTCGACCAGCACCTTGTGGCCCTTGCCCGCATCGTTGCGGCCGAATTGCGCGCCGGCCGAACGGATCTGCGGCACCAGACCATGCCAGGCGGCTGGCGTGAGGTGGAAGTTGATGAAGCCGGCGCCGGCGATTTCAGCCTTGGCGATCAGCGGCGATTTCGGCAGCTCGGTGAGTATCAGCTGCGCCAGCTCGCGCGGATTTTTCTTCAGCGGGCGCGCCAGCTGCATCGCAGCGTTGCTGGAAAAGTCGCCGTGGGCGGGATTCTTCGGGCGTTCGATTTCGAGGCTGACCGGGGCGTCGGGCGCCACCGTTTCGAGGGCGATGCCGATCAGCAGGGCGATCTGGTCTTTAAGCGGAAGGGTGTTGGACATGGTTACAAAGAGGGAGGGGTGATGCACTCACCCTCAGTGTTCGAATGGGTAGCCCACGATTATATGCGCCGTACGCAAGGCCTCAAAACACGAGCGGATCGACATCGAGCGACCAGCGCGCCACACGCGGCTTGATGCTGTCGAGTTGTGGCCGCCAGTCACGTATGAAGTTTTGCAGGGCCAGTCTTGATGCAGACTGGATCAGCAGCTGCGCGCGTTCCAGATTGGCCACGCGCGCCATCGGCGCGGGGGTGGCGCTGAACACGCTGACGTCGGCCGTATCGGGTGCCAGCGCCGCGGCACGCTGCAGAAAAGCCAGCGCCGCGGCCATGGTGGTCGCCTCGGCGCGCAGCAGTACCTGGCGGGTGAACGGCGGCAAATCCATTTGCTTGCGTTCGGCCAGCAGCTCGCGCGCGTAGCCCGCGAAATCGTGGCGCTGGAGGTAGCGGAACAACGGATGGTCGGGGAAGGCGGTCTGGATCAGCACGCGCCCCGGCTTGTCGGCGCGCCCGGCGCGCCCGGCAACCTGCATCAGCTGGGCGAACAGGCGCTCGGTGGCGCGAAAGTCGGGGCTGTAGAGCGCACCGTCGGTGTCGAGAATTAGCGCCAGCGTCATGTGGGGGAAGTCGTGGCCCTTGGCCAGCATCTGGGTGCCGACCAGGATGTCGATTTCGCCGCCGTGCACCGCTTCGCCGAGCTCGGCCCAGGCGCGCGGGCGCATGGTGTCGCGGTCGATGCGGCGGATGCGCGCCACGGGCAGCAGCGCGGTGAGCGTTTCCTCCAACCGCTGCGTGCCTTGACCCAAGGCTTTCAAATCAGGGTTGCCGCAGCTCGGACATTCGGGCGGAATGCGCGTTTCGAATCCGCAGTGGTGGCACTTCAGGCGATGTGAGGTGCGGTGCAGCACCAGCCGCGCAGAGCAACGCGGGCAGGGCGATACCCAGGCGCAGCTCGGGCAATACAGCGCCGGCGAATAGCCGCGGCGGTTGAGGAATACCAAGCCTTGCTCGCCGCGCCCCAGGGTTTCGGTCAGCGCCTGCACAGCGGGCCGAGTGAGGCCGTTGTCGACCGGGATATGCTTGAGGTCGATCAGTTCGATTGCCGGCAGCTGCGCCTGGCTGATCGCGCGCTGTTTCAGTTCGATCAGCTGGTAGCGTCCGCTCAGCGCCTGCGCATAGCTTTCCAGCGAGGGTGTGGCGGAGCCGAGCAGCACCGGCACGCCGCGTTGCTTGGCGCGCGCGATGGCGACGTCGCGCGCCGAATAGCGCAGGCCGTCCTGCTGCTTGAACGAGGCGTCGTGCTCCTCGTCCACCACGATCAGCCCCAACCGCGGCAGCGGCGCAAACACCGACAGCCGGGTGCCGAGCAGCACGTCGCAGTCGGGCGCGGCGAGCCAGTTTTCGGCGCGGTCTTTTTCGCCCAGGCCGCTGTGCAGGGTGGCGAAGCGGCGCCCGGGAAAGCGGCGGCGGAAATGCTGTTCCAGTTGCGGGGTCAGCGCGATTTCAGGGATCAGCACCAGGGCCTGTTTATTGATTGCTAGCACTGCGTCGATCAGGCGCAGATACAGCTCGGTCTTGCCGCTGCCGGTCACGCCATGAATCAGATGCACGCCGAATTGCCCGAGCGTGGGCAGCAGTGACTCGAGTGCGGCTTGCTGTTCGGCGGTGGCCAGCGGTGACTCGGCGGTTTGTGGCGCGTTGGCCAAGGGCGGGGGGACACGCGACCAGGTGGCCCAGCCTGCCGCCACCAGCGCGGCTGCGTGGCGGGTTTGCTTTTGCGTACGCAATGCCTCGCGCGACTGCGGCGCCGTCTGCAGGGCATCGAACAGGGCGCGCTGCACCCGGGCGCGGGCGGGCGGTGCTGCCGTTTTGCCGGCTTCGGTCAGCACCAGCCAGGGCGTATCGGCGACAAACGGCGTGGCGTTCTTCAGGCGTGGCGGCAGCGTGGCGAGCAGGATCGCGCCCAGCGGATAGTGGTAATAGTCGGCACAAAACAGGGCCAGGCGCAGGATGTCGGGGGACAGGGCGGGGCGGTCGTCCAGGACGCGGATGACATCGCGCAGCTTGTCGTTCTGGATGCTGCTGTCAATTGGTGGGCCCAGCGCGACGCCGACCTGGAGGGTGCGCCCGAATGGAACTTCGACCAAGCTGCCCGGCTGCACGGCGCCCAGGCCATCCGGCAGGCGATAGTCGAACAGCCGGTGGAGTGGCGTGTCGAGCGCGACCTGCAGAATGGACGGCATGTTAGCGACGAGTCTTGAATGGTTGTTGGGAAAAAGATACTAAGTGGCTGTTGAAAAAGGCTTATTTGGTGTTGTCCACGCAAGCTGTGGATAACTGTGTGAGTGATTTGTGTTGATCGCACCCAAACGCCCGCCAATCGGGGCACGGCTATCGTGGACTAAAAAGAAGGCAAGTCAGTAAATCGATATTATTCAAAGAGTTATAAATAGGGCTTGGCTGTCAAGGGGGTGTCACAAAAAAAGTTCCCTTGCGCTAAAAATGTGCATAAGTCGACGCTTCTATTGCCGTAGCCAAGGCCTTTTGCCTCCGTTTGGTGCAAAAGACCTTGATATGATTGAACTTTATGCCTGCTGGATGCCGGCAATGACCCAACCGCCCTGGCCGCTGGCCGGTCGGGTGAGGTGCCAGACTTCATCGAGCGGTGCCGCATCCTGGTCGGCGGCTTCGCGTACCAGGCCGGTGAAGCGGACGCTGACGAGGTGGCGATTGCCTTCTTCGGCCGCCTCCAGCACGTCGGCGTCGAGCGTCATCACGTCTGTAATCTGGGCAGTGTCGCCGCGCTCGGCCAGTTGCATGCTGAGTTCGGCGAAGACTTCGGGCGAGGTGAAAGCGCGCAGGTCGTCCAGATTGGCGGCGTCATAGGCGGCCTGCAGACGGATGAAGTTGAGCTTCGCTTCGCGGGCGAAAGCGTCGGCATCGAAGCCGGGCGGGAAGGCGCGGGTGTTGCCGCTGCTCAGCGCGGTGGCCGATTGCTCGAACGCGGCGGGTGCACCGGGTTGGCCCCCTGCCGGCATGCCGGCGTATTGCATCGCGGGGGCGGGTGCATTACGGCGCATGAAGAAGCGGAACAGCATGAAAGCGGCCATGGCCAGCAGCGCCAGCATCATGAAATTGGCCATTTCCTCGCCCATTCCCAGGTGGGAAAACAGTGCAGCCAGGCCCAGGCCGGCGGCGAGACCGGCAATCGGGCCCATCCAGGAATTTTTCTTCGGCGCGGTCGTCGGCGAAGTCGCGGGCTGCTGGCGTTGGGGCGCGGGCGCGGCATTCTGCTTGGCGGGTGCGGTGCGCTGCATGCCGAAGGACTTGCCGCCGCCCATGCGTTTGGCTTCGGCTTCCTGCATGCCGAAACCGACGCTGATGAAGAGGGCAAACAGGCTGATCAAAATACGTTTCATGGTTAATCCGAATCAATAAAGGTTGGCGTGGACAGGGTGTTCGTGTGGGTCACGGGTGGCGGCTAGGCCGCACGCACGGCGCGGCTGCGGCTATGCACTGCTTCGACCAGCACGCTGACATTGTCAGGATTGGTGAATTGCGAAATGCCGTGACCGAGGTTGAAGACGTGGCCGGGGTGGTTGCCGTAGCTGTCGATGATGCGATGGGCCTCGGTACGGATGCTGTCGGGCGTGCCGTGCAGGGCGCAGGGATCGAGGTTGCCCTGCAATGCCACTTTGTCGCCGATGCGGCGGCGCGCTTCGCCGATGTCGACGGTCCAGTCGAGTCCCACGGCGTCGGCGCCGATGGCCGCAATCGATTCCAGCCAGTTGCCGCCGCCCTTGGTGAAGACGACGCAGGGTACGCGGCGGCCTTCACGCTCCTTGATCAGGCCGGCGACGATGCGCTCCATGTAGGCGAGCGAGAATTCCTTGTAGGCGTGCGGGGTGAGGCTGCCGCCCCAGGAATCGAAAATCATCACGGCCTGCGCGCCGGCTTCGATCTGCGCATTCAGGTAATCGGTCACCGCCTGGGTGTTCACTTCCAGAATGCGGTGCAGCAGGTCTGGACGGCTGTACAGCATGGTCTTGATGTGACGGTAATCGCTCGAACCGCCGCCTTCGACCATATAGCACGCCAGTGTGTAGGGGCTGCCAGAAAAGCCGATCAGCGGCACCGAGCCGTCGAGCGCACGGCGGATAGAGCGCACCGCATCCATCACGTAGCCGAGCTTGTCGGTGGGATCGGGCGCGGACAGATCGCGGATTTCCCACTCGTCGCGCAGCGGCCGCTCGAAGCGTGGGCCTTCGCCGGTCGAGAAATACAAGCCCAGCCCCATCGCGTCGGGCACGGTGAGGATGTCGGAAAACAGGATCGCGGCGTCGAGCGGATAGCGCGCCAGCGGCTGCAGCGTCACTTCGGTCGCCAGATCGGGGGTTTTGCACAGGGTCAGAAAGTCGCCGGCGCGGGCGCGGGTGGCGTTGTACTCCGGCAAGTAGCGTCCGGCCTGGCGCATCAGCCACAGCGGCGTGTAGTCAGTGGGCTGGCGCAGCAGCGCGCGCAGGAAAGTATCGTTCTTGAGAGCAGACATGGAGCAGGCCAGGACGCAAAACCGCTAGTTTAGCAGGCTTGGCGTCGCTAGCCTTGGGGCGCGAATGGATCAGCTGCGGCGGAAGCGCCACCGCCGCGACCGTCACGGCAGGCGCGCAAGTGCGCGCCATGCCGGTTTAGTTGAACCGGGGGTGGCCGTAGGCCTGACGCGCTTGGCGGTCATGCTTTTCTGCCCGGATGTTGTGATCAGCGATATCGAGCGCACGATCCAGGCGTTTGAATTCACGCGCGTCGATCAAGCCATCTGCGCGAAAACGCTGTTCCATGACGCGAATACTGTGCTGTTCCTGCATCAACTCGCGGAATTCGGCGCGGGTCAGCTTGCCCTTGTGCATTCCAGCCTGGATGCGTTGCTTCTGCCGATCCTGGCGGGCATTGATCTGTTGGCTAAACGCCTGGCTTTGCTGGTAGGCCAGTTTTTGAGCATGGCCATAACCTTGGCCGCCGCGCTCCCAGTTAGCCTGCGCGCCGGTCGCCATCAACCCCAGCGTGCTCAGTGCCAGAATGCCGAGGGTTTTCTTCATCAGATTGCTTTTCATGGTGTTGCTCCTATTCAGTGTGGGGTGTCGCTGTCGATTCGTTTCGTCAGCGGACAACTGCACTGTAGGGGCGCCTTGTAAGCGGGATGTTTGTGGCGGGTAACGAGGTGTAACGCAATGTAACCACGACCCGCAGCCGGGATTTCGGCACCGCCTACATCGTGGAGGCTCAAGTCCGCATGCCGCAGCGCATTAATAGGTTAAAATTTTCGGCTTTTCTAAAAATCAACCCCATCTTTCCAGAGAAATCCTGATGCAAATGAATAAACTCGCGGCCACGCTTGCCATGCTGGGACTCGCTGCGCCCAGTCTGGCTATCGCCACCAACGGCATGATCATGGAAGGCTTTGGCCCGATTGCCACAGGCATGGGCGGCGCGGCCATGGCGTACGACAACGGCACCGCTGCAATGGCTAACAACCCGGCCACGCTCGGCTTGATGGCCGCCGGCCGCCAGGTCGATGTAATGGTGGGGTTTGTCGGGCCGGATGTGGCGGCGCCCGGAACGATGGGCACATCCAGTGCGGATGCCTTCTACGGGCCGGCCTTCGGCTACGTGAAAAAGCAGGGCAAGCTGGCTTATGGCGCCGGCATCTACGGCCAGGGCGGCATGGGCACCGAATACGCCAATGGCGACATGGCGCAGGTGAGCGTGGGCCGGGTGATCTTCCCGCTGGCCTACAGTGTGAACGAGCGGTTCAATGTCGGCGGCAGTGTCGATATCGTGTGGTCGGGCATGGACCTGGTGGTCACGGGCTATCAGATCGACTTCAAGGACGACAGCGACTTCACCGGCGCGGCCAAGGGCTACAGCCTGGCGGGCAAGCTGGGCTTCACCTACAAGCTGAGTGATGCGCTCACCGTCGGCGGCGTCTATCAGACCGCCGGCAACCTGCCCGACCTCAAGGACGGCGCCTACAAGGTGGAAGGCTTTGACATGCCGCCCATCCTGGCTTTGGGTCTGGCCTGGCAGGCGAATGAGCGGCTCATGCTCGCGGCAGACCTCAAGGACGTGATGTGGAACAGCAGCATGAATACTGTGACTATTTATAAGAACGGCGTCGCCGTTGCGCCGTTCACGCAGAACTGGGACGACCAGATCGTGCTGTCGCTGGGACTGGCTTACCAACTCACCGACGCCTTCACCGGCCGTATCGGCTACAACCACGGCAAGAACCCGATCCCGGATGCGAGCGTCAACTATCTGTGGCCGGCGATCGTGGAAAATCACTACATGGCCGGCTTGGGCTATGCCTTCAGCAAGCAGGCCGAACTCAATTTCGCGCTGAGCTTGGTACCGGAAACTTCGGTGACAGGCACCGGAGCGGCCATGATGGATGGTGGTAACGGTGGCATGACCATCGACCACAGCCAGCTGAACTGGCAGTTGATGTACAGCACCCGGTTCTAATCAACTGACTCGAACAAGCAAAAAGGCCGGGGCATAGTCCCCGGCCTTTTTGCATTGCCGCATACGGCCTGTCGAAGGTTTACAACAGGTCGAGATAGCCCAGGATGCCCTTGGCGGCCTCGCGGCCTTCCCACACTGCGGTCACCACCAGATCGGAGCCGCGCACCATGTCGCCGCCGGCGAAGACTTTCGGATTGGCGGTCTGGAACGCATGCTGCTGGCCCTTGGCGATCACGCGGCCGCCCTGGTCGATCGCGATCTTGTGGTCGGCGAACCAGGGTTGCGGGTTGGGGCGGAAACCAAAGGCGACGATGACGCGGTCGGCCGGAACGATTTCCTCCGAGCCCGGAATGACCACCGGGGTGCGGCGGCCGCGGGCGTCGGGCGGGCCGAGTTCGGTGGTGACGAGCTTGACGCCTTCAACCTTGCCGTTGCCGACGATTTCGACCGGCTGGCGGTTCCACAGGAATTGCACGCCTTCTTCCTTGGCGTTGCCGACTTCGCGCTTGGAGCCGGGCATGTTCTGCTCGTCGCGGCGATAGGCGCAGGTCACGTTCGCCGCGCCCTGGCGGATGCTGGTGCGGTTGCAGTCCATCGCGGTGTCGCCGCCGCCGAGTACCACCACGCGCAGGCCCTTCATGTCCTGGTAGACCTCATCGGGCTTGGTCAGGTCAAGGCACTTACGCACGTTGGAAATCAGGAAGGGCAGCGCTTCTAGCACGCCGGGCAGGTCTTCGCCGGGGAAGCCGCCCTTCATGTAGGTGTAGGTGCCCATGCCCATGAACACGGCGTCGTAGTCGTCGAGCAGGCTCTGCATGCTGACGTCCTTGCCGATGTCGGTATTGAGGCGGAACTCGACGCCCATGCCCTCGAACACTTCGCGACGGCGTGTCATCACCGTCTTTTCCATCTTGAATTCGGGGATGCCGAAAGTGAGCAGGCCGCCGATCTCGTCGTAGCGGTCGTACACCACCGGCTTCACGCCGTTACGTGCCAGCACATCGGCGCAGCCGAGGCCGGCGGGGCCGGCGCCGATGATGGCGACCCGCTTGCCGGTCGGCACCACGTTCGACATGTCGGGGCGCCAGCCAGCTTTGAAGGCCTCTTCGGAAATGTATTTTTCGATCTGGCCGATGGTGACCGCGCCGAAGCCGCCGCCTGCGTCGAAGCCGTCGCTATTGAGGGTGCAGGCACCTTCGCACAGGCGGTCCTGCGGGCACACGCGGCCGCACACTTCCGGCAGCGAGTTGGTCTGGTGGCTCAACTCGGCAGCCTCGAACAGGCGGCCTTCGGTCACCAGCTTGAGCCAGTTGGGAATGTAGTTGTGCACCGGGCACTTCCACTCGCAATAGGGATTGCCGCAGGCGAGGCAGCGGTCGGCCTGCTCCTGCGCGTGCGCTGGGTCCATCTGCGCGTATATCTCGCGGAACTCGTGCTTGCGCACCTCCGCTGCGGTCTTTTCACCGTCGCGCCGGGGCTGCTTCAAAAACTGGAATACGTCACCCATGTCTAGGTCTCAACTCTCATCGTTCAATTGTGTGGCCAGTCCTGCGGGTCGCGGTGCTGGTGCAGGCAGGCTAGGACAGTGATTTTTTCGTCGTGCATGCGATAGAAAAGACTGTTCCGCCGACAAACTCCGCGTCTGTTCTTCGTACCATGCCGTCGCGTCCCGAATTTCGCGTTGCGCCTTGGTGCTGACGACGAGTTTCACAGGGAACGTTCGATTTCCGCCCGGACTTCATCCCAGGGCTTGCCGTCTTCCGGGTTGGCATCGCTTTCACGCAAGCGGGCTTCGAGCAATTGTTGTTGCGCGCTGGAAAGGCGTTGCTGCGCAGCTTCTTCCGCAATCGAGTCCCACAGGTCTTCCACCAGTTGCAGCTTTTCGGTGAAAGGCCGCTTTTTCGCTTCTTCCAGCAAGTCGATATCCATGTGAGAGCCCTTCAGATCGTCGCAGCTTCACGTGACTGGCCGGGAATGTCCTCGACCAGATCTTCAATCGAAATGCGCTTCGGCTTGACCAGCCAGACGCGCGACAACGTGGCGTCGAAATCGGCCAGCAGCGCCTTGGCGCGTGCGCTGCCGGTCAACGCCAGATGGCGCTCGATCTGCGCCTTGAAGAAGACGCGGAACGGCTCGGTCTCGGCGTTGGTGATGCGGGTCAGCTCGACCATTTCCTTGTTGGTCTTCGCCACGAAATCGCCTGTGTCGTCGACCACGAAGGCCATGCCGCCGCTCATGCCGGCGCCGAAGTTCAGGCCGGTGTCGCCCAACACGATCACGGTGCCACCGGTCATGTATTCGCAGCCGTGGTCGCCGATGCCTTCCACCACTGCCAGCGCGCCGGAGTTACGCACCCCGAAGCGCTCGCCGCCCATGCCCGCGGCGTAGAGTTCGCCGCCGGTGGCGCCGTACAGGCAGGTGTTGCCGATCAGCGTGTTGCGGTGCGCGTCGAAGGTGGCGACGCGCGGCGGATAGATCACCAGCCGGCCGCCGCCCATGCCCTTGCCGACGTAGTCGTTGGCGTCGCCTTCGAGCGTGATCGTCAGTCCCTTGTGGTTCCACACGCCGAAGCTTTGGCCGGCCGAACCGGTCAGCTGGAGGCGCAGCGTGTCGTCCGGCAGGCCGCGACTGCCGTGCGCCTTGGCGATCTCGCCCGACAGGCGCGCGCCGATCGAGCGGTTGACGTTGCGCACTGCATAGGCCAGCTGGATCGGGGTGCCGGCCTTGATCGCGCCGATCGCGTCGGCCACCATCTGCTCGGCCAACTCGCCCTTGTCGAACGAAGGATTGCGTTCCTGCTGCGCGAAGCGCGGCGCGTCGGCCGGGATGTCGCCCTGGCTCAGTAGCACGTCGAGTTTCAAGCGACCCTGGCGCGGCGTGTCACCGGCGGACAGATCGAGCAGGTCGGTGCGGCCGATCAGGTCGGTCAGCTTACGGATGCCGAGGCTGGCCATCAGCTCGCGCGTTTCCTCGGCGACGAACTTGAAGTAGTTGACCACCATGTCGGGCAGACCGATGAAGTGGTCTTTCCGCAGTTTTTCGTTCTGCGTCGCCACACCGGTCGCGCAGTTGTTGAGGTGGCAGATGCGCAGGTATTTGCAGCCCAGCGCGACCATGGGGCCGGTGCCGAAACCGAAGGATTCGGCACCGAGGATCGCCGCCTTGATGACGTCGAGGCCGGTCTTCAGCCCGCCGTCGGTCTGCACGCGAACGCGACCGCGCAGGCCGTTGGCGCGCAGCACCTGCTGCGCTTCGGAGAGGCCGAGTTCCCACGGCGAACCGGCGTATTTCACACTGGCGAGCGGGCTCGCGCCGGTGCCGCCGTCGTAGCCGGAAATGGTGATGAGGTCGGCGTAGGCCTTGGCGACGCCGGCGGCAATCGTGCCGACGCCAGGTTCGGCCACCAGCTTCACCGACACCAGCGCGTCGGGGTTGACCTGCTTGAGGTCGTAAATCAGTTGCGCCAGATCTTCGATCGAATAGATGTCGTGGTGCGGCGGCGGCGAGATCAGGCCGATGCCCGGCTTGGCGTAGCGCAGGCGCGCGATCATCTCGTTGACCTTGTGCCCGGG
>JBPPMF010000158.1:0-15782 GCA_051305915.1 Thiobacillus sp. | reverse complement strand
CCATCGGCGACCTCGATGCGTATGCCCTGCCGGCGCGCCAGCGGTGCCACCAGCCGCGAAAACGCCCGCGCCAGCTCGGCCAGATCGACCGCCTGATTGGTCAGCGCGGGGGCACGCGCCACAGTCAGCATGTCGCCGAGAATCTGGCCGGCACGGCGTGCCTGCGCCACGATGGTATCGAGCGATTCACGCACCGCCGGGTCTGCAGTTTGCGACTGCGCCAATTGCGCGTAGCCCAGAATGTTGGCCAGCGGAGTATTGAGTTCGTGCGCCACCTCGCCCGCCATCTGTCCCACCGTGGCCAGCCGTTGTTCGGCGCACAGCCGCCGCAGCGCATCGTTATGCGCCTGGTTGGCTTCTTCCAGCGCGGTGATGTGGGTGTGAACGCGGGTTTCCAGATCGGTCAGCGCGTGGGCAAGTTCGTGCACCTCGGCTGGGGCACCTGCCGGTGCGGCATGACGGGTTTCGCCCGGCCCCACGCTGGCGATCAGTTCCTTCACCGGCGCCACCAGACGTGCCTCCAGCAGGCGGCGCAGCACCCAGAAACCGAGCAGCGAGAACAGCACCAGCGCCAGCGCGACCCAAACCGCCAGACGCCAGGCTACGGTCTGCATCCGCGAGTTGTCATATTGGGCGATCACCTCGCCCAGCGGCTCGCCGGCCGCCAGCATGCTGGCGGAAAAACTCGCGTTCGCCGGCGAGGCTTTGCCCGCCTGTCCCAGCACCACGCCATCGGCACGGCGAATTTCGACATAGGCCAGGCCGCGACGGCTGACGAGTTCGTCGACCGCGCGCTCGATGGTGCCGTAGTCGCGGATCAGGACCGCATCGACCGACACCGCGGCGAGCTGGCTGACCAGCGCCTGGGCCTTGTCGGTTTCGGCGGCCTCGACCAGATGCCGCAGCGACTGCCACATGCCGGCACCGAGCAGCACCGTGATCAGCAGACCAGCCAGGCCCAGATAGGCGCTGAGCCAGTAAGTGAGCGAGCGCGGTTTCATTTGCCGAGCGTGCGCAACATGCGGCGGACGCTGTGGTAGTGCGAGTCGTCGACCGGGACGAAGCGGGTCGATTCACCCAGTGCTTCGAAGGCACGCAGCCCGTGTTCGTCCGGGTTGAGCAGCGCAGTGCGGACGCGCACTTCGGCTGCGGACGGAAAGCCAGCCGAGCAGGCGATGACGTGCGGCGGCAGCGGCGGCGAGGTGGCAAGGATTTTCAGGCCACGTGGCAAGTATTGCCGCGCAATGTCGAGGCGCAGCCCGCCTGCGTCGAAATCCCCGTGCAGGACCGACAGCGCGACCCGCTCATGGCGATCAAGCTGGGCGTGGCCGGCCAGATCGCCCAGCTTAACGCCCGCTTGCGCCAGCATCAGCGTCGGCGCGACCGAGCTCGACATGGAGATTGCCGCGCCGAACGCAACGCGCTTGCCCTTGAGGTCGGCAAGCGTATTGATCGGGCTGGCTGCCCGCGCCACGATCGCGCTTTGATAAAACGCCTGACCGTTTTCCGCCTCGCCAGCGAGGATGCGAATCGGCGCACGGTCGCGCGCCTGCACATAGGGCGTCGGGCCGATATAGGTGAGGTCGGCGCGACCATCGACGATCATTGCCATCTGCTCGTCGTAGGTGGAGGCGATCACCAGTTTGATCGGGCGTTCCAGTATCCCGGCCAGATAGAGCGTCAGCGGGCGAAAACGGCTGTAGATGCGCGAAGGCGTGTCGTAGGGATGAACGACGAAAACCAGTTCGCCCCGCGCCGCATGCGCCATGACGGGCATGCAGCAGGTAGCCAGCAGAAAGCTGCGCCGCTTCATGATGCGTTGATCCATTGCGGTTCCGACAGGCCGCGTTTCTTCATGTTCCGCAGACAGGGCTCACAGAAGCCCGTGCCGCTGGGATTGTGCGACCACAGTGTTGTTGGTTTGGTGTGGCGTTGCCTGACCAGAGCGGCGCCATGATGTGTGGTCAAATCAAGCGACAACGGTATCCGCAAGCTCACACGCCGGTTCGGCAAAACGCTCACGGATGTCCACAATGCCGGGCAGTTCCTGCAGGAAGACTTCGACCAGTTCTGGGTCGAAGTGCTTGCCGCTGTTTTCCTTGATCAGGTCCACCGCTGCCTCGATGGTCCAGGCCTTTTTATAGGGCCGCACGGAAGTCAGTGCGTCGAACACGTCGGCCAGTGCGGCGATGCGCCCGGCCTGCGGAATCGCCTCCCCCGCCAGCCCGTTGGGATAGCCGCTGCCATCCCATTTTTCATGATGGGTGAGCGCAATTTCGCGCGCCATGTTCATCAGGATGGAGTCATCGCCGTCGAGCAATTTGGCGCCGATGGCGGCATGGGTCTTCATGATTTCCCATTCGTGCGGCTCGAACTTGCCCGGTTTCAGCATGATGGCATCGGGAATGCCGATCTTGCCGATGTCGTGCATCGGGCTGGCGTTGAGGATCAGATCGCACCCATCCTCGCTCCAGCCGACAGCGCGCGCGAGCAAGGCGCAGATGTGGCTCATGCGCAGGATATGGTTGCCGGTTTCCTCGTCGCGGTATTCCGCTGCCTTGCCCAGGCGCTGCACCACCTGCAGGCGGGTACGCCGCAATTCGTCGGTACGCGCCCGCACCATGTCTTCCAGCACGGTTTTCTGGTCGTACACCAGGCGGTGGGCCAGTTGCGCATCCAGCAGGTTGCGCACCCGCATCAGCAGTTCATTGCGATCGAAGGGCTTGCCGATGAAATCGCGCGCCCCGGCGGACAGTGCCCGCAGCAGATAATCCTTGCCGTGCTGGGCGGTGAGGATGACGATGGGCGGCAGCAGCGGATCGTTCAGTGCTTTCAGCTGTTCCATCACCTGATAGCCATCCAGATGCGGCATGTTGATATCGAGCAGGATCAGATCGGGCCGCGTCTCCCGATAGCGGTCGAGGGCCTCGCGCGGATCCTCAACCAGCACCAGGTGCTGATACCCCTGGCCGCTCAACATACGATCCAGCAGCTTGAGGTTGGCCGGCTCGTCATCGACGATGAGGATGCTTTCACTGTTAGATGGGGTGCTCATACTTTTTTCTCCGCGCAGCCGGGCAGGCCGTGGTCAACCGATTCAATGAAACTGGCTTTCTTTATCGGCTGAGTCATGTCATCACTTAAGCCCGCTGTCTTGCCGAACGCGATGTCGCGGGGCATGGCGTGAACGGCCACGACGATCACCGGGAGCTGACATCGGTCTCGCCAGCCATAGCCGGTTGTGTCCCTGCCTGCGGCATTTCGATCCAGAACGTGCTGCCGGCCCCGTAGGTGCTTTGCGCACCGATCGTGCCCTGCATCGCCTCGACCAGGCGTTTGCAAAGCGCAAGGCCAATGCCGGCGCCTTCGATGCCGGAATACGTGGTTTCCAGTCGCTCGAACGGTTGAAACAGGCGCGGCAGCGCTTCGGCGGCGATGCCGATGCCGTTGTCCTGCAGGCTGATTCGCACCTGCCCGCCAGCGGTGATGCGGCAACTCACCTCCACCGTGCCGCCCTCGCGATTGTATTTAACCGCATTGGACAACAGATTAAGCAGCACCTGACGCAGCCGCAGCGGGTCGGCCGCCACCGCGCAGCCCCCGGCCAGGTCGGCCACCACGGTGATGCCGCGCTGGGCGGCCAGCGGCCGGATCGTGGCGATGCAGGATTCCGTAATGGGCTGACAGGCTACGGTCTGGATATCGATATCCAGGTGACCGGCCTCGACGCGCGCAAGATCCAGCACCTCGTTGATCATCTCCAGCAGATGGTTGCCGGCATGCAGAATCTCGCGCACATTCTCGGCCTGATCTTCCTGCAGGGGTTCGGTTTCGAGCAACTGCGCAAAGCCGAGAATCGCATTCATTGGCGTGCGCAGCTCATGCGACATGCGTGAGAGAAATTCGGTCTTGGCCAGGCTCGCCCGTTCGGCCTGGTCGCGGGATTCGATCAGTGCGGATTCGGCCTGCTTGCGCGGCGCGATGTCGTGAACGAAAGCATAGAACCGCTGTTCGTCGCCCACTTCCACCAGGGTGACGTTGACCTCCACGTCCAGCAAACTGCCATCCTTGCGCCGGTGGCGGGTGTCAAAGCGGTCCTGGCCGTTTTTCAGCAGTGTCTCGATATGGGCGGCGACATCCTCCGGGCTTTCGTTCGCCTCAATGCCGGGAATGGTGAGTGCCAGAAACTCGGCCCGGTCGTAGCCCAGCATTCCGCAATAGATGTCGTTGACGTCGAGCATGCGGCCCTGCAGGTCGGCAATAAAGAAACCGTCCATGGCCGCATGGATGATTGATGCATTGCGGATGTTTTGCGCTTCCAGTTCGGCGGTGCGCTGCCCCACCCGTTGTTCGAGCGAAGCGTTGAGCTCGCGCAGGGTGTCGGCGGCCGCCTTGCGTTCGAGTTCCACCGCCACCCGCGAGGCGAACACACCGAGCAGCGGCGCGGTCCAGCGTGTCGGCGCCATGGCCTGGGTATCCATGACCGAGATGAGGCCCATCAACTGGCCGCTGGATGAGATGAGCGGCGTGCCGTAATAACTGTCGACGCCCATTTGGGCCAACATGGCATCGTCAGGATATAGCTGGGCCGCGTCGTGTGGGATCAGCTCTTCGCGTAGATCGAGCACGTCGCGGCACGGTGTGCCGCCCAGGTTATATTCGAAGTTCGGCGCAAAGTCCTCGCCGGCCCACACGACAAGGGTTTGAACGTCCTGTCCGCTATCGAGCAGCAGCCCGATGAAAGCGTAGCGCGCGCCATAGGACTCGGCGAGCTTGCGGACGCAGGATCGAAAGAACACGTCCGGATCGGACGCGCTGCTGGTGCGCGCCAGAAACGCCATCATTTCCTGCGCCTGTTTCTGTTCGGTGATGTCGAGCGAGATGCCCAGCAGATGGGTCGGTTCGCCGGCCGCATCATAGATGCCGATCTTGCGCGTGTGCAGGATACGGGTTTCGCCATTGCGCCCCCGGATGGATTCTTCCGGTATGTCCAGCGGCAACCCGCTGGCAAGCACTTCCTGGTCTCTGGCGATAAAGGTCGCGGCCTGCTCCGGCAGGAAGAAATCGTGGTCGCTTTTGCCCAGCAGCACGGCCTGTTCGAGACCGAGCAGCTGCTCGCCCGCGCGATTGAGCAATTCAAACCGCAGATCGCTGGCACGCTTGAGAAACACCATTGCCGGAATCTGCTGAATGACGCTGTTGAGCAGCGCTTCCGATCGCAACAGTTCGCGCTCGGCATAGACGCGCGCGCTGACGTCCACGAACGAACTCATCATGCAAACGGGCTGTCCCGCCTCGTTCCGCACCAGATGCGCTGAAAGTTGCATCGTGGCGATTGAGCCGTCGTGACGCAGCGCCTGCATCTCGCCCTGCCAGTGGCCGACCTGCTGCAGCGCAGCCACCACGTCCTCGGCCTGTTGCGGCTGTTCCCAGAATTCCAGCGGCGAGCGGCCCAGCGCGTCATCGACCGAATCCAGCCGCCACAGATCGGCGAACGCCTGGTTCACATAGGTGAGCTTGCCCTCCAGGCTGGCGATGGCGATGGCGTTGATGGAAGAATCGAGCACCGCCTGGCTGAACCGCAGCGACTCGGTGACGCGCGCACGCTCGGTGAGGTCGGTGATGATATTGGCGAACGCCACCGGCGCGCCGTGTTCATCACGTATCAGGAAAATGTTCTGGATGGTCTGCCATATCGCACCACTGGGCGACACGAGTTCCAACTCACCAACCCATGTGCCTGCGGCCTGGACCTGGGGCATGATCTCGTCGCGCAACCGCGCCACTTCGCTGGGCAGGTAATAGTCGAAAAAAAAATGGTCGCCCAATTCGCTGGTGGCGGGCAGTTCAAGCAGCCGCCGCAGGGTGGCATTGGCGTAAACGATCCGGCTGTCGAGCCGTGCCATGCCGATGCCATCGGCCGATGTATCGGCCAGCCGGCGGAACACATCGGGGCCGAGTCCGGCGAGGTCGTGCGCCGGGTCGCTGTTCGATTGATTGCGCATGCTTTAATCCCGTGCTGCCATCACACGTCCGTGTCAGCGGATTTGAGCAAGGCATCCACCATCAGGTTGAAATGACCCACATCCAGCGGCTTGGTCAGGTAATCGCTGAAACCCGCCTCGCGGCCGCGCGCAATGTCGCGCGGCATGGCATTGGCGGTAACTGCAATCACCGGGATGTTGCGGGTGAGCGGGTTGTCCTTCAAGTGGCGCAACACTTCGAAGCCATTCATATCGGGCAGGTTGATGTCGAGCAGGATCAGGTCGGGGGGCGCTTGCAGGACCAGCTTCAGCCCGGCCTCGCCACTCGCAGCCGCGACGAAATCGATGTCCTGGCGCTTGGCAAGAATCTTTTCGACCAGGCGCAGATTGGCCGGGTTGTCTTCCACATACAGCAGCCGGCGACGATCGCCGGCGACAGCCGGAGCGGCCGATGCCGGCGCGGCCACGGGTGCATCCCTTGGCGCGCCTGGCGCCGATGCGCTGAGGGGCAACTCGAACCAGAAGGTACAGCCCTCGCCGGGCACGCTGTCCAAACCGATCTCGCCCTGCATCGCCTCCACCAGTTTCTTTGCCAGCGCCAAGCCGATGCCGGTGCCTTCGATACCCTGGTAAGCCGACTCCAGGCGCTCGAAAGGCCGGAACAGCCGCGGCAGCGATTCGGCCGAAATGCCAAAACCGCTGTCCTGCACGCTGATGCGCACATGCTGAGTCCCGGATGCGACGCAATGCAGCCGGATCGTGCCGCCTTCGCGGTTATATTTGACGGCATTGGAAAGCAGGTTGAGCAACACCTGCTTGAGCCGCGTGAAATCGGCCTGCACCGTGCAGGGCGTATGTATTTCAAGTGTCATGCTGATGCCACGCTGCGCGGCCAGCGGCTTGATCTGCGCCACACAGGCCTCGATAAGCGGCTCGATGGCGACCGTTTCCAGGCTGATGTCGAGCCGCCCGCTCTCGATACGGGCCAGGTCCAGCACTTCGTTGACCAGCGCCAGCAGGTGCGTGCCGCCCTGCAGGATCTCATGGACATGGTCAGCCTGCGTCGCTGTCAGCGGATGCGCCGGATCGGTTTCCAGCAATTGCCCAAAGCCCAGAATGGCGTTGAGCGGCGTGCGCAGTTCGTGGCTCATGCGCGACAGGAATTCCGACTTGGCGGCATTGGCACGTTCGGCAACGTCCTTGGCCACCATCAGCTCATGGGTCCGCTGCGTTACCCGCTGCTCCAGTTCGGCATTGAGCTGCAGTAGCGCCGCTTCAGCCTCCTTGCGTTCGGTGATGTCGATGAAGGTGACGGCCACCTGTTTCAACTGGCCGGATGCGCCCTGTTGCGGGTAGGCGTTGACCAGCGCCCACTTGATGCGGGCATGATTTGTTTGCTGCACCCCGATGACCTGACTATTGACTTCGTGTCCCTGGTCGAGCACCTGCCGCGCCGGATACGCTTCCAGCGGTAAGCGGCGGCCGTCTTCATTCAGAAAATGCCAGGTCGGGTCGCTGGCCGTCTTACCCATGATCTGGTCGCGCGTCAGTCCCAGCAGCGCGGTGGCGGCCGCATTTGCAAACACAATCCGGCCTTCCGGATCATGCACCACCAGGCCAGCGTGCAGGTGCTCGGCGAACTCGCGGTAGCGGGTTTCGCTTTCCAGCAAGGCCTCTTCGGCCTGGATGCGCTCGCTGATATCCCGGCCAACCCCGGCAATGCCGATGACGTGACCGTGGGTATCATGCACGCACACCCCATTGTAGTGGTAGTAGACGGGGCCGTTGGGCGTGATCAGGCGCGCAATGGCTTCGCCGTAACCGCTTGTAAAGGCTTCGCCCAGAGCGTGCGCCACCACCGCGCGATCCGCCTCGACGAAGAAATCGATTCCGGGCATATCTTTGAGCGTTGCCGGCGCCAGTCCCGTGACCTCCTCCAGCTGCCGGTTCCACCACACCA
Source organism: Thiobacillus sp. (assembly GCA_051305915.1). Classification (GTDB taxonomy): domain Bacteria; phylum Pseudomonadota; class Gammaproteobacteria; order Burkholderiales; family Thiobacillaceae; genus Thiobacillus. The sequence continues at coordinate 7,838 of JBPPMF010000158.1, read as the reverse complement.
GTCGCCTCGACTCGTCCAGCATGTACAAAATGTCACGGACGGCCGGGATCACGGCCTGGTTCTCGCCATAGCCCTGATGCAGTTCCGCTTGCAGTTGCCGCTGCCGGGTCACGTCCAACCCGATGGCAAGCAGTCCCGTGATCGCACCATGGGCGTCGCGTAGAAGCTGGTCATTCCACTCGATCTGGCGTTCCTCGCCACTGCGGATGACGATGGAATTGGCGTTGCCACGCACCGGCGTTTCATGGATGGACTGCTGGAACAAGGCACGGATGCGCTCCCGGTCGCGCGCGGGGATGAAGGTGGCAAACCATTCCTTGCCCTGAATCTCAGCCAGTGGATAACCGGTGAGCCGCTCAAAATAAGGATTGACGTGCTGGATCATGCCGCGGGTGTCGAGCAGCAGGATGATCACCCGCGCGGTATCCACCAGAGCGGTGGTGAAGTCGTGCTCACGTTCCACCGGCTGGTTCAACTGCTTGATCTGCAAGAAAGGCTGGCGAATGGCCTCGGCGAAAATGGCGCGGTAGAGGAAACCATAGGCAATCACCTTGTACACATGCCCCAGCAGATTGGCGGTGCTGGACACCTGCACGTACACGGTAAAGAACAACTCGCCCGCCGCCATGATCAGCAGCCCCAGCATCAGGCTTCTGGCATCGAAGTGGGCGATGTCGTTGCGGCGTCGGTAGATCAAGCCCGCGGCCACAAGATAGAGGCCGACAATTCCCCACTCGAAAGCGACCTTGAAGGCAGTCGGCCCTTGCCCGACAACAAACAGCGCGGGCAGGCTCGACTCGTGGACGAAAATCACCCAGGCCACCAGTGCAACCACGGCCAATGTGCCTGCCAGCAGGGCGAACCGTTCCGCCACCTTGACAGGACGGTTATGCGGCCAGATCGCATAAGCCAGCAGCCCGAGTCCGGCGCTAATTCGCGCCGCCAGCCAGAACCCGATCATTTTGTCGGGCGTATTCGGGCTGACGATATCCGGCATCCCGGTATACGACAGTGTATGAAGGGTGTCGAGTATCGCGGTTGCCAGGAAGAAGCACCCCAGGATCACGACCCGGATCGAGCGCTCGGTATCGCGCGTGCCGAAGGCAATGAAGAAAATCAGGCTGGAGATGACGACTGAGACAATCTCCAGCACCGAATGCATCGACAGAAAGGTCCCTAGCGGGATTTCGATCTGGTTGACCGGCGAACCCTGCCACAGCAGCAAAGGCAGGCAAAGCAGCAGCAGAGCCCCAGCGACGAAATCCAGGCGACGGGATGTGGAATTAGGCATGGCTTTTTCCGGTGATTGCCAGGCAGGCATCCACCACCGCATGAAAACGCTCGACATCGAGCGGCTTGGTGAGATAGTCGGCAAACCCTGCCGCCTTGCCGCGCTCGATATCGCGCGCCATGGCGTTGGCCGTGACCGCGACCACCGGAATGGTTTTCAGACGCGCATCGGCCTTGAATACTTCCAGCACCTGATAGCCGTCCATGCCCGGCATGTTGATGTCGAGCAGAATCAGTTCGGGTTGGCGCGCCAGTGCCAGCTCGATGCCAATTTCGGGGCTGTGGGCGGTAAGCAGGTGGATATGTTTGTAGCGGCCGAGAATCTGCGCGACCAGTTTGATGTTGGTCGGGTTGTCCTCAATGTAGAGCACGATGTGCTGCAGCGCGTCCATGTGTTGTCCCGGCGTGGCGCCATTCCCCGCCGCCCCCTCGTGATCGCAGGCGTCATCGGCCATGCTTTCAAGCGGCAATTCAATCCAGAAGGTGCTGCCGATGCCGACCTCGCTCTCGACCCCCACCGCGCCGCCCATCATCTCGACGATGCGCTGCGTAATGGTCAGGCCGATGCCGGTGCCTTCAATGTCGCTGCCTTCGGCATCGAGACGATTGAAAGGCTGGAACAGCTCCACCAGACGCCGCGCGGGAATCCCCGGCCCGGTATCCATCACCCGGATACGCAGCCGGTCCTTGCCTTCGGGCCGCACATCGAGGCGCACGATGCCGCCTTCGCGGTTGTATTTGATGGCGTTGGCAAGCAGGTTGAGCAGCGCCTGCTTGAGCCGGGTACGGTCCGCCCGCACCATTGCCCCAGCCAGGCCAAGATGGGTCAACTGGATATTTCGCTTGTCGGCCAGGGGGCCGACCAGTCCCAGGCACTCGTCGACGATCGGGCACACTTCCACCGGCTCCAGCGACAAATCGATCTGTCCGGATTCAACCTTGGCCAGATCCAGCACTTCGTTGATCAGTTCGAGCAGGTGGTAGCCCGCCTTGAGAATTTCACGCACGCTGTCCAGATGCTCGCCCGGCAGTGTGTCGTCGTACTCCATGAGTTGGCCGAAACCGAGCACGGCGTTCATCGGCGTGCGCAACTCGTGACTCATGCTGGAGAGGAACTCGGACTTGGCCTTGTTGGCACGGTCTGCCTCGTCGCGGGCAGCGATCAGCGCCTGCTCGGTCTCGACCTGCTCGGTGATGTCCTGCACCGTGCCGGCCAACCGCATCAGCCGGTCTGTGGCATCGGTCTCCGCCTGGGCCAACTCGTGCACGTGACGCACCGTGCCGTCGGGCCGCAAAATGCGGTGCACCACGTCGTGGCGCCCGGTCCGCTCGGCCGCTTTTTCGCTTTCGCGCACCCCTGCGCGGTCGTCTGGGTGCACCATTGCGTGAAAGGCCTCGATGCTGGGCGCGAAGCTGCGCGGCTCATAGCCGAAAATGCGGTAGATCTCGTCCGACCAGATGAGCTCGCCGGTGGCAAGGTCGGCGGTCCAGTTGCCGATGCTTGCCAGCGTCTGCGCCTCGCGCAGCAGCCGCTCGCGCTCGGCCAGTGCAATCTCGGCCTTCTTGCGATCATCGATGTCCTGTACCACACCCAGCATCTGCAGCGGTTTGCCATCATCGTCGCGCACCACAGCACCGCGTTCGAGCAGCCAGCGCACGGTGCCATCGGGCCATACCACACGATGCTCGATCTCGTAGGGCACGTCGCGTTCGACACAGGCATTGATGGCGTCGGTCACCGCCTGGCGGTCGTCCGGATGGATGGCGGCGAGGAAGTTGTCGTAGCTGGTCTCCAGTTCCGCCACCGGATAGCCGAACAGCGGCGCAATGCGCTCGGTCCAGAACAATTCGCCGCTCTGGACGTTCCAGTCCCAGGTGCCGATGTTGGCGAACAACTGGCCGCGCCGCAGCCGTTCCTTGTGAAGCACCATTGCCTGTTCGGCGCGCTTGCGCGCCAGGGCGCTGCTGATGACATCGGCCACGACCCTGAGCAGTTCAATGTCCTCGTCGGCCCAATCGCGCCGACTACGCACGGCATCGAAACCGATAAAGCCATACGTCTTGCCTTCTTTTTGCAGCGGAAAAGCAAACAGCGACTGGATTTGCTGGTCCTCGAAAATGGCCTTTTCTGCGGCAGCTTCGGGCGGCAGGGCGACCACATCGGGCACCACGACCATCCCGCCGGCGCCGATCCGTTGCCACCACCAGGGCGCCATTTCCTGCGGTAAATTCTGCACCTTGTCGCGCTGGGGCTCGATGCCATCGGCGCACCACTCGTGCGTGTTGCTCATGCGTGCGCCATCTTCGGAAAACAGGAACAGATAGGCGCGGTCGGCGCCAAGATGTTCACCACTGTGCTGCAAAGTCTGGCCGATGGCCGCGTCCATCTGGCTGGCCGGCGCGGCCAGCAGCCCGGCCGCGACCGTGCTGATCATGGACTGCATGTCACGCTGTTGTTCAATTCTCGCGTTGGTGCGAATACGCTCGCTGACATCGTGCAGCACGCCAATAAAATGGGTGAGCTGGTTGCGGGCATCGCGCACCGGGGCAATGCTCAGTTCGTTCCAGAACAGGCTGCCGTCCTTGCGGTAATTGCGCAACACCACGCGGGCGTCATGCCCCTGCCGGATCGCCGTGCGGAGCGCATCCAGTTCGGGCTGGCCACGATCATCTCTCTGCAGGAACCGGCAATTACGGCCGATCACCTCGCCCCGGCTATATCCAGTCAAGCGTTCAAAGGACGCATTGGTATAAATAATGCCCATATCGGGCTGGTGAACATCCACGATGAGGATGGGATTCAAGGCCACCTCGACTGCCTCAGTGCGCAAGCGCAATAGCGCTTCGGCCCCCTTCACATGGGTAATGTCGGTCCGCATCGACACATACTGGTAGGGGTTGCCATCGCCATCCAGGAAGGGGGTGATGGTGGATTCCACCCAGTAGTAGCTGCCGTCCTTGCGCCGGTTGCAGATCTCGCCCTGCCAGACTTGACCGCCGGTGATGGTGTGCCACAGGTTCTGGTAAAACTCAGGCGGGTGTTCACCCGATTTGACGATGCGGTGGTTATGCCCCAGCAGTTCGCCGCGGGTATAACCGCTGACCTTGCAGAATTTGTCGTTAACGTAGGTGATGTTTCCCGCCTGGTCGGCGATGCTGACGATGGCGTGATGATCCAGCGCCAGGTGTTCGCGCTCGCGTTCGTAGAGGGCGGTTTCCAGCCGGTGCTGGATGGCGGCATGCTGCCGTGCCCGCCGCACCCGCGCGGTGATTGCCGACACCAGGTGATCGGGCTGCACTGGTTTCACCAGAAAATCGTCGCCACCGAGATTGAGCGCCAGCAATTGCTGGGTCATGTCGGTTTCGGCGGAGAGAAACAGGATGGGCAGATGCAGGTATTCGTCGCGCTCGCGCAGCACCGCCGCCAACTCGGGGCCGGTCGCCTCGGGCATGTAGACGTCGAGCACCACCACATCGGGTGCGAAACTGTCCAGTGCGTCCATGATCTGAAGCACCCGCGACAAGGCGTAGACCTCCATGCCGGCCGAACGCAACACCGCGGCATAGGTTTCGAGCAGTAGCGGATCATCGTCCACCAGCAGCACGCGGTAAGGCTGCGCAGGCTGACGGCTGGTGATCGCGTCCAGCAGGCCGATCAAGCGGCCAGACTCCACCGGTTTCACCAGATAACGACAGGCCCCAGCGCGGAAAGCCGCCAGCCGCGCCTCCAGGTCGTCGCGCACCGAAAGAAAGACCAGAGGCGGACACCGCACCCCGCTGGCCTTGAGCTCGGCCAGCAACTCGGCCCCGGCGGTGGCGGCCTCGAAAAGGACCATGTCCATCACCACTGCGGCAGGGTGCTCGGCATCCGCGACAGCGCACGCGCCGCAGAACTCTGCCGAGCTCATGAAGACCTGCACCCGGTAGCCATCGTCCTGCAGGGCCTGGCTCAGATGCCCAGCCTGCGCCGGATCATCTTCCACCAGATAGATCAACGGAGCGCGATCGGGCAGCGTCGACGCCAACGGCGGCTTCTGGCTCGGTGCACTGGATTGCAGCCAGATGCGTGCCAATTGGTCCAGGTAGTTCAGCTCCACGCCCAATTCCTGCCACGCCGCCTCGGTGGGCGCGGCCCCGCACTTAAGCAGGGTCGCCAGCCGGGTTCCCAGTGCGCGTGCGGCGTCCGAAACCGATTGCATGCCAAACGTGCTCGCCGAGCTCGTCAGGCCATGCAGCAGGCGATACAGTGCCTCGGCTTCGTCCGGCTGCCAGGCCGCCGGGGCGAGGCGCTGGAAATGCGCATGGATACTGTCCAGCCGGGTGGAAAGCTGTTCGGTGAACTGACTGCGCAACTCAGCCAGCGCATCTGAAACGGATTGAGCCATACGAATTTATGTTGTTTTATATAAGTAATTTCACGTAAGCCTGACTGATGATATCGCAGGTTCCGGAATCTCCAAGCATTCTCATAAAGAGGGATATTGTCCGCTCTCGCTGTGTTGCCCAGGACAAAAAAACACTTCGCCCAAAACGCCATGTCGTGCAGCGACATCTATGCTGTATCCAGGATGGAAAAACAGGGGCGCGGAATTGGACTCGACCAAGGTGGTTTTAACACGGGAAACAGCAGCGAAGCTGATCGCCACGGCAACGCTGGCGCCCTCGAGCCACAACACACAACCCTGGCTGTTTCGGATTAACGGCGCCAGCATCCGGCTGATCGCGGATCGCACGCGGGCGCTGCCAGCGAATGATCCCGACGACCGCGAACTGACGATCAGCTGCGCCTGCGCGTTGTTCAACCTGCGGGTGGCTGCGGCACACACGCAGCTTGCGGCGACCGTGCACCACCCTGCCGCCCGTGCTGACCCCGATTGCCTGGCGACGCTCGAACTGGTTGCGGGTGCGATCCCCGATGCTGCATTGGCCACTTTGTACGACGCTGTGGCGACGCGCCGCACCTACCGAAAAACCTTCGCCGCCCAGCCTGTCACAGCCGAGACGCTGGCCGCGCTGGCCGAGGCCGCCCGCCTTGAAGGCGCGTGGCTGCATGTTCTGGCCAGCGATGCCGAGCGGCGACAGGGGGTGGAACTCATTGCCGAAGGCGATGAAATGCAGTGGGGCGACCCGGCCTGGCGCCGCGAACTGGCGTCCTGGATGCACCCGCGCCGCGACGGCGATGGACTCGCCCTGCCGGGGCTGGCGGTGCCGCTGGCGCAGGCCGTGGTCCGCACTTTCGATATGGGGCATGGGATCGCTGCCCATGACATGCAGCTTGCCGATGCCTCGCCTGTGCTGGCGGTTCTGGGCACGCCTGGCGACGCGCTGATGGACTGGCTCGCCGCCGGCCAGGCACTGCAACGACTGCTGCTGACAGCCCGGCCACACGGTCTGCAGGCGTCTTATCTGAACCAGCCGATCGAGGTGGCGCCGCTCCGCACCCGGCTTGGGCTGCTCACCGGGCAAGCCGGGTTCCCGCAGATTCTGTTGCGGCTGGGTTATCCGCAAGGCGACGTGCCCGCTACGCCGCGGCGGCCGCTGGATGCGGTAATCGAGACTATCGAATGAGCGGGCAACGGATCAGCTTTGCGCGGCTGCCGCAGGGTGGCGCGGGATGCTGAGGATGGCAGGCTGGGTAGTGGCCGCGCTGCTGTTGTTGATGGCCGTTACCGTGGCCTGGGGCAAGTACAGCTGGGCGCGCCAGACCCGGGCGTTGATGGCCCAATTGAATGCCGCCGAATTACCTGCAAGCGCCCGGCGGGTGGATTTCAGCGCGCTCGATTCCCTGCCCGTGCCGGTGCAGCGTTATTTCCGCGCCGTGCTGAAGGATGGTGCGCCCATCGTGACCGCGGTCGACGTCCAGCATGTCGGCCGCTTCAATCTGAGCGAAAGCGGCGCGCGCTGGCAACCTTTCACCTCGACGCAACGCGTGGTGAGCCGTCGTCCCGGGTTTGTCTGGGACGGGCGCATCACGATCCTGCCGGGGCTGGCGGTGCATGTTCACGATGCCTATGTAGTGGGCGTTGGCATCCTGCGCCCGAGCGTGCTGGGGCTGATCACGCTGTTCGAGATGCGCGGCACGCCGGAAGTGGCCGAAGGTGAATTGATGCGCTTTCTGGCCGAAACGCCGTGGTACCCCACCGCCCTCCTGCCAGGCCAGGGCGTGCGTTGGGAACCGGTGGACGACCATTCGGCCCGTGCCACCCTGACCGATGGGACGACCACCGTGACCCTGTTGTTCCGCTTTGACCCTGCGGGACGGGTGCGCTCGGTGCAAGCGGCGGCCCGCAGCCGCACCGTCGGCAGCCAGGTGGTTCCCACGCCGTGGGAAGGCCACTGGTCGAACTATCAATGGCGTGACGGCATGCTTGTGCCCACTGAGGGCGAAGTGGCGTGGCTGCTGCCGCAGGGGCGCCTGCCGTATTGGCGGGGCCGCATCACCCGGATCGCTTACACGTTTGCGGATTGAGCTGTTAGCGCCTGCCTGACTCGCGCCGCGAGGAAACCCTGTCCAGAATCAGCCGGCCGGGGGAAGCTGTTCGATCCAG
>JBPPMF010000087.1:0-15231 GCA_051305915.1 Thiobacillus sp. | reverse complement strand
ATGGACGTCGCGCGCCAACGTGGTACCGGGACGGATGCGTGAAAACGGTCCCAGGCGGTTGGCTTCACCGATTGCCGCATCGTCGATCAGGGTAAAGGCATCGATGCGCGTGCCCGCCGCCACGGTCGCGTTGCGCAGTACGCAGTTAGTGCCCACTTGCACGCCATCGCCCAGTTCCACTTGGCCTTCGAATACGCAGTTGACGTCGATGACGACGTCGCGGCCGCAGATCAGCGCGCCGCGCACGTCCAGCCGGGCCGGGTCCAGCAAGGTCACGCCGGCCTCCAGCAAGGCCTGCGCGATCTCGCCCTGATGGATACGCTCGAGTTCGGCCAGCTGCGCCTTGCTGTTCACGCCCAGCACTTCCCATTCGAACGCCGGCTGATGGGTTTCCACCTCCATCCCATCGCGCACCGCCAGTGCGATGATGTCGGTGAGGTAATACTCACCCTGCGCATTGTTGTTTTTCAAGGCGGCGATCCACTGTTTCAGGTGGCGGGTCGCCACCGCGAGGATGCCGGTGTTGACCTCCTGGATCGCACGCTCGGTCGCTGTCGCGTCCTTGTGCTCGACAATACGCGCGACCTTACCGTTTTCACGCACGATACGGCCATAGCCATCCGGGTGCGCCAGGTTCACCGTGAGCAACCCCAACTTGCCGGCCTGCGCCGCAGCCACCAGCGGCCGCAAGGTGGTCGTGTGGGTTAACGGCACATCGCCATACAGCACCAGCGTCACGCTGTCGTCCGCCAGCTGAGGCAGCGCCTGCTTCACCGCGTGGCCTGTGCCGTGCTGTTCGGCTTGAAGCACAAACGTCAGCTTGTCGTCGGCTATCGCCTGCGGCACCGCCTCGCCGCCAAAGCCGAACACCACGCAAGTCTGCACCGCGCCGAGCGCATGGGCGTTGTCCACCACGTGCCCTAGCAAGGGTTTGCCCGCCAGCTTGTGCAGCACCTTGGGCAGATCGGAGCGCATGCGGGTACCTTTGCCCGCGGCGAGTATCAGGATTTCAAGTTTGGAATGCATTCGTATAGGTCTCGATTGAAAACCGCATCACGCAGGCGGATTAGCAAAATGCGCGCCAAGTATAAAGCCTGTACCTGGCCGCCAAAATGAAAAGCTGATTTTTGACGTTTCCACCTCTCCTGCGCCCCTTTTTAAATCACGGGACGAGCGGCAGGACGGTCCGTGGCTCTGACCGTTCATTCTTGCTGCGTTTGGCGATCAAAAAAAAACGGGGGCAAAAGCCCCCGTTTTTTAAACTTCTGTAATATTTATTTCAAGGGCATCAGCTCGACGCGACGATTCTGGAAGCGACCTTCCGCGGTCTCGTTATCTGCAACCGGCTCGGTTTCCCCATAACCCCTCGCGATCAATCGATCTGCCGCGATTCCCCTGTTGATCAGGAAGGCGCGCACGGTTTCCGCACGGCGGTGTGAAAGGGCAATGTTGTCTTCATCCGTGCCAACCGAATCGGTGTGGCCAGCGATCTCGATCTTGACGTCACCCCAGTCCTTCAGGCTCCGGGCGACGCGGTCCAGAATGGGATAGGCATCCAGTCTCAAGACCGACTCGTCATTGTCGAAATTCACGCCCTCCAGCCGCAGTTTAGCTACCGCAACGGGTTCTGCTACGGGTGCAACCGCCCTCACCGCAACCGGTGCTGCTACGGGTGCAACTGTACTCACCGCTGCGGGTTCTGCTACAACAGGCAGCGGGCAGCCATCCGCAGTTTTGGCAAAAATGGTCGGGCACTTGTCCAGCGCATCCACAATGCCATCACCATCGCTGTCTAGTTCACAACCCTGTGCACCCACTTTGCGGCCTGCAGGCGTGTTGGGGCATTTGTCCAAAGCGTCCACAATGCCATCACGGTCGCTGTCCAGTTCACACCCATCTGCACCGACCTTGCGGCCTGCAGGCGTATTGGGGCACTTGTCCAAAGTGTCCACAATGCCATCACGGTCGCCGTCCAACTCGCACCCGTCCGCATCGACCGTGCGGCCTGTCGGTGTGCTTGGGCACTTGTCCTTGCTATCGATTACACCATCGCCATCGCTATCGACAGGCGGGGGGGTTGGGCAAGGTGCATCGAGAATCCCTCGGCCCGGACAGCCAATCGTCCTCTTAAGCTCATAACCGATCGTTTTGCCTGTCGGGCTGGCGGCATTGGAGGGGTCGTAAAAAATGCCTTCCGCTGCATGTGCTGTAACCGCGCCGGCAGAAATCAGGGTTGCGGCCAGGATGCTGAAAAGAAATGGGGTGGTGCGCATGATTGTGTCCTCTTGGTGTGAATTCAAGCGTTGCTTGAATTCAGATTATTTGGCTCAGGGTGTTTGTTGACACGACGATTGATACTAAGCGACTTCCTGTCCGGTCTCTGTTCGCTAGCACACACAGGGACAATCGATTTTGTCGGCATTATTGAACTAATTACAATATATAGTTCAGGCAATCATTTTTGCCTGTCAAAGACCGACTCTACGGGTGAGACGTGGGGTCTCCATGTCAGTAAAAAAGGCAACCCTGAGGTTGCCCTTTTTACGTCCAGCATGCGCGGCTGTATCAAGTCAGCTTGCGCAGCTTCTTGATCGCAGCCAGTTGGGCCACGGCCTGCGCCAGTTCGGCTTGTGCTTGCGCATAGTCGATGCTGGCGGCCTTGTCTTTCATCGCTTCCTCGGCGGCGCGCATGGCTTCCAGCGCCTTGGCTTCGTCGAGGTCGGCGCCGCGAATGGCGGAGTCGGACAGGATGGTGACAACGTGCGGCTGCACTTCGAGTATGCCGCCGGAAACGTAAACCAGCTCTTCTTCGGCTTGATTCGGCACCTTGATGCGCACCGAACCCGGCTTGAGCGTGGTCAGCAGCGGGGTGTGACGCGGATAAATACCGAGTTCACCCCGCTGGCCGGGGGCAATCACTACTTCAGCAATTCCGGAGTAGAGCGATTTTTCTGCGCTGACGATGTCAACGTGTAGGGTCATGGCCATTTTGTAACCTCGTGAGGCGTGAGGCGCAAGGGGTGAGGCGCGGCGATTGTGCCTGACGCCTTACCCCTCACCCCTTGCCAGCTTATTGAATCGTCTTCGCCTTTTCGACCGCTTCTTCGATCGTGCCGACCATGTAGAAGGCCTGTTCCGGCAGGTGGTCATATTCGCCTTCGACAATCGCCTTGAAGCCGGCGATGGTTTCCTTCAGCGTGACGTACTTGCCCGGTGCGCCGGTAAACACTTCGGCGACGAAGAAGGGCTGCGACAGAAAGCGCTGAATTTTACGTGCACGGGACACGGCCAGTTTGTCTTCCGGCGACAGTTCGTCCATACCGAGAATCGCGATGATGTCGCGCAGTTCCTTGTACTTCTGCAAAGTGCCCTGCACTGCGCGGGCCACGCCGTAGTGTTCTTCGCCAACCACCTGCGGATCGAGAATCCGAGAGGTCGAATCGAGCGGGTCCACCGCCGGATAGATACCCAGTTCGGCAACCTGACGGCTCAACACCAGCGTGGCGTCCAAGTGCGCAAAAGTAGTAGCGGGCGACGGGTCAGTCAAGTCGTCCGCCGGCACGTAGACAGCCTGGAAGGACGTGATCGAGCCGGTTCGGGTGGAGGTGATGCGCTCCTGCAGGCGGCCCATTTCGTCGGCCAGCGTCGGCTGGTAGCCCACGGCGGACGGCATCCGGCCCAGCAGCGCGGACACTTCGGTACCGGCCAGGGTGTAGCGGTAGATGTTGTCGACGAACAGCAGCACGTCGCGGCCTTCGTCACGGAAGTATTCGGCCATGGTCAGGCCGGTCAACGCAACGCGCAGACGGTTGCCCGGCGGTTCGTTCATCTGGCCGTAGACCAGTGCGACCTTGTCCAGCACGCCGCCTTCTTTCATCTCATGATAGAAGTCGTTGCCTTCGCGGGTTCGTTCACCGACGCCGGCGAACACCGAGAAGCCCGAGTGGGCCACAGCGATGTTGCGGATCAGTTCCATCAGGGTCACGGTCTTGCCCACGCCGGCGCCGCCGAACAGGCCGACTTTGCCGCCCTTGGCGATCGGCATGATCAGGTCGATGACCTTGATGCCGGTTTCGAGAATTTCGACCGCGGTAGCCTGGTCGGCGTATGCCGGCGGCTTGCGGTGGATCGGCATGAGCTTTTCGGCGTTCACCGGGCCGGCTTCATCAATCGGCGTGCCCAGCACGTTCATGATACGGCCCAGGGTTGCCTGGCCGACCGGCACCATGATGGGGTTGCCGGTGGCGAGGACTTCCATGCCGCGGCGCAGGCCATCGGTGGAGCCCATCGCAATGGCACGTACCACGCCGTCGCCCAACTGCTGCTGAACTTCGAAAGTCAGCTCGGGGGTCTGCATTTTCAATGCTTCGAAGACCCTCGGCATGGCATCACGCGAAAACTCCACGTCAACCACAGCGCCGATGATCTGAACAATTTTTCCGTTGCTCATGTTGCCATCCTAAGTAAATTAAATTCTGTATGCCGCGCGCTCAAACCGCCGCTGCGCCTGCCACGATTTCGGACAGTTCCTTGGTAATCGCGGCCTGACGGGTTTTGTTGTAAACCAGTTTCAGCTCACCGATCACGTCCTTGGCGTTGTCGGACGCCGCCTTCATCGCCACCATCCGCGCCGACTGTTCGCACGCGATATTTTCGGCCACACCCTGATACACCAGTGATTCGATGTAACGCATCAACATGCCGTCGACCACTGGCTTGGCATCGGGTTCGTAGATGTAGTCCCAGTGCGTTTTCAGGCTGGCTTCCTCGGTGCTTTCCAACTGCGCCAGCGGCAGCAGCTGGGTCAGCGTCGGCTCCTGCTTCATCGTGTTGATGAAGCGGTTGTAGACGATGTAAAGCGCATCGATGCGGCCTTCCATGTAGGCGTCCAGCATGATCTTGACCGGCCCGATCAGCCGATCCAGGTGCGGCGTATCGCCGATGCCGGTCAGCTGCGACACCACGTTGGCACCCAGGCGCTGCATGAAACCCAGTCCCTTGTTGCCGATCGCGGTGACGTCGATATCGACGCTGGCGGCTTCCCACTGCTTCATCTGGTTGACCACCATACGGAAAGCATTGGTATTGAGGCCGCCGCACAGGCCTTTGTCCGACGTGACGATGATGACGCCAACACGCTTGACGTTGTCGCGCGCGATTACAAACGGATGCTTGTATTCCGTGTGCGCATAAGCCAGGTGCGTCGCGACATTTGCGATTTTCTCGGCATACGGGCGCGCGGCCTTCATGCGCTCTTGTGCCTTGCGCATTTTGGACGCCGCGACCATTTCCATCGCCTTGGTGATCTTGCGCGTGTTTTCCACGCTCTTGATCTTGGTCCGAATCTCTTTTCCGGCTGCCATTGTTTCTCCTTAAACCAGCGGCTGCTAATCAGCGCAGTCTTTAATAGACGCCGGTTTGCTTGAACTCATCCACCGCGGCGGTGAGCGCCTTTTCGGTCGCGTCATCCATGTTGCCGCTGGCCTCGATGGTGTCCAGGATGCTGGCATATTTCGACTTGATGAACGCCAGCAGTGCGGATTCAAACGGCAGAATCTTGTTGACTTCAACGTCGTCCATGTAGCCCTTGTTGACCGCGAACAGGGTCAGCGCCATCTGCGAAACCGACATCGGCGAGTACTGCGCCTGCTTCATCAGTTCGGTCACGCGACGGCCGCGTTCCAGCTGCTTGCGAGTGGCTTCATCCAGGTCGGACGCGAACTGGGCGAAGGCCGCGAGTTCGCGGTACTGCGCCAGCGCCAGACGAATACCGCCGCCGAGCTTCTTGATGACCTTGGTTTGCGCTGCGCCGCCGACGCGAGACACAGACAGACCGGCGTTGATCGCGGGACGGATACCTGCGTTGAACAAGTCGGTTTCGAGGAAAATCTGGCCGTCCGTAATCGAGATCACGTTGGTCGGCACGAAGGCGGACACGTCGCCGGCCTGCGTTTCGATGATCGGCAGCGCGGTTAGCGAGCCAGTCTTGCCCTTGACGGCGCCGTTGGTGATTTTTTCGACGTAGTCGGCGTTGACACGCGCGGCACGCTCGAGCAGACGCGAGTGCAGGTAGAACACGTCGCCGGGATACGCTTCGCGGCCCGGCGGACGGCGCAGCAGCAGCGACACCTGACGGTAGGCCCAGGCCTGCTTGGTCAGATCGTCGTACACGATCAGCGCATCTTCGCCGATGTCGCGGAAGTATTCGCCCATGGTGCAGCCAGAATACGGGGCGATGTACTGCATTGCGGCAGCATCGGCGGCGGTCGCGGCAACGACGATGGTGTGGTCCATCGCGCCGTGCTCTTCCAGCTTGCGCACCACGTTGGCAACCGAAGAGGCCTTCTGGCCGATGGCGACGTAAATACACTTCACGCCGGTACCCTTCTGGTTGATGATGGCGTCGATCGCGACCGCGGTCTTGCCGGTTTGGCGGTCGCCAATGATCAGTTCGCGCTGGCCGCGGCCAACCGGCACCATGGCATCGATCGACTTCAAGCCGGTCTGCACCGGCTGGTCAACCGATTTACGTTCGATCACGCCGGGCGCAATGCGCTCGATCGGCATGGTGGTATCGGCGACGATGGGACCCTTGCCGTCGATCGGCTGGCCCAGCGAGTTCACCACGCGGCCGAGCAGACCACGACCGACCGGCACTTCGAGAATGCGGCCGGTGCACTTGGCCACGTCGCCTTCGGTGATGTGTTCGTAGTCGCCCAGGATCACCGCGCCGACCGAGTCGCGCTCGAGGTTGAGCGCCACGCCGAAGGTGTTGCCCGGCATTTCGATCATTTCACCCGACATCACGTCGGACAAACCATGAATGCGGACGATGCCGTCGGTGACGGAAACGATCGTGCCCTGGGTGCGCAACTCGCTCGAGGCACCGAAGTTTTCGATCTTGGCTTTAATCAGTTCGCTGATTTCGCTTGGATTCAATTGCATTTGTGTTCTCCGAACCGTTAGGTTCCGATAAATATGAGTGGATAAGCCTGCCGCGCCTTAAGCCTGAAGGGCGAAGGACATGCGTTGCAGCCGCCCCTTCACCGAGCCGTCTATCACCTGGTCGCCGATGGCAATCACTGCGCCGCCGATCAGTTCAGGGTCAAGCGCCACCTGTACGTTCACCGCACGGTTGAACTTGGCCTTGAGTCCGATCACCAGATCGTCGATCTGTGCCTGCGTCAGTTCCTGCGCGCTGGTGATGGTGGCTTCGAGCGTTGCTTCGGCGTTGGCTTTCAAGGTCTCGAACTGCGTGCTGATTTCGGGCAGCAGAGACAGTCGATTGTTTTCCGCCAGCACCTTGACGAAGTTACCGCCGCGCTCGCCGAGGTCGGCACCCGCCACCTCGATGATCAGGCTGGCGACACGATCAGCCGCCACCGCCGGATCAGCGATCAGACGCGCCACTTGCGCATCCGACACGATCAGCGCCAGCGACTGCACGCGCGACGACCAGCCCGCCAGGTCTTTTTCGCCCTGCGCCATGCGGAAAACCGCTTCGGCGTAGGGACGTGCCAGGGTAGACAGTTCGCTCATGATTTACAGCTCGGCTTTCAGCTGGCCCAGCAGGTCAGCATGCGTTTGCGCATTGACTTCGCGACGCAGGATCTTCTCTGCGCCAGCCATGGCCAAGGCAGCCACCTGTTCGCGCAGGCTTTCGCGTGCACGGTTGGCTTCCTGGTCGATATTGGCCTGTGCAGCAGCTAACTGACGATCGCCTTCTTCCTTGGCAGCCGTTTTCGCCTCTTCGACGATTTGCGCTGCGCGCCTTTCAGCCTGGGCAAGGACTTCAGCGGCCTGGACCTTGGCGTCACGCAGGTTATCGGCAGCCTTTTTGGCAGCCAGTTCCAACTCGTGCTTGCCACGATCGCCGGCGGCCAGGCCGTCGGCAATCTGCTTCTTGCGCGTTTCGAGCGCGTTCATGATCGGAGGCCACACGTACTTCATGCAGAACCACACGAAGAAGATGAACGTGACGGACTGGCCGATCAAAGTTGCGTTGAAATTCATTTCCGCACCTTTTAATGACGGGGTTTAAAAACGGGGGTTAGCGACAAATTCCGCAGCAACCCGCGAATTAACCGGCAACGGCGAACAGAACGTACATGGCCAGACCGACAGCGATCATCGGCACGGCGTCAACCAGACCCATCACGATGAAGAACTGGGTACGCAGCATGGGGATCAGTTCGGGCTGACGGGCAGCGCCTTCGAGGAAGCGGCCACCTAGGATGCCGATACCCACAGCCGCGCCCAACGCGCCTAAGCCCATCATCAGCGCACCAGCGATAAACAGCACGGCTTGCGACATTGCGGTCATTTCCATTTGTTGCTCCTAAAAGTAAAAAAAGTTAAAAACAAGAAACCAGTCAATCAATACAAAACGAAATCAGTGATGCTCGGCATGCGCCATGTCCAGATACACAATGGTCAGCGTCATAAAGATAAAGGCCTGCAGCGTGATGATGAGGATGTGGAACACCGCCCACGCCCACTGCAACGCACCACCGAACAGCGCCAGAATCCAGCCGCCGCCGAACATCAGCGCAATCAGGATGAAGATCATTTCGCCGGCGTACATGTTGCCGAACAGACGCAGGGCGAGCGAAATCGGTTTGGCGATCAGGCTGACACCTTCAAGCAACAGGTTGATGGGCATGAACACGAGATATTTCAGAATCGGGTTTTTGGCCTGGAACGGCTGGAAGGCCAGCTCGGCGAAGAAGCCGCCCGATCCCTTCATCTTGACGCTGTAGAACAGCACCAGGGCAAACACCGACAGCGCAAGGCCAAAGGTGACGTTGGGGTCGGTCGTCGGCACGATCTTGAAGTAGGGCACGCCGGCAAGCGACGCGGCATAGGGCAGCCAGTCCACCGGGATGAGGTCCATTGCGTTCATCAGGAAGATCCAGATGAATACCGTCAGCGCCAGCGGCGCAACCATCGCATTCCTGTGCGAGAACGAACCGCGCACGGAGCTATCGATGAACTCGATAATCCACTCGACGAAGTTTTGCAGGCCGGCCGGCACCCCGGCGGTTGCCTTTTTGGCCGCCATGCGGAAGAAAAACAGGAACAGGACGCCGAGACCGATCGAAAACAGCATGCTGTCGACGTTGATCGCCCAGAAGCCCATGGCTTTCGCCTCTTCGGCGCCGTGGGCAAAGGTCCACAGTGACTGGGACAAAATCTCGCCATCGTGGCGCTCAAACCCAGTGGGAAGTTCGCCGTAGGTAAGGTTTTGCAGGTGGTGCTTGATGTACTCGCCGGAGGTTGCGTATTCCGAAGCCATAGTGATCAAATTCATTAAGTGAGTTTTGGATGGGCACGCTGTGCGTTCCCATTCAAAACCAACCTTGGCAACACCTATCAATCGACAGGCTATGTATTGTTGCGGCCCATCGCCGCGGCCAGCCAGCCTAGCTGGGCCAGCAGCAGCCCAAGCAGCAAGGGCAAGGGCGCAAGCCCGAACACCCCGAGGCCCATGATCAGCAGCCCTACCAGCAGCAGCAGTCGCTCGATGCCAGCGCGAATGAACAAATTCATCAATCGATGCTGATCCCATTCAGGGTGCTGCATCGATTGCCGTTCACGCCAGACCAGTACCGCACTGACCGCCAGCCCCACCAGCACGCCATAAGCGGCGGCCAAGCCGGCACCGAACCCGTCAAATGCCAGCCCAATCAGCGCTGCAATTGGCATCAGGCCCGCTTGCGCCATGGCGACCCGCTGGGTGCCCGAAATGCCGATGCGGCGGTTGCCGGTAAACATTAGCCAGTGATGATACTAGAATTAGTGGGGTCTATGCAATCATCAAGCAGCTTGATGATGAGTTTCACTACATAGTGATGTTGTCTGGCTGAAACAGCCCACCGGGCAACGCATGCCATCCCTTACAACTGGATACCCAGGCGTTGCAGCAGCCCCTGCAGCTCATCCGCGCTGGCAAACAGCAAAGTCAGCTTGCCGCTGCCCTTGCTGTTGCTTTGCACATGGGCCGTCATTCCAAGCGCATCGGACAGCGCCTCTTCCAGCCGCAACAGGTCGCGCGAAACGGCTTGCTTGGCCGGCTTGGCCGAGATGCTGTCTTTCAGTCGCGACACCCTGCGCTCGACTTCGCGCACGGACAGCCCGCGGGTTTCGATTTCGTGGGCCAGTTCGCGCTGTGCGCCGGCATGCAAGGGCAGCAGCGCCCGCGCATGGCCCATTTCGATCAGGCCGGCGGTAAGCATGTCCTGTACCGGACGCGACAGATTCAACAGCCGCAACAGGTTGGACACCGCTGTGCGCGATTTGCCGACAGCCTGCGCGACCGCATCGTGGGTCATGCCGAATTCCTGAATCAGACGCTGCAGACCGTGCGCCTCGTCAATGGCGTTGAGGTCTTCGCGCTGGATGTTTTCGATCAGCGCCATCGCCGCCACCGCGTCGTCGGCCACTTCCCGCAGCAACACCGGGATTTCGCTCAATCCGGCCAGTTGCGCCGCGCGCCAGCGCCGCTCGCCAGCGATGATTTCATAACCACCCGCTACTTCGCGCGCCAGAATCGGCTGCATCAGCCCCTGCGCACGAATGGAATCGGCCAGTTCCTGCAACGATTCGCTGTCCATCTGGGTGCGCGGCTGGTATTTACCGGGCGCCAGATGCGCCACGTTCATCATGCGCAGGTCACCCTGCGGCGGGGCGGCGTTGTCTTCACCCCCCAGCAGCGCGTCGAGCCCGCGTCCGAGTCCTTTAAGCTTGGCCATCTGTTTTCTCCCTAAAGGACTCCGATCCACTACTGGCTATAGCCCGTGTGGAGTCGTATGCCCTGGCTGTCAGGCCGGAACGCTTCAGCGTTTCCTCGGCCAATTCCATATAGGCTTTTGCGCCCTTGCACTGGCGGTCGTAAGCCAGCACCGGCAGCCCGTGGCTCGGCGCCTCGGCCAGCCGCACGTTGCGCGGAATCACGGTGTCGTACACTTTGTCGCCGAAATGCTGTTTGATCTGGTCCGACACCTGCTGTGCGAGCGTGCTGCGCGGATCGAACATCACCCGCAACAAGCCCTCGATGCGGATATCGGGATTCAGCCGCTGCTTGACCTTCTTGATGGTGGCCACCAGATCGGTCAAGCCTTCCAGCGCGTAGTACTCGCACTGCATCGGAATCAGCACCGACTCGGCCGCGGCAAAGGCGTTGACGGTCAGCAGATTCAGGGTCGGCGGACAATCCATCAGCACAAAATCATAGTCGTCGGCCACCTGCGCCAGCGCCACCTTCAGCCGCAGGTCACGCTGCTCCAAATTCACCAGATCGATCTCCGCGCCCGCAAGTTCGCGGTTGGCCGGAATGACATCGAAATGACCCGGTTCGGAACGCATCCGCGCGTCACGTACCGTCACCTGATTGAGCAGAATCTGGTATACGGTTGGCAGCGCAGTGCGCTTTTCGATGCCCGCGCCCATGGTCGCGTTGCCCTGCGGATCGAGATCGGCCAGCAGCACGCGCTGCCCGAGCTCGGCCAGGCTCGCGGCCAGATTCACCGCTGTCGTGGTTTTACCCACACCGCCCTTTTGGTTGGCAATGGCCAGGATTCTCATGCAACAAGCTCCAGTTCGATCAAGTGGCGGCTGGCCTCCAGCCCCGGGACCAGCAGCGCATAGTTAGCGCTCACTTTCACCCAGTCCGGCAAGGATGCGATCTCTTCGTGCGGCATCAGCCCTTTCATCGCCAGCCAGCGGCCAGCGGGATTAAGCAGATGACGGGTAAGCGTGACGAATTCCTTGAGGTCGGAAAACGCACGCGAGGTGATGACGTCGAAACGTGCCGCGGGCTGGAAATCCTCGACCCGGCCAGTAACCACATTCAGATTACTCAGCCCCAACTCGGCCTTGGCCTGCAGCAGAAAAGCGGTTTTCTTGGCGATGCTGTCGATCAGCGTCACCTGCAATTCGGGCCGCGCAATCGCCAGCGGGATCCCTGGCAGGCCGCCACCGCTGCCGACGTCAATCGCCGTGGGCGGGCGCAGCCCAGCGTTTGCCTCCTCCCCCTTGAGGGGGGAGGGTTGGGGAGAGGGTGAAGCGCGTTTCAATACTTCGTCAAAAATCGGCACCGCCGCCAGCGAATCCAGCAGGTGGTGACTCACCATGCGCTCGGCCTCGCGCACCGCGGTGAGGTTATACACGCGGTTCCATTTGTCGAGCAGCGCCAGATAAGCCAAAAGCTTCGTCTCAGCGCCATCGGGCAATGCCAGCCCCAGCGCGGCAATCCCCGCTGCAAGTTGTTGTTCGACGTTCATGCGCTTTGCTTTGCCTGTCCGTCAGGGGAAGGGGCGGCGTCCGGCTTGAAGCCACGTTTGGCATACACCAGCAGCACCGAGATCGCGGCCGGGGTAATCCCCTGCAGCCGCGCCGCCTGCCCCAGCGTTTCGGGGCGCGCCTTCTGCAGGCGCTGGCGCACTTCCATCGACAGCCCGGTAAACAGGCTGTAATCGAGATCGGGCGGCAAACGCAGGGTTTCCTGCTCGCGCTGGCGGCCGACCTCGTCGTTCTGGCGGTCGATGTAGCCCTGGTATTTGGCAGCGATTTCAACCTGCTCGGCCACGCGCGGATCAGGCTCTCCTGCCCCGCCCCCTGGCAGCGAAAGCACTTGCGCGTAACTCAGATTCGGGCGGCGCAGCAGTTCAAACAGGCAGTATTCATGTTCGATCGGCTGGCCGATGAGGCGAGTGGCGTCCTCGGCGGGCAGCATGGCCGGGTTGACCCAGGTGGCCTTCAGGCGCTCGGTCTCGCGCGCCACGGCATCGCGCTTGTGGTTGAAGGCATCCCAGCGCGCGTCGTCGACCACACCCAGCGCGCGCCCGGCTTCGGTCAAGCGCATGTCGGCGTTGTCCTCGCGCAGCTGCAGGCGATATTCAGCGCGGCTGGTGAACATGCGATAAGGCTCGGACACCCCGCGCGTGATGAGATCGTCGACCAGCACGCCAAGGTAGGCCTCATGCCGCCCCGGACTCCAGGCGTCCAGGCCCCTCACCTGCAAACCGGCGTTGATGCCGGCCAGCAGGCCCTGCGCAGCGGCCTCTTCATAGCCCGTGGTGCCGTTGATCTGGCCGGCAAAAAAGAGCCCCTGGATTGACTTGGTTTCGAGGGACGCCTTGAGGTTACGCGGATCGTAGTAATCGTATTCGATAGCGTAGCCGGGGCGCAGGATGTGCGCGTGTTCCAGTCCCGGAATCGAGCGCACGATATTCAGTTGCACGTCGAAGGGCAGCGAGGTCGAAATGCCGTTGGGGTAGATTTCGTGGGTGGTCAGGCCTTCCGGTTCGAGGAAGATCTGGTGGCTAGCCTTGTCGGCGAAGCGGGTGATCTTGTCCTCGATCGACGGACAATAGCGCGGCCCCACCCCTTCGATGACGCCGGTGTACATCGGCGAGCGGTCGAGGCCGCCGCGGATGATCTCGTGCGTTTCCGCCGTGGTGTGGGTGATCCAGCACGGACGCTGTTCGGGGTGCATCGCCACGTTGCCCATGAAGGAAAATACCGGCGCCGGGTCGTCGCCCGGCTGGGCCTGGGTCTGGCTGAAATCGATGCTGCGACCGTCGATGCGCGGCGGGGTGCCGGTCTTCAGCCGCCCTGCCGGCAGGTTCAACTCGCGCAGCCGGGCGGCCAGCGACACCGCAGGCGGGTCGCCCATGCGCCCTGCCTGGAAGTTTTCCAGCCCCACATGCACCAGACCGGCGAGGAAGGTGCCGGCAGTCAGCACCACGGCGCGGCCGGCAAATACAATGCCGAGCTGGGTTTTCACCCCAACGACGCGATCGCCGTCAAGCACCAGATCGGCCACCGCCTGCTGGAACAGGGTGAGATTCGGCTGGTTTTCCAGGCGCTGGCGGATCGCCGCCTTGTACAGGACGCGATCGGCCTGTGCACGGGTGGCGCGCACCGCCGGGCCTTTGGATGAATTTAGGGTGCGGAACTGGATCCCCGCCTCGTCAGTGGCCAGCGCCATCGCACCGCCCAGCGCGTCAACTTCCTTGACCAGATGCCCCTTGCCGATACCGCCGATCGACGGATTGCACGACATCGCCCCCAGGGTTTCGATGTTGTGCGTCAGCAGCAGCGTCTTCACGCCCATGCGCGCAGCCGCCAGCGCGGCCTCGGTGCCGGCATGGCCGCCACCGATAACGATGACATCGAAGGAATCGGGGTATTTCATGATGGCCGCCATTCTACCCGCTGGCGGCTGCCGTTTCACGTGAAACATAGCCACGTGAAACATAGCCGCGCAAAACACGGCACAGCCGCCGCCCTGCCCGGGGGGAACGCCCGGTCAGACGGCCGCCTTGGCTTCCAGCGCTTCCCAGCGCGCCAGCGCGTCGAGCATGTCGGCCTCGATAGCCTCGCTGCGCGCCTGTAACGCGGCAGCCTGTTGCGGGCTGGACTGATACAGCGCGGGATCGGCCAGGCGCTCGGCAATCTGCGCCTGCTCGGTCTCCAGCGCCGCCAACTGCTCTGGCAACGCTTCAAGCTCGCGCGTCTCCTTGTAGCTCAGCTTGCTTTTGGGCGCGGCCTTGGCTGGCGCAGACGGGGCCGCGGCCCTGGGGCTCGCCACCTGCGCGCTTTCCGAGGCAGCACGTTGCTGGCGCTGGCGCCAGGCAAGCCAGTCGGCATAACCGCCGACGATCTCGGTCAGCTTGCCATCACCCTCAAACACGATGGATTGGGTCACAACGTTGTCGAGGAAGGTGCGATCGTGCGAGACGATCAGGACGGTGCCGCTGTAGTCCTGCAACAACTGCTCCAGCAACTCCAGGGTATCGATGTCGAGATCGTTGGTCGGCTCGTCCAGCACCAGCAGGTTGGCCGGGCGCGCGAACAGGCGCGCCAGCAACAAACGGTTGCGCTCGCCGCCAGACAACGCCGACACCTTGGCGCGTGCGCGCTCGGCGGGGAACAGGAAATCTTCCAGATAGCTGATTACGTGCTTTTTCTGCCCGGCGATTTCGACAAAATCGGAGCCCGGCGAAATCGTGTCGATCAGCGTCGCGTCGTCGTTCAGCTGATTGCGGAACTGGTCAAAATAGGCGACTTCCAGCTTGGTGCCCTGCTTGATCTTGCCGGATTGCGGCTGCAGATCGCCTAGAATCAAACGGATCAGCGTGGTTTTGCCGGCGCCGTTGGGGCCGAGCAGGACCAGCTTGTCGCAGCGGAGGATGGTGCTCGAAAAATCGCGGATGAGCATGCGGTCGT
>JBPPMF010000070.1:0-2317 GCA_051305915.1 Thiobacillus sp. | reverse complement strand
CCCATGATCTATGCGCCGGTCGCCGCACCAAGTGCAGAGCGGGCTGCGTCTTCCAGCGGCAGGATCTGGCTGTTGATCGCCAGTGAACCCAGATAAACCCCCACCACGCCAGCCGCACCAAAACGCAGGCTGGCCATGGCGCCAATACCCGCCGCCAGCCAGATGGCCGCGACCGTATCGGCCACGTAAGTCGAAAGCTTGAGACTGAGCCAGCCCGCCAGCGCATAGGCCAGCGCAGTAAGCCCAGCGATCAGCGCAAAGCGCCCGACGGCGGCAGCGCTAAGGGGCGAAAAACGATCCAAAGTTTGAAACCGATTTATTGCGTGGGATCGAGTTCGGCGCGCACCGACTCCAATGCGTCCTTGAGGGTTTCTTCTGACAGCCCATTGAGTTGTTCGGCCAGCATTTCAGCTGCGTCGATGGTTTCAGCCTCGTCGGGCAGGCTGTCGGTGTCGAGATTGGCCACGAATACCGCTGCGGCGCCCGTCACCTGCAACAGTTGGCGGCGCTCGTTCATCAACATTTCGAGTTCGTCGCGCAGCAGGCGAACTTCATCTTCCTTCAGGGCGTGCACGGTCATGCTTGAATCCTTCTTCTGGTCAGCCAAACAGGGTCAACACCCCGGTGTAGCCATATAAACGATTATGGGAAATTTCCCCGTTGGCAAAGAATCCCACCAGCGGAAAAGCCCCGAGGGCATCGCGAATGAGTTCCAGCTCCCGATTTGGTGCGCCAAACATATGCTGGCCGCGTCCCAAGCAAGAATAATACACGCCGCCGCGAATCGGCGCGTTCAGTTGCGCCGCGATGGCCCCCAGCATTCGCTGCAGATCATCTTCCGCACTTTGCTGGTCGCGCCGACAAAACAATAGTTCATCGCCGAGCTCGACCGTTTCGCCCACCGCCACCAGATGGTTCTGCGGATCGACGCCGAGGATGTTGCGCACCAGATAATCACCCGTGTCGGAGCCGCGTACCGGCAGGCCGACAAAAATATAGCCGGCTGCGCGGCGCAGGTCATGCGCCAGCTCTTCGCCGATTTCTTCCTTCATCACGTCAAGCGCGGGGCGATGGTCGAGGCTGGCTACGACGTTCTTGTTGACCGCGGTGATGCGGTGACGCGGCCCCAGCGGGGAGATGCCCTGGGTCAGCCGGGTGGCCAGTTTCACTCGCTCGCTGAACAGCACGCCCGACAGTCCGCCGCTCACCACACCATCGCTGATCTGCGCCGTCTCGCCACGCGAGCTCGACAGTCCGCCGACGACAAAACCGCTCGACAGGCGGTCGCTCAAACCCTCGATCAGTTCCTGGATCCGGTTGTTGGCCGGGTCGCCATGCACCACGGCAAAATACGCATCTGCCAGCGATGCATCGATATCCTGCGGCGTTCGCAACAGCGGCAGCATGCTGAAATCGGCTGAATCGAATTCCCCCAGCATCACGGCCATCGCAGGCTGCTCCAGATATTCCGCGCCGGTGGCGCACACCCCGACACCCACACTACCGGTCCAGTGCGGCACGGCGGTCGCGCCTCTGAAAAAAGCCAGAATCGCGTCGAGTTCGCCCATAAAAGCATCCGACACATAGAGGAATCCCAGCGTGGCCGACGCTGGAATCGCGCCCAGCTGATGCATGCAGGCTTGCGCAGCCAGGGTCCAGTCGGCATCGGCGGCATGGGCAAATTTGAAAGCGCTACTCATGATCGTCAAACGAAAAATCTATCAGGATTGTCACCCGGCCATCTCAACCGGGGACCCATTCAGTAGCCTGTCTGTCCGCTGCGCGGCAGTTCACCTTCGCCAAAGAAATTCCACAGCAGGTGGGCGACCACCTCGGGCGCAATCACGGTGTGCTGGTTGTGGCTTTCCTGCAGCGCGGCGCGCAGCTTCTTGCGTAATTCAGGATCGCCAGTCAGATCGAAAATAATGTCGACTTTCGTACCCAGCGTCACCACCTCCATGGCATCCTCGAACACCGGCACCTTGCTGTGAATGAACCCCAGCGCGACAGGCGATTCAAGATCACGGTGCGCAACGGCAACGATCTCGACGTTGACGCGCTCCTCCTGGATTTTCTCCAGAAAATGCTCGGCAAACTTTTCCCCAACATCACCCAGCCCAAGCAGGGCGACTTTGACAACATGGCTCATGCAATTACTCCTCTTATCAATTATGGTTAAAAGCACGTGAACCCATCCCAGTCATTCAGGCAGTCCTGCCAAACGGCTGTGACACATTTCAAGCGCAGATGCAGCATACGTACCCAACTCACACCTGTCGATACAGGCGTCCTTGATCGGCATATCCTGCTGCTTCAC
>JBPPMF010000039.1:0-10468 GCA_051305915.1 Thiobacillus sp. | reverse complement strand
GTAGCCTGCGTCAGCTGGGGCGTCTGGACGCCTGGCTGGACGCGCTGCTGGAGCGTCCGCTGACCGATCCCGAGCTCGGCTGGCTGCTGCGCGTGGCCTTGTATCAACTGGCCTATACTCGCGCCCCCGCGCATGCCGTGGTGCACAACGCAGTCACCGCGGCGGGCGAGGGCTGGCGGCGCGGGCTTGCCAATGCGGTGCTGCGCAATTTTCAGCGCCGCCGCGCCGAACTGGAAAAGCTCGCCGACGAGCAGCCTCGTGCGCGCTGGTCGCACCCTGACTGGTGGATCGCCAAACTGCAAAGCGAGCATCCGCAGCACTGGCAGGGGATCCTTGAGGCCAGCCTGATGCATCCGCCGTTCACCCTGCGCATCAACTGCCGTCATGGCGATGTGGCGAGTTACCTGCAGCGTCTGACCGAGGCGGGGATCGTGGCGCATCAAACCGGCGCGGATGCCGTCACCTTCGACAAGGCGGTGCCGGTGCACAGCCTGCCTGGTTTCGACCAGGGCGATGTGTCGGTGCAGGACGCCGGCGCGCAATGGGCGGCACATCTGCTCGACGCGCAGCCGGGCGAGCGGGTGCTCGATGCCTGCGCCGCGCCCGGCGGCAAGACCGGCCACATTCTGGAGCGCGCTGACGTTGAACTGACCGCACTGGATATGGATGCGGCGCGGCTGGCGCGGGTGCAGGAAAACCTCGATCGCCTGCATCTTGCCGCCACCTTGGTCGAAGGCGATGCCGCCCGCCCGGACAGCTGGTGGGACGGTCGCTTGTATGACCGCATCCTGGCCGACGTGCCGTGCAGTGCTTCCGGCGTGGTGCGCCGCAACCCCGACATCAAGTGGCTGCGCCGCCCCGACGATATCGCTCAATTTGCCGACCAACAGGCCGTTATGCTGGAGGCGCTCTGGCGACTGCTGGCCCCCGGTGGTACATTGCTTTACGCTACCTGCTCGGTATTCAATGAAGAAAACGATGGGCAGGTGCAAGCGTTCCTTGTGCGCCACGCGGCAGACGCCGAGCGTTGTCCGCTTTCTGAACCTTTGTCCGACGGGCCCTTTCTGCCCGCTGCCGAGCATGATGGCTTTTTTTATGCCCTGCTGCGCAAGACCTGACCCGGCGTTTCGCTGGCTGGTCGCGCTGTTGCTGGGCGGCTGGCTGGCGGTCGCGGGCAGTGCGATGGCGAACGATAAAAGCATGCTCAAACAGGCCGTCATCCAGGCCACGCCGCAAGGCTATGTGCTGGTTGCGGATGTCGATATCGTGCTTAATCCCACGCTGGAAGACGCGCTCCTCAAGGGCATCAACCTGCACTTCCTGCTGGAACTTGAGCTGAGCCGTGCGCGCGGCTGGTGGTGGTTCGACGAAAGCATCGCCGAGCCCGTTCGCAAGATGCGGATCTATTATCACCTGCTGATGCGGCGCTATGTCGTCGAGTCGGGCTACACCACGCGGACCGCCGCTACCCTGAGCGAGGCGCTGGCCATGCTGGGGCGGGTGACCGACTGGCAGGTGCTGGAACGTGGCGCGCTCAAAACCGGCAAGCGTTACGACGCCCGCCTGCGCTTGCGGCTGGACACCGGGCAACTGCCCAAGCCGCTGTCCATCGGCGCGGTCACTAGCGACAAATGGGAACTGGCCACGCCCTGGTACGGCTGGTCGTTTGACGCGCCCGCCCTCCCGTCCGTCTCGCTGTCCCTGCCATGAACCTGATTCCGGCAATTGAGCTTGAGAACGCTGCCAAGTCTGATGGAGATTGATTTTATCTGCTGTCCACCGCATGATCGATCGGGTGCACGAGAAGCCCGATTCACGATGGCTCACCCGCCCGCAATCGGGCAGCGAATCTAGGCGATGCGCAGCCTGATCGCCACCGCCCTGATCCTGGGCATCGTCCTGTTGTCGCTGCTGTTTTATGCCAGCAGCGACAGCGCTGTTTTTTCCGACGCCCTGCCCACGCTGTTCATTGGCGGCGGCGTGCTTGGTGTGGCGTTGCTGGTGCTGTTGGGCTGGCGCTTGTGGTGGCTTCAAAAACGCATCCGTCGCGGTGTGTTCGGCGCCAAGCTCACCCTTAAATTGCTGCTGATGTTCGGCGTCGTCGCCCTGTTGCCAGGCCTGGTGGTGTATGGCGCTTCGGTGTTTTTTCTCAACCGTTCGATCGAAACCTGGTTCGACGTGCGGGTCGACAACGCGCTGACCTCTGGCGTTAACCTCGGTCAGGCCGCGCTGGACGATTTGCTGCGCGAACTGGATAAAAAAGCGCAGCGCATGGCACTGAGCCTGTCCGACGAAGGCATAGGCTCGATCATCACCAGCCTTTCCACCTTGCGCGAGCAAAGCACGGTGCAGGAACTGACCCTGTTCGACGATCGTGGTGGCGTGATCGCCCATGTCAGCGGCGAGCGCGGCACCCTGCTGCCGGTGCTGCCGGATCGCAGCGTGCTGTGGCAGGTGCGGCAGCAACAGCCCTACAGCCGCATTGAGGAGGTGTCCGATCGCGGGCTCATCATGCGTGTCATCGTGCCGGTGTACACCAGCGCGTTGACCAGCGAAACGCGCGTGTTGCAATTGGTGCAGCCGGTCCCGACCAACCTTGCACGCGATGCGCAGGCGGTGCAGCTGGCGTACCAGGAATACCAGCAGATCGCGGTTTCCCGCCTGGGGCTGAAGCGCATCTATGGTGTCGCGCTGACCCTGACGCTGATGCTGGCGCTGTTGATGACGCTCGTGATCGCCTATCTGTTGTCCGAGCGTCTCGGCGCGCCGTTGCGCACGTTGGCGCGAGGTACCCGCGCGGTGGCCAAGGGCGATTTTTCGCAAATGCCGTCGGCATCCAGCCGGGACGAACTGGGCGTGCTGATCCAGTCGTTCAACCGCATGACCCGCCAGCTTTCCGACGCGCGCGAGCAGGTTGCGCTGAACTACCAGGAAACCGAGCAGGCCAAGGCTTTTCTTGAGCGCGTGCTGGCCAACCTGTCGTCTGGTGTGGTGGTGCTGGACGAGGCGCTGCGGGTGCGCACTATGAACAGCGCGGCGGCCCAGATTCTAGGGGTGGCGGAATGGACGCTGGAGGCCCAGCCGCTCACCGGATTGGCGCAACCGGGTGAAGCCTTGCACGAGTTTGGGACGAAAGCAGCAGCGCGCTTCGCCGAGCAAGAGGAGGAATGGCAGGAGCAGGTCGACTATGCGGGACGCGGCGGCAGTCAGTCCTTGCTGCTGCGCGGCACCCGTCTGCCGCCCGGCGTCGAACGCGGTTATGTGCTGGTGTTCGATGACGTGACCAAACTGATCAATGCCGAGCGCAACGCTGCGTGGAGCGAAGTGGCGCGTCGACTGGCGCATGAGATCAAGAATCCGCTCACGCCGATCCAGCTGTCGGCCGAGCGCATTGCCCGCAAACTCGACGGCCGACTGGAAGCGGGGGATGCCGAGTTTCTGGCGCGCGCCACGCAAACCATCGTCAATCAGGTGGCCGCGATGAAAAGCATGGTGGACGCCTTTGCCGGCTATGCGCGGATGCCGCGCGCCCAGCTCGAAGCACTTGACCTCAACGCACTGGTGGGCGAAGTGCTGGCGCTGTACGACTCTAAAGTGCTCGGACTACAACTGCACCTCGATGCCGATCTGCCGCGCATAGCAGGCGACTCCACATTATTGCGTCAGGTGATTCATAATCTGTTGCAGAATGCGCAGGATGCGCTGGCCGATCACCCCGCACCGAGTGTCGATGTCAGTACGCGCCTGCACCACAATAACAAGGAAGTTTGTCTGACTGTGACCGACAATGGAGCCGGGTTTCCGGAGCATCTGATGACGCGGCTGTTCGAGCCCTACGCAACCACCAAGGCCAAGGGGACGGGCTTGGGCCTGGCCATCGTCAAAAAGATTGTTGAAGAGCATCACGGTAAAATTCAAATCGAAAATCTCAAACCGGGCGGTGCGGTCATCCGTATCGCGCTGCCCGTTTTCACTGAAGCTGGGGAGCACACGTGAGCGGGCATATTCTCGTCGTCGATGACGAAGTGGGCATTCGTGAGTTGTTGTCGGAAATCCTCACCGATGAGGGTTATGACGTGCATCTGGCGGAAAATGCCGAGGCGGCACGCGCCTTTCGACTCCAGCAAAGGCCGGATCTGGTGCTGCTCGATATCTGGATGCCCGATACCGATGGCGTGACGCTGCTAAAAGAATGGGCAGGCGGCGGCCAGCTGACCATGCCAGTGGTGATGATGTCCGGCCATGGCACCATCGATACCGCTGTCGAAGCGACCAAACTGGGGGCTGCCGACTTTCTTGAAAAACCGGTTTCGCTGGCCAAGCTGATCGACACCGTCAGCAAGGCGATCAAGCGCGGCGTGGCCTTGCCGAAACGTGTGCCCAGCATGGATTTGTCGGCGCTTGGGCGCAGCCCGCTGATCCTCGATCTGAAGAAACGCCTGACCCAGATTGCCGGCAATACTGCGCCTGTGCTGTTGCAGGGCGAACCGGGCTGCGGCTTTGAGATCTGCGCGCATTTTCTGCACCAGCCCGCCAGCCCCTGGATCGAAATCAAGGATCGTGCGCGCCTGGTGTCCGACCCGCTGAAGTTTGTCGAAACGCTCGGCAACGGCACGCTCTACCTATCCGATGTATGCGAACTGGCGCGCCTTGAGCAAAAAGGCTTGACGCTGCTGCTCGACCGCCTTGAAGGCAGCGGCGCGCGTCTGGTATGCACCAGCAGCAGCAGCCTCGATGCCATGGTGGCGGCGAGCGAATTCGACAGCCGCCTGTTCTACCGGCTATCCAGCCTGTCTGTCCAGGTGCCGCCCTTGCGCGAGCATCGCGAAGATCTACCCGAGATCGCCAACTACATGCTGGTGCAACTGGTGGAGGAAGGCGTTTGTCCGGTGCGGCGCCTGACCACCCCCGCTCTGAACCAGTTGCGCAATTTCGACTGGCCGGGCAACCTGCCGCAACTCAACAACGTGGTGCGCACGCTGGCAGTTACCGCACTGTCCAATGAAATTGACGCCTCGGATGTCAACCGGGTACTGGCGCCGATGAAACAGTCGACCCCCGCTGTCGCGCACGGCATTCCGCTCGACATCCCGCTGCGCGAGGCACGCGATGCCTTCGAGCGCATTTATTTCGAACACCTGATCCAGCAGGAAGGCGGCAGCATGACGCGCGTCGCCGACAAGTCGGGGCTGGAGCGCACCCACCTCTACCGCAAGCTCAAGCAGTTGAATATCCGGCACGGCCGGCGTCTGGACGAAGAGCTCTAACCGCAGGGACATCGCGTGAAAATTATCATCCTGGGCGCCGGGCAGGTGGGTGCCAACCTTGCGGCCAGCCTGGTGGCCGAAAACAACGACATTACCGTGATCGACCTGGATGTCGAGCGGCTGGCTCAATTGCAGGACCGTTTCGACCTGCGCACCGTGCGCGGCCATGCGGCCTATCCCTCGACGCTGAAAATGGCCGGCGCGGACGACGCCGACATGCTGGTGGCGGTCACCCAGAGCGACGAGACCAATCTGGTGGCGTGCCGCCTGGCGGCCACCCTGTTCAACATTCCCACCCGCATCGCACGTATTCGCTCGAACGACTTTCTGGAAACCGAAGGCGATTTCCTGGCCGAGCATTTCGGCGTCGATCACATCATCAGCCCCGAGCAGGAAGTCACCGATACCCTGCGCCGCCTGATCGAGCACCCGGAGGCATTGCAGGTGCTCGACTTTGCCGATGGCAAGGTGCGGCTGGTAGCGGTGCGCGCCTACCATGGCGGACCGCTGGTCGGCCACGAACTGCAGGATATCAAGCGTCACATGCCGGAAGTCGATGCGCGGGTGGCAGCCATCTATCGGCGTGACCGTGGCATCGTGCCGAAAGGCATCACCGTCATCGAGCCCGGCGACGAGGTGTTTTTCCTCGCCCGCAAACAGGATATTCCCGCGGTCATGCGCGAGCTGCGCCGGATGGAGCGCCCCGTCAAGCGGGTCATGATCGCCGGCGGCGGCAACATCGGGCGACGGCTGGCGGCAGCCCTGGAACGCAATTACGACGTCAAGCTGATCGACCATAACAAGGCCACTTGCGCACTGCTGGCGGACCAGTTGCATCGCACCCTGGTATTGCAGGGCGATGCCACCGACGAGGAATTGCTGGAGCAGGAAAACATCGAGTCGATCGACGTGTTCTGCGCGCTCACCAACGACGACGAGGACAACATCATGTCCGCCCTGCTGGCCAAGCGCATGGGTGCGCAG
This sequence comes from Thiobacillus sp., assembly GCA_051305915.1. Lineage (GTDB taxonomy): Bacteria > Pseudomonadota > Gammaproteobacteria > Burkholderiales > Thiobacillaceae > Thiobacillus. Next base: position 4,217 of record JBPPMF010000039.1, on the reverse strand, counting down.
CGGGTGATTGCCCTGATCAACCGTTCGGCTTACGTCAATCTGGTACAGGGCGGCGAGATTGACATCGCCATCTCGCCGGCGCAGGCCACCGTCGGCCCCTTGCTGTCGAAAATCCGCCGCGGCGACATGGCCGCGGTGCATAGCCTGCGCCGCGGGGCGGCCGAAGTGCTTGAAGTCATCGTCCACGGCGACTTCAAGACCTCCAAGGTGGTGGGACGGCGCATTGGTGACGTGGCCCTGCCGGAGGGCGCCTCGATCGCCGCCATCATTCGTGGCACGGAGGTGCTGATTGCCCACCACGACATCCTGATTGAAGCCGAGGATCACCTGATTCTGTTTGCGCTCAACAAGCGCATCATTCCCAAGGTCGAAAAACTGTTCCAGGTCGGTTTCGGGTTTTTCTGAACCCGGCTTGCCGCCGTTTAGCCATGTCGCAAATACTGCCGGTCGTTCACATCCTGTCGAAGGTGCTGATGATGTTTTCAGCAGCGTTCCTGCTGCCGTTGGCGATTTCGCTGGGGCTGGAGGATGGCGCCCACCGGGCCTACGATGAGGCCATTGTCATCACCTTCCTGTCCGGGGCGGTGCTGTGGCTGTTCTCCCGTCGCGGCAAACGCGAATTGCAGACCCGCGACGGTTTTCTGCTGGTGGTGATGATCTGGGCGATCCTGCCGGTTTATTCCACCATTCCGCTCTTGTCGTACATCCCCGATCTCAGTTTCACCGACGCCTATTTCGAGGCGGTGTCGGGCCTGACCGCCACCGGCGCGACGGTGCTGTCCGGGCTGGATGCGCTGCCGCCGTCGCTCAATGTCTGGCGCACCGAGATGCACTGGATCGGCGGCATGGGCGTGATCGTGCTGGTGGTCGCGGTGCTGCCACTGCTGGGGGTCGGCGGCCGGCAGCTGTTCAAGGCGGAGACGCCGACGCCGATGAAGGACAGCAAGCTCACCCCGCGCATGGCGGAAACCGCCAAGGGGCTGTGGCTGGTCTACGCGCTGATCACCGGGCTCTGTATCCTGGCGCTGTGGGCCGGCGGCATGAGCTGGGTGGATGCGCTGGTGCATGCCTTCAGCGTGATGAGCCTGGGCGGGTTTTCCTCGCACGATGCCAGCATGGGTTATTTCGAATCCGTCACGCTGGAAATCATCGTCATGGTGTTTGCGCTGATTGCCGCGATCAGTTTTTCTACGCACTTCATGGCCTTCCGCATGCGCAACCTGCAGGCCTATCGTTTCGACACCGAAATCCGCTGGTTCTTCGGCGTCCTCGGCATCAGCATCCTGGGGCTGACTTTCTATCTGCTGTACAAGGGCTTTTACCTGGATTTTCCCGAAGCGCTGCGCTACGCGGCATTCAACACCATTTCCATCGCGACCACGCTCGGGTTTTCCACCACCGATTTCAACATCTGGCCCTATTTCGCGCCGTTGTACATGCTGTTCCTGTCGAGCTTTATCGCCGGCTCCGGCTCCACCGGCGGCGGCATCAAGATGTTGCGTGCGATCCTGCTCTACAAGCAGGTGTACCGTGAACTCATCAAGCTGGTGCATCCCAGCGCCATCGTCCACACCAAAATCGGCACCCAGACGGTACCGGCCAAGATTAGCTATGCGGTGCTGGCTTTCCTGTTCATCTATGTCGCCTCCATCGTCATCCTGTCGTTCATCCTCGCCGCATCGGGGCTGGACGTATTCACGTCCTTCACCGCCGTGGTTGCCATGGTCAACAACACCGGTCCCGGACTAGGGCAGGTTGGCCCTGCCAGCACCTATGCGATATTGAATGATTTCCAGACATGGGTGTGCAGCTTTGCCATGCTGCTCGGGCGGCTGGAGTTTTTCACCCTGCTGGTGGTGTTGACGCCGGTGTTCTGGCGCAAGTAAGGAGGATTGATGCCGTCGATTGCCGATTTCGAAGCCATGCTGGCCGCCGGCCGCGACAACGCATTGCTGCGGTTCTCGCTCGGCAATGAATACCTCAAGCAGGGTGATGCGGCCAGGGCCGCCGACCATCTGCGCCACGCAGTCGAGCACGACCCGAAGTATTCCGCCGCCTGGAAGTTGCTGGGAAAGGCGCTGACCGACATGGAGGCCTGGCGCGACGCACTGGCCGCCTATCGGCAGGGCATCGCCGTGGCCGAAGCGCGCGGCGACAAGCAGGCGGCCAAGGAAATGGGCGTGTTTGCCCGCCGTATCGAGGCCGTGCTGATCAATAGGCCGCTTGGGTTAAAATCGGACGATTGAATTTTCAGGAGCAGCAAATGACGCGGATGGTGAATTGTGTGAAGCTCGGGCGCGAAGCCGAAGGCTTGGCCTTCCAACCGATCCCGGGCGAACTGGGCAAGAAGATTTTCGAGAACGTGTCGAAGGAAGCCTGGAGCGGCTGGCAGCGCCACCAGACCATGCTGATCAACGAAAACCGCCTCAATCTGGCCGACCCGCAAGCGCGCAGCTATTTGATGGAGCAGATGGAGCGCTACTTTTTTGGTGGCGGCAACGTCGATGCCGCCCAGGGTTATGTGCCCCCCAGCAGATAAGCGTCTGCCGCACAGCAAAACGGGCTCCCGCGGGAGCCCGTTTGCATGTGTACCGCTAAGAATCACATGACTTCTTTTTCGATTTCTTCCAGCGAGGTGTGGCGCACGTCCTTGCCCTTCACCATGTAGACCACGTATTCCGACATGTTCTTTGCGTGGTCGCCCATGCGCTCGATCGCCTTGGTAACGAACAGGATGTCGATGAAGACCGAAATGGTGCGCGGGTCTTCCATCATGAAGGTGATGAGGTGGCGCAGGTTGAGGCGGAATTCCTCGTCCACTGCCTGGTCCTGGCGGGCGATTTCCACCGCCTTGGTGGCGTCCAGGCGGGCGAAGCCGTCGAGCGCCTTGCGCAGCATGTCGAGCACCAGGTCAGCCATGTATTTCACTTCGGAGAAGCGCGGCAGGCTGATGCGCTCGGCCTGGTGGATCAACTTGGCCATGCGTGCAATCTTGGCCGCTTCGTCGCCGATGCGCTCGAGGTCGGTGATGGTCTTCACCACCATCATCACCATGCGCAGGTCGGATGCGGTCGGCTGGCGGCGCGCGATGATGTGGGTGCAGTCCTCGTCGATCGCCACTTCCAGCGCGTTGACGTGGTGGTCGTTGGCATCCACCTGGCCGGCCAGTTCCATGTTGCCCGAGATGAGCGCTTCCACCGCATTGGTAATCTGTTCTTCGACCAGGCCGCCCATTTTCAGCACGCTGGCGCGCACGGCTTCCAGTTCGGCGTCGAACTGCTTGTAGGTGTGTTCAGTGGGCATGATGTTCATCTCTATAAAATTCTCTGCCAATTATATGCGCCGGATTGTGACGGTTGCATGAATGGCATTTTACTGGGTGCTGAAAGGCAGCGCGTAACGTGTTCCGTCGACGTCGAGGAACAATATCCAGTCGCGGCGGCCGCTGATGCACGCCGGCAGGGTCACTTTCGAGGTGAACGTGTCGTTTCCGGCCGCCCGCAGGTCGTACCGATTGAAGCCCATATCCATGCTGACCATCTGGAATTCGGCGCTGACCCGGGTCGCGTTCGCTGCACGGACGCTCAGCTCGAATGCCTCCAGCGGCGCCGGCTGCACCGAAAAGCGGACGCTCGCTGTCACGCCGAGGTGGCTGAAGGCGCAGCCGGCCAGCGGGTCGGCGCAGCGGATCGCCACGGCTTCGGCCGGGCGCTTCAGCCAGTAGCCCGCCACCGCGATTGCCACCAGCGCGACCACCAGCAGCAGCGGCGTGATGATCCGTTTCATGTCCACGCCCCGCGCAGCAGCGCCACGCCGTGCGCCCCGCGGGACTGCGCCAGCGCCACGTCGTCGCGCCCCAGCCCGCCGAGGCCGTATACCGGAATCGGGCTGGCGGCGGCAAGCGTGGAAAAAGCGTCCCAGCCCAGCGTGGCCGCACCCGGGTGGGTGAGCGTGGGCAGCACCGGCGACAGCAGCGCGAAGTCGGCTTCGATTGCCGCGGCGTGCGCCAGTTCGGCACCATCGTGGCACGACACCCCGACCAGAAAAGAATCCGGCGCGGCGTAATCGGGACGCTCGGCCAAAGCAGCGGCAGCGGACGAATCGAGATGTACACCATCGGCGCCCGCCGCGTGTGCCAGATCGGGGCTGCCGTTGACCAGCACGCGCGCGCCATGCAAATGCGCGCGGCGTACCGTCTCGCGCGCGAGTTGCAGACG
>JBPPMF010000017.1:0-17659 GCA_051305915.1 Thiobacillus sp. | reverse complement strand
ACATGACGATGGTCTTCGGTCAAATGAACGAACCGCCGGGGAGCCGGTTTCGGGTCGGGCACGCCGCGCTGACGATGGCCGAATCCTTCCGAGACGACGAGCATCGCGATGTGTTACTGCTCATCGACAACATCTTTCGCTTCATCCAGGCTGGCATGGAAGTCTCCGGCCTGATGGGACAGATGCCGTCGCGGCTGGGTTATCAGCCGACCATGGGCACCGAGTTGTCGGGCCTGGAGGAGCGCATCTCCAACACCGATAGCGGCGCCATCACTTCGCTCCAGGCGGTGTATGTGCCGGCGGACGACTTTACCGATCCGGCGGCGGTGCACACCTTTTCGCATCTTTCCGCGTCCATCGTGCTGTCGCGCAAGCGCGCCAGCGAAGGCCTCTATCCGGCCATCGACCCGCTGCAATCCAGTTCCAAGATGGCCACGCCCGGCGTCGTCGGCACCCGCCATTACGCTTTGGCCCAGGAAATCCGCCGCACCCTGGCGCAATATGCGGAACTCAAGGACATCATCGCCATGCTCGGCCTGGAGCAGCTTTCGCAGGAGGACCGCAAGGTGGTCGCCCGGGCCCGCCGTCTGGAGCGTTTTCTCACCCAGCCGTTCTTCACCACCGAGCAGTTCACCGGCCTCACAGGCAAACTGGTCAGCCTGGAAGACTCGCTCGACGGCTGCGAGCGCATCCTGCGCGATGAATTCAAGGACACCCCGGAGAGCGCGCTCTACATGATCGGGGCGATCGGCGAGGTGAAGCAAAAATCAAAGCCCGAAGCGAAGGACGAGCATGCCGCAGACACGCATGAATCTTAAGGTGCTCTTGCCTTTCGAGGTCTTCGCCGAGAAAACCGGCGTGTCGCGCATCGTCGCGGAAACGCGCGAAGGCGCGTTCGGTCTGCTGCCGCGCCGGCTCGATTGCGTGGCGGCGCTGGTGCCGGGCATCCTGATCTACGAAACCGAGTCCGACGGGGAAGTTTTTGTGGCCGTGGATGAAGGCGTGCTGGTCAAGACCGGCCCGGACGTGCTGGTGTCCGTGCGTCGGGCGCTGGGCGGCGCCGACCTTGACCAACTGCGCGATGCGGTGGCGCAGGAGTATCTGGCCCTGAACCAGCATGAGCACAAGGTGCGCGCGGTCATGGCTAAACTGGAATCGGGATTTCTGCGTCGCTTCGAGGCCTTTCGCCATGAATGACGCGCCGAAGGCTCCCTTGAACCACCAAGCGGACCTGGCCGGGCAGGTCGGCGCCAAGGCGGCGCGCAAGCTGAGGGCGCGGCGGCACACCACCGCGGGCATCTGGTTCGGTCTCGGCATGATGGGCCTGATCGGCTGGTCGGTGGCGATCCCGACGCTGCTCGGTGCGGCGCTCGGGCTGTGGCTGGACCAGCACTATCCGGGCGGCCGCTCCTGGACGCTGGCGCTGCTGGTGGCCGGGCTGGCGGTCGGCTGTTTCAATGCCTGGCGCTGGATCACCCGTGAAGAGCAGGCCATGCGCGAGGAACAGGAGGCAAATGATGAGTGAAGCTTTGATGCCGGGTCTGGCGGGGGTGGCGGGCCTGATCATGGGCGCGATTTTCTTCGGCGGCCTGTGGTGGACGGTGCGCAAGGGCGTTTCGTCCAAACGGCCGGCACTTTGGTTTCTGGGCAGCTTCCTGTTGCGGACAGGCGTCGTCGTCGCCGGGTTTTATGTTGTTTCGGACGGTCATTGGCAGCGGCTGCTGGCATGTCTCTTCGGATTTGCCGTCGCGCGTTTCATCGTCACCTGGCTCACCCCGCCACCGATCGCCGCCCCCAACGCACGAACAGCGGAGGCCCGACATGCGCCTTAGCCCAGACGAGATGATCTTCTGGCAATACGACTTTGTGAAGCTCAACGCCACCATCGTGTTCACCTGGGGCTTGATGTTCGTGCTGGCGGTGGGTTCAAAACTCGTCACGCGCAGACTTTCCAGGGATCTGCAGCGCTCCCGCTGGCAGAATCTTCTGGAAATCGTCGTCACCGCCATCGAGAAACAGATCGAGGAAGTCGGCCTCAGCCAACCACGGAAATATCTCGCCTTTATCGGCACGATCTTCCTGTTCATCGCTGTGGCGGCCCTGTGCACCATCATCCCCGGCTTCCAGGCGCCAACGGCTTCGCTGTCGACCACGGTGGCGCTGGCGCTGTGCGTCCTGGTGGCGGTGCCGCTGTTCGGCATCGCCGAGCAGGGCCTGGGCGGCTACCTCAAGTCCTATGTGAGTCCGACGGTCATCATGCTGCCGTTCAACCTCATCAGCGAAGTCTCCCGCACACTGGCGCTGGCGGTTCGCCTGTTCGGCAACATGATGAGCGGGTCGATGATCATCGCCATCCTGCTGGTCATCACGCCCTTCATCTTCCCCATCGTCATGACCCTGCTCGGCCTGCTCACCGGCATGGTGCAGGCCTACATCTTCAGCATTCTGGCCGCGGTTTACATCGCGGCCGCCACGCGGACGCGCCAGCCCAAGCCTGAAACGGAATCCGGGCCGGCGCCCGATGTTTGAAACAGCCCATTCACCAACCAAAGGACACATCATGGACAGCTTGACCCTTATCGCGGTGGCCTCGATTGTCACCGCCGGCATCACCACGGCTTTCGGCACCATGGCCCCGGCACTGGGCGAAGGTCGCGCAGTTGCGACGGCGTTGACCTCGCTGGCGCAGCAGCCCGACGCCTCCGCCACCATCACCCGCACCCTGTTCGTCGGTCTGGCGATGATCGAGTCCACGGCCATCTACTGCTTCGTGGTCTCGATGATCCTCATCTTCGCCAACCCGTTCTGGAACAGCGCCATCGCGCAGGTCGCCGGGAAATAAGCCATGCTCATCGACTGGTTCACTGTCGGCGCGCAGTTGCTCAACTTTCTCATCCTGGTGTGGTTGCTGAAGCGCTTTCTCTACCAGCCCATCCTCGATGCCATCGACGCGCGGGAGGCCCGGATTGCGGCCGAACTCGCGGATGCCGAGGCAAAAAAGGCCGAGGCGAAATCAGAGCGCGATGCGTTTGCCCACAGGAACAATGAATTCGACCGGCAGCACGCTGAACGCTTGAGTGAGGCAAAGGATGAGGTCAAGGCCGAACATCAGCGGCTGATGGACGAAGCGCGACAGGCGGCCGACGACCTGCGCGTCAAACGACAGGACGCCCTGGAACGCGAACAACAGGCACTGAACGAGGAAATCACGCGGCTGACGCGCAAGGAGGTTTTTTCCATCGCGCGCAAGACGCTGGGCGATCTTGCCGAAACTGGTCTGGAAGCGCGCATGGGCGAGGTGTTCACGCGCCGCCTGCGGGAGATGGACGCGCAGACGAAGGAAGGCCTCGCCGCGGCCCTGCAGAACGCGGCGGAACCGGCCATCGTGCGCAGCACCTTCGATCTGCCCGAGTCGCAACGCGCGGCGATACAGAATGCGCTCAACGAAACCTTCTCGGCTGAAGTCCGCGTCCGCTTCGAGACCGCGCCGGACCTGGTGAGCGGCATCGAACTCAGCACGAATGGACAGAAGGTAGCCTGGAGCATCGCGGATTACCTCGCCACGCTGGAAAAACAGGTCGGCGAACTGCTGAAAGCGCCCGCCAAGACCGACCCGGAAAGCGCATGAGCGTGCCGCCCGCCACCCTGCAGCATGTTTTCGACCGCGCATTTGCCGGCATCGGCAAGGCGCGCGAGGCCTTCACGCCAGAACTCGCCCTGCGCGAGGTCGGCACAATCAGTAGCCTCTCCACCGGCATCGCCCGCATCTCCGGCCTGCCCGGTGTGGGTTTTGACGAACTGGTGAAATTTCCCGGCGAGGTATTCGGCATCGCGTTCAACGTGGACGCGGACGAAGTTGGCGTCGTGCTGCTCGGCGAATACTGGCAGTTGCACGCCGGCGATGAGGTCGAGCGCACCGGCCGGGTGATGGACGTGGCGGTGGGCGACGGCTTGCTGGGACGCGTGATCGACCCGCTCGGGCGGCCCCTTGATGGCAACGGGCGGGTCACCTCGGACAAGCGCCTGCCGATCGAGCGCCCCGCCGCCCCGATCATGGACCGCGCGCCGGTCAGCGTGCCGCTGCAGACCGGCATCAAGGTCGTCGATGCGCTGATTCCGGTCGGGCGCGGCCAGCGCGAATTGATTCTGGGCGATCGGCAGACCGGCAAGACCGCCATTGCCATCGATGCCATCCTCAACCAGCGCGGCAAGGATGTCCTCTGCGTCTATTGCGCCATCGGCCAGCGCTCGGCCGCCGTGGCCAAGGTCGTGGCCACCTTGCGCGAGAAGGGTGCGCTCGACTACACGGTGGTGGTGATCACAGAAGGCAACGATCCACCGGGCCTCACCTACATCGCGCCCTACGCCGCGACCAGCATCGCCGAGCATTTCATGGAAGCGGGACGCGACGTGCTCATCGTTTACGACGACCTTACCCATCACGCCCGCGCCTATCGCGAGTTATCCCTGTTGTTGCGCCGACCACCAGGGCGCGAAGCTTTCCCCGGCGACATTTTCTACATCCATTCACGTCTGCTTGAACGGTCGACGCATCTCAGCGACGAACGCGGCGGCGGCTCGCTCACCGCCCTGCCCATCATCGAGACCGAGGCGCAGAACATGTCTGCCTACATTCCGACCAATCTGATCTCCATCACCGATGGTCAGATCTACCTCTCGCCGTCGCTGTTCGAACTGGGTGTGCTGCCCGCGGTCGATGTCGGTCAATCCGTGTCGCGCGTCGGTGGCAAAGCCCAGCGGGCGGCCTACCGCATGGTGGCGGGCGACCTTAAGCTGGCTTACGCCCAGTTCGAGGAACTCGAGACCTTTGCGCGCTACGGCGCCCGACTGGATGACGACACCCGCCAGAGCATTACCTACGGACACCGCATCCGCGCCTGCCTCAAGCAGCCGGAATTCGCCCCGGTCTCGGTGCCCGAGCAGATAACCGTCCTGCTGACATTGACCGCAAAATTGTTCGATCCGGTGCCGCTCGACCAGATGGCCGCCGCCGAGCAGGCGGTGCGCGAGGCAGCGGCGGACATTCCGGACGAGGTGAGCGCGCGCTTCGATGGTGCCGACAAACTGAGCGACGAAGACCGCGCAAGCATCGTCGAGATTGGCCGCGCCGCGCTCGAAGACTTTCTGTCCCAAGCGGACCCCAAGCCCGCGCCTGAACAGATGGCTGAAACGACAGCCGAACCCCAACCCGACGTCGAACGGATGAAGACCAGCCTCAAGCCGAGCCCGAGGCCACACCCAATCCAACCCAATCCTCAGGAGCAATCCATGCAAATCCAGATTAACACCGACAGCAACATCGAAATCGATGAGACGATGGCGGCGCCACTGCGCGACAAAGTGGAGAATGCCCTGAGTCGATTCAGCGATCACATCACGCGAGTGGAGCTGCACCTGAGCGACGAGAACGCCGACAAGAGCGGCCAGCACGACAAGCGCTGCATGATGGAAGCCCGCATCGAGGGCCGCCAGCCCATGGCGGTTACCCACACGGCGGCGAGTCTGGACCAGGCCGTCGACGGCGCCGCCGACAAACTGGCGCGAATGATTGAAAGCACGCTGGGGCGCGCGGAGCGATAAAGTGCGCCAGACGACTGGGCGATACCCCTCGGAGCAGTCATGAGCAACACCACGGCCAGCCTGCGCCGCAAGATCGGCAGCGCCGGCGATCTGCAATCCGTCGTACGCACGATGAAGGCCCTGGCCGCCTCGAACATCAACCAATACGAGCAATCGGTGCGCGCCCTGGGCCACTACTATCGCAGCGTGGAACTGGGCTTGAGCATCTGTTTCCGGAAAAATGCGGCGGCGCCGATCACGGAAAGCACAGCACATCCCGATGAGGGGTCCGTCGGCGCGGTCGTGTTCGGCACGGATCAGGGTCTGGTTGGCCGCTTTAACGACGTGGTGGCCGATTTCGCGATGAAGGCCCTCGCCGAGTTGCCCGGCAAACACCGGGTCTGGGCGGTCGGCGAGCGTGTGCATGGGCGCCTGGCGGATGCGGGCCTGGCGCTGGCCGGGCTCCACGCCGTGCCGAATTCCGTTCAGGCCATCACGCCACTGGTCGGGCGGATTCTCATCGAGAGCGAGGCGCACCAAAGCCAGGGTGATATCGGCGAGCTTCATCTTTTCTACAACCGCCCCACCTCCGGTGCGATTTATGAACCCGTCCAGCAGCGCTTGCTGCCCCTGGATGAAACCTGGCGCCACAAACTTGTCGAGTTACCCTGGCCGACTGAGAACCTGCCCGAGGTGATGGGCGACGAGACCGCGACCCTGCGGGCGCTGATCCGCGAGTATCTGTTCGTTTCTCTGTTCAGGGCCTGCGCTGAGTCGCTGGCCAGTGAGAATGCAAGCCGCCTGGCGGCGATGCAACGCGCCGACAAGAACATCGACGATCTGCTGGAAGACCTCAACGGAAGCTTTCACCGGATCCGCCAGAGCGGCATCGACGCGGAACTGTTCGACGTCGTCTCCGGCTTCGACGCGCTGACGGGGCCAGCATCAATCTGAAACCTTAAGGCTCGTTTTCGATCGGCGGGCCGAATGAATGCGGGCGGTGACCATCTACATCGACCGATGAACGGAGCGTCGGCTGCCCGATCAGGCTGTAATCAAGCCTGACCCCACCAGAATTCAATCGACCGTTGCCACGGCCCATACCGAAAATTGTGCGAACCGCTTTTGACCCACCCCCGTCGCGCCTTTCTCCAGATACAGGGCCCAAGCCCAATCGGGCTCGAACAGGCTGGTGGTAGACGACCAGTAAATGTCCTGCACATCGGCAAAAGGATGTCCGGATGGCAAGGCCGGGCTGTGGGTGGCGCAATCCACCAGTGATTCCAGTTCGTTGATCGTGGGCAGCCGCCAGGCACTGCCCTCGCCTTCCTGGTTAAGTTTGGCCACCGCTGCCAATGCCTCACCCCAGAGAACCGGTTGCGGGGTGAGATTCGCGCTGCGGCGCCAGCGCAGGCCGGTGAGACAATCCAGCACGCCGGTCTGAAGCATTTCAAAGCGGGGTTCGGGCCACGGCGCGCCAACACGCCACTCGCCGTCCTGGCCGGAGCCAGTGCATGCAATGACTTTGCCGGCGGCGTCGTAGCACAGGCCTTGGCCGGTGCGCGGGACGACACCCAGACCTTCGCCGCGCACCGGCCACAGCATGAAGGACTGATCTTTGCCGCCGAAAAACATGCGCGCGCCATCGAGCGCCACGTACCAGGCGTGCGCTGGGCTGATGGCCGCCGTCGTCGAAGTCCAGTACCAGCCGTTGAACACATCGATGAACGGATGTTGCTCAGGCAAGGCCGGCAATCTGGTTTGCAGGCTGAGCAGGCTACGCAATTCGCGGCGATTGGGCATGCGCCAATCGCGCTGGCCGAAGCGCTGTTCGCGGTTCATGGTCGCGACGAAATCCAGTGCTTCATGCCAGGTGAGGGGGAATTCCGCGAGACTGGCATTACGACACCAGACCAGGCCGGTCAGCCGATCCGTGACCTCGTCGTCGCGCTCCTCGAAGCGAGGTTCCGGCCAGGGCGCGCCGACGGCAAACGCTGCGTCCTGGCCGGAACCTTCACACGGAATCTCGCTGCCATCATCGGCATGGCAAGTGCGTTGGCCGCTATCCAGATAATGCTGTGAGGTCAGGCGCGGGCTCATCATGGGCGAACGCCGGATTTCAACCTGAACCCATCAATCGCGCCAGGTTGGCTCACCAGCCATCAACGACGCAACAGCGAACTGTCCGCGACCCTGTTCAAAATGCCGTCCCGAAACCCTCATCCGTTTCCAGTCTCAGCGGAGGCAAACCGGCGAGCTCATGAATCGGCATGAGCACACCGCGCGTACCCGGCATGGCGTCAAACAACCTGTAAAGATATTTGCTGCCGCCTTTGGATTCGTATGCGTCTTCGAGGAAACGCATATGTTCATGCGCGGCAAGACAGTCGCGCGTCTTGCAATCACGCTGATAGTGTTCGATCAATGAATGGATCACACTCAGGTGTTCGTCGGTCAGATCAAAGTTTCTGGCTGCAGCATTTTTCCTGACTGTTTGATCAAGCTCGTCTTTGGTCAAGTCTTTGACCGCGTCGTAAATCAGATCTTCATTTTCGTGTGCTGTGTCTACTGCATTATTCATGGTTAATCTCCTTAAATGGGATGGTCTAATACCCAGTGCTTCGTTAGCGTCCAATCGCTATTACTTATTCTCAAGGTCTTTGATCAGCGCCTTCATCTCATCAATTTCTTTGCGCTGGGCCTCGATGATGCTATCTGCCAGCGCCCGGACGCGCGGGTCTGAGATATGCGCACGCTCGCTGGTCAGGATCGCGATCGAGTGATGCGGAATCATGGCTTTCATCCAGGAAATATCCTCAACGGTCTGCTGGCTGCGGACGAGCCAGAGCGTGAGGGCGAATACGATGGAACTGCCAACGACAATAGCAATATTCGCTTGTCGGTTGGTGTACATGCTCAGCATGAACCCCAGCATGATGACGGCCATTGCCGCCCCCATCACGAGCGCCATATAGGCACGTGTCTCGCTAAAGAACAGATGCTCCAAGCTGTAGGTGTTCAAGTACATAAGTCCCAACATGACGACGGTTGCGACCACAATCATCGTGCCAAACCTTGCATACTTATCCATGTACGATCCTCCTTTTTAACGTAATTGAATTGCCACTATTCATCCACCCAACTGATGTTTAAATTTCGTCATTCCGGCGTACGCCGGAATCCAGCTTGGTTGACTGGGCCACGGCTCGTGTGCCCGTACTTGTGCCCTTCGGGTGCACCCCCGCAGGAAAAAAGCCCCACTAGGATTGGGATTCGAGTTGGGATTTTCCTGATTGTTTACATCGTTTTTATGCCAAGGTTCGAACGGATTTTTCCCGGTCCCATTGACGCGTTTTGGCCGCAGCAATAAATGCGTTCTTGTCGTTGACATCCACGACGCCTGCGTCGTGTCCGACATTCGCCTTTTTCAGCAGCGCCTGGCCGCCCTGGTCGACGGCAATGGCCTTGAGATGGCCGAACGCATCGCGCACGAAATCGATCGCAGCGCCTTCCATCGACAGGGCTTTTGCGCCCTTGTCGGAAAGAATGACGGCGACGGCGTCGAACAGCACGGAAGGCGTGCCCGCCAACTGTCCATCAGCCGCCAGCATCGAGCCGTCGGCAAGCTTCGCGCCACCCACTTTGGGCGCGATGATCTTCACGCTGGCGCCCGCATCAATCGCGGCCTTTTTGATCTTCTTGATGGCGGCGCCGTCCGAGCCATCCGCAATCAGGATGCCGACCGCGCGGCCCATGAGGGTGTCCTTCATCTTGCCGATGATCTGCAATGCGGGCGAAGGTAGCATCTTCTTCACGGGTGCTGCCGCCACCGGCGCATCGGGCATGCTGTCGAACCCGAGCCCTGTGGCGACGCGTTTGGCCAGATCCTTTTCGATATGAAGCAGGTGGCCGACCATGGCTTCGCGGATGTGCGGATGCTCGACCTTGGACAGCTCGAACACCAGCGCCGAGGCGATATGCGCCTGCTCGTGCGCGGTCTGGCTGAGATAGAACTGCCGCGCCTGGCTGTAGTGGTCGGCAAAGCTCTCGGCGCGGATGCGGCCTTTATTGCCGCTTTCCGCGATGGCGGCGCTATGAAAACCCTGCGGCACTTCGCGCGGCGAGGTGTCGGAGAGGGAGTTGGGCTCATACGCAACCCGGCCTGCTGGTTGTGCCATCTGCATATGGCCGTCGCGTTGGTGGTTGGCGAACGGGCACTTGGGCGCATTGACCGGGATCTGGTGGAAATTGGGCGAACCCAGGCGCGAAAGCTGGGTGTCGAGATAAGAGAACAAACGGCCTTGCAATAGCGGATCGTTCGAGAAATCGATGCCCGGCACCACATGCGACGGGCAGAAAGCGACCTGCTCGGTTTCGGCGAAGAAATTGTCCGGCCAGCGATCCAGCACCATGCGGCCGATCACTTTCAGCGGCACCAGTTCTTCCGGAATCAGCTTGGTGGCGTCCAGGTGATCGAACGGGAAGCTGTCGGCCTGTTCCTGCGTGAACAGCTGCACCGCGAATTCCCACTCGGGAGAGTTGCCGGCTGCGATGGCGTCGAACATGTCGCGGCGGTGGAAATCCTGATCGGCGCCGGAAATCTTGACGGTCTCGTCCCAGATGGTGGACTGCAGGCCGAGCTTGGGACGCCAGTGGAATTTGACGAAAGTCGATTCGCCAGCGGCATTGATCAGGCGGAAGCTGTGCACGCCAAAGCCTTCGATCATGCGCAGCGAACGCGGCAGGGTGCGATCCGACATGATCCACATCACCATGTGCATGGATTCAGGCGTGAGCGAAATGAAATCCCAGAAGGTGTCGTGCGCGGTCGCCGATTGCGGGAAGCCGCGGTCGGGTTCCATTTTGACGGCATGGATGAGGTCGGGGAATTTGATGGCGTCCTGGATGAAGAAAACCGGGATGTTGTTGCCGACCAGATCCCAGTTGCCTTCCTTGGTGTAAAACTTGACGGCGAATCCGCGCACGTCACGCGGCGTGTCGACCGAACCCGCACCGCCGGCGACGGTCGAGATGCGCGTGAATACGGGCGTTTTCGCGCCCACTTCGGTGAGGATTCGGGCCGTGGTGTATTGCTTGAGGGAAGCGGTCAGCTCGAAGAAGCCATGCACGCCCGTCGCGCGCGCATGAACGATGCGCTCGGGAATCCGCTCGTGATCGAAATGGGTGATTTTTTCGCGGAGGATGAAATCCTCCAGCAGCGCCGGGCCGCGCGGGTTGGCCCGGAGCGAGTTTTGATTATCGGAAAGGGAGAGGCCCTGGTTGGTGGTGAGCGCTGGGTGCTCGCCCCCCGCGACTTGGTGCAGCTCGCCGCCGGCAGCCTGGTGTGTGCCTTTGGCCGGAGTGGCGCCTTTTTCCGGTTTGCGTTTTCCAGAATTACCCGTTGTCGTTGCTTTGCTCATGATCGATCTCCTGCGTGAGTCACGTCGACCTACCGGCTGTCGGCTGTCGGCTGTCGGCGGGTGATGTGTGATGATGTGTCCGAGTCAGAGTTATAGGCACCAGACGATTTTTGACAAGCCGCACCAGATCAAACAGCGTGTGTTTTTCCCGCTGTTTGGTGGTCACATGAATGTGCTTGTCTCTGCTGCACCTTAGGCGGGCATAGCCCATGCGTCTGTACGCTGGCGTACACCCAAAAATGTTGAATCTTGACTACGCTGAAGGTGCCAGATGCTGATCAACCACAATGAATGAATATTCCAGGCAGCGCCTCCGAGGCGTGCGACGGATCGTCGAATCCTGCCTGGCGAATTCATTGCCCATGAACACCACCAAGTCAGTCACGTCGAACTGGACACTCAATGAACCGAACGCACCATGACTAACGCACAATGGTTTTTGCTGGTGGGCGGCCTGCTACTCGCCCGGGGCCTGACGGCCCCGTTGCTCCAGCGCCTGCCGGTCACCCCGGCGATTGTCTATCTGGCCGTGGGGCTGCTGGTCGGGCCGACGGTACTCAATCTGTTTCACTTCAACCCGCTCAAGGAATCGGCGCTACTGGAAGTGCTGACGGAAGTGGTGGTGCTGATTTCGCTGTTTTCCGCCGGCGTCAAAATGCCCGTTCCGTTCAGCTTCGCCCGCTGGCGCACGCCGGTTCTGCTGGCCTCTGTCTCAATGGCGGTCAGCGTCGGGCTGGTCGCCGCCTTCGCCTATTATCTGCTTGGCCTGCCGCTAGGCGCGGGCGTCTTGCTGGGCGCTATCCTGGCACCCACCGATCCGGTGCTGGCGACCGATGTCCAGACTCGTCATCCCGGTGACCGCGATCAGCTTCGCTTCACCCTGACCTGCGAAGCGGGGATGAATGATGGCAGCGCTTTTCCGTTTGTGATGCTGGGGATGGGTTTGCTCGGGCTGCACGAGCTCGGCGAGTTCGGCCTGCGCTGGGCGCTGGTCGATGTGCTGTGGGCCACGGCGGCGGCAATCGCCATCGGGGTGATGTCTGGCGCCGCACTGGCCTATCTGGCGCACAAGCTGCGTGGCCATCCCCCCCGGCACAAGCTGATGGATGATTTCCTCGGACTCGGCCTGATCGGCGTGGTGTACGGCCTGAGCGTGTGGGCCGATGCGTGGGGATTTCTGGCGGTATTTTTCGCTGCCGTCGCGCTGCGCCAGACCGAACTTAAACTTGCCAGCACCGATCAGGACGGCATCGATATGAACAGCGCCGTTCAGGAAAAGCCGGCGGCGCGACAAACCGATCACATCGAACCGGAAGCAGAAAATGCAGTCCCCGATGCCGCGCCGGCGCCCACCGTCAGCGAGGGGTCACTGGTATTCAAGGAACATCTGGAACGGCTCTCGGAACTGGTGCTCATCCTGTTGATCGGCGGCACGCTGTTTCTCGACTCCTGGAACTGGCGTGCGGTGGGACTCGCCCTGTTCCTGTTCTTGGTGGCGCGCCCGGCGAGCGTCTTCGTCGGCCTGCTGGGCACACGCACGGCGTGGCCGATACGCGGCATGGTCGGCTGGTTCGGGGTGCGTGGCATCGGTTCGTTGTACTACCTGATGTTCGCCATCCAGCATGGCCTTCCCGAAGATATGGCCCTGGATCTGATCCAGTTGACGCTGATTGCCGTCACGCTTTCGATTCTGGTCCACGGCACCAGCGTCAAGCCGCTGATGAGCCGCTTCAAGCGTTACCGCAGGCATCTGCCACGGGCCTAGAAGCCTCCCGCTCTATTTCGTTCGGCACCGTATAGACGACCGCTCGCCAGTCCTTCAACGTCGCTTCACATGGAGAGCCTCCCCCATGAAAACCGTTACGTCCACGCGCCTCTGCCTTGTCAGCCTGGCGGAAAAAGGAAGCCATCATGATTGAAATCCGCAAGGGCCAGGCACCGGCCCCTCTTACACGTGCCGAGTTCAGCACCCGGTTTCGAGCCTCCTTCATCGATCCGGCGTTCCGTGCCGAAGACGCGTCCATTGCCCGCCTTGAAGAGATCGCCTGGCAGGCCCACAGCGAGTACCGCAAATCCCCCTTCACGCAGAAGGCGGGCCCGGGCTATGCCGATCCAGACTGCGACGTTTCGTCTGAGTGGATTGCCACGAAACAGCGCATTGACGCGGTGCAACGGCGCTGGACCGACCCGGCAAACCCGTCCCGGGTGTTGCTGGTCTGCGGCTCGGCGCGCAATGATGGCACCTGCCCGGGCGAGATGTCGAAGACCTTCCGGCTGCTAGGGATCGCGCGCGAAACCCTGGAGCAGGCCGATATCCAGGCCGACGTGCTCGACCTCAGCCTGCTCTCCTCCGAATACGGCCGCAAGATCCATCCCTGCAAGGGCTGTGCGTCCACCGCGATGCCCCTGTGCAACTGGCCGTGCAGCTGCTACCCCAACCACGCGCTCGACCAGACCAATGACTGGATGGCCGAGATCTACGAGCGCTGGACCGCCGCCCATGCGGTGATCATCGTCTCGCCGGTGTATTGGTACCAGAGCCCCAGCCCGTTGAAGCTGATGATCGACCGCCTGGTGTGCGCCGACGGCGGCAACCCCGATCCCACCTCAACCTCGGGCAAGCATCCCGGCAAGGCAAAAGCACTCGAGATGGCCGGCTGGGACTATCCGCAGCACCTGGCAGGGCGCGCCTACGGGTTAATCGTCCACGGTGACGTGGCCGGAATCGAAGGCTCGCGCCGCGCTCTTTCGGACTGGCTCGACTGGATGGGCTTCATCGACGCCGGTGTGCAGGCACGGCTGGACCGTTTCATCGGCTACTACGAGCCGTATGCCACCAGTCACGACAGCCTGGACCGGGATGAAGCTTTGCAGGAGGAAACGCGCAATGTGGCGCGCGCGGTGGCGAAAGCCGTGGTCGAATTGCGTGCCGGCCGGCTACAGGCGGTGCAGCCGAAGCTGTCGCGTCCACGAGCCAAATAAACTGCAAGAAGGGTGAGGGACCAGCGGTCTGCAACTGTACGACAACGCACAGACGCTTCAGAAGCTGTCAGATAGTGTGGAAACACGATTTGTTTTGTACGAAATCGATTGCTTCCCAGGAGAAAGAACATGGACGAATACCTCCACCACGTATCGGGCTTTTTTGCCCACCGCGAAGATGCCGAAATCGCGCTTTCCCGACTCGTCGAACAGGGGATGCCACGTGAACGACTGCGACTTTTCGCAAACGATCCGGCAGCGTCCGACGCCGCGCCTCAAGAGGGCAGCAATGCGGTGTTGCAGGACGTGCTGGTAGACGCCACCATCGGCACCGCAGTGGGCACCGGCGTCGGCGCGCTCGGGGCTGTGGCACTGGCAGCGACAAGCGTGAGTCTGTTCATCGCCAGCCCCTTGGTTGCCCCCCTGATGATGCTGGGCTGGGGTGCCAGCATTGGTGGCCTGATCGGTGCGGCAGCCGGTGCCACGCCGGGTGCCGGTGACAAGGACGGCTGGTTGTCTGACCTGATCGGCGATGCGATCGCCAGTGGTCAGGTCGTGCTGGTGGCAGAGACCCGGACAGAGCAGGAGACGGCAATCGCACGCGAAGTCATCCAGGCATCAGTCGGCGACAGCAAGGATGCCAGCATGGCGTGAATGCGATCGTCTTGGGGGCGCCGCAATTTATGCCACCAGCTCCAGTAAGGATTTTCGAGCGTGGATTCAGGTTCGAAGTGCAACTTTTTGGGGTGTTGGTGTAGCGCATTTCCGTCCCGAAGAATGCCTCGTGCGGGGGAGCTAAATCCCCGCACTTTGCGTGGGCGGTGGTTGAGTCTCATCGGCCATGTCAATCAACTCATGCCCTTGGGGAAATACTGCCGCAGCAAGCCGTTGCTGTTTTCGTTCAGCCCCCTCCGAGGAATGGTAGGGGGGCGCGTAAAGTAGCGTAAAGTAGATGCCCGCATTCAGTTCGGCTGCGATCGCGTGCATGTCTGCACCGTCACAAATCTCGATGTACCACAGTGGGCGGCGGAGCCAGGAACCTTGTTTCAAAAATCTCGCCCGGCACCGCTTGGCTGAATAAAAAGCCCTGTATTTCGTCGCAGCCCAGCACGCGCAGCAGGCGCGATTGCTCCTCGGTTTCGACCCCTTCCGCCACCACCTTGAGATTCAGCGCATGCGCCAGGTTGATGATGGTGGACACCAGCGCCAGCCCCTGCGACCCGGTAGTTATGTCGATCACGAACGAACGATCGATCTTCAGCGTGTCCACCGGCAGTTTGGCGAGATAGCTGAGCGAGGAGAAGCCGGTACCGAAATCGTCGATGGCGATGCTGACGCCCAGGGCGCGGATCGTCTGCAGGCTGGCGATATTGATCTGGATGTCTGCCATGATCAGGCTTTCGGTGATCTCCAGTTCCAGACCAGCCGCCGCCTGCGGGTCGATAGCGATTGCCTGGTAGACCTCGTCGATGAAGCCGTGATGGCGCAGTTGCAGCGCAGACACGTTCACCGCGATGCGCACCGCAGCCAGGCCCGCGTTGCGCCAGCGCAGGTAGTCCGCGATGGCCTGATGCAGCGCCCAGCGCCCGACTTCATAAATCAATCCGGTTTCTTCCAGGATCGGGATGAAGCGGCCCGGCGGCACCAGGCCGGTGCGCGGATCGTTCCAGCGGATCAGCGCCTCGGCGCTGGTGATCCTGCCGCTCGCCAGGTTCACCTTGGGCTGGTAATGGAGCACGAATTCGCCTCGCTCCAGCGCCTGGCGCAGCTGATTTTCCAGCGTGAGATTTTCTGCAACGCGCGCGTTCATTCCCTGGGTGTAGAACAGATAGTGTTCGCCGCTCGCCTTGGCCTTCTTTAGCGCAGCTTCGGCATTTATGAACAGCGTGTCCGCGCTGGCGCCGTCAGCGGGGAATATTGCGATTCCGAAGCGGGCGGAAATTCTCAGCTCGGAATCGTCGACGCGGAAGGGTGGGCCGAAGATTTCTCCGGCCCGTTGTTCGATCAGGCGCGCCAGCTCTTCCTCGGTCTGTAATTCCGGAACCATGATTGCAAAGTGATCAGCGTCGATTCGGCCCACTCGGCCGGCGTCCACCACATAGCTCGATATGCGCGCGGCCAGCTCCTTGAGCAGGTCATCGCCTGCCGCCCGGCCCAGCGTATCGTTAATCGCCTTGAATCGCTCGATATCCAGGAGGACGAGCGCAAATTTGTGTCCCTGCTCATGTGCACTTGCTACGTTTTGCTCCAGACGTTCGTGGAACAAAGTGCGGTTGGCGAGACCGGTCAGCGCATCGTAGTAGGCGAGGTAATCGAGCCGCGCCTGCTTGTCGAGGTGATCGATCGCGAACGCGATGTCGCCGGCCAGCTCCGTCAACAGCTTCAACTCTTCTTCGTGGAAGAAGTCGCGCTCGCTCGCGTACAGCGCGAGCGAGCCTATAGCTTCATCCGCGACGACCAGCGGCAAAACGATCTTTGAGCGGACGCCGGCTTCGGCATATTCCTTGCCAAATTCAACTTGGGGATCGCTTTGCGAGTCGTTGGCGACGATGAGTTTTTTCTCTCTGATCGCCCGCGCGAGCATGGTGTTTGCAGCAAGCCCACCCGACGACAAGAGGCTGTTGATGGCGCTGACGAGCGCCTCGTCCTTGCCCATCGAGGCGACTGGGACAACCTTCTGCGTACCCCGGTCCACGATGCCGATTATGGCCATGCGGAACCCGCCTACCTCGACCGCGACCCGGCATGCCTCCCGGTACAGCTCATCGCGGTCGCGGACGCGCACGATCAGCGCATTGATGCCGCTCAATACCGCGTAGACCCGGTTGAGGCGGAGAATCTGCTCGTCGCTTTGTATGCGCTCGGTGATATCGCGCAGAATCGCGGTGAAGTACCGCCGCCCGGTCGACACATCCTGGGAAATGGACGCTTCGATCGGGAATTCCTCGCCGTTCCTGCGCAGGCCGACGACCGGCCGTAATCCGCCCATCCTGCGGCTGCAGTCGCTGCTGTCGCCGCTTTCGCCGAATGCCGCGATGTGTGCCGTATGCGCTGCGCGGAGGCGCTCGGGTATCAGCAGCCCCAGCGGCTGCCCTTGCAGCTCGGTAACCGTGTAGCCGAACATCCCCTCGATGGCAGGATTGGCGAGCACGATGCGTTGTTTATCGTCCACCGTCACGATCGCGTCCATCGCTGTTGAAACGATGCCGTTGAGGCGCTGCTGGCTTTCGCGCAATTCCTGCACTGCCCGCTTGCGCTCGGTGATGTCGGTCAGCGTAGCCACGCTGCCGAGCAGTTCGTTGCGTGCGCCCTTCAGGCGGCCGACACTCACCAGAAGATCGAGCGCCTGCCCGTTGTATTCCAGCCTGGCCTCTACCGATTGGCGATGGTTCGTGTCGATGGCGCCGACAGGGTAAAACACAGTGCCATCCCGCTGGCGCAGAGGAAAGGCGTGCTCGAATCGTTGTCCGAGGAGGTTCTCGCTGTAGAACGCTTGCGCCTGCTTGCTGGCGCGAATGATCCGTCCGTTCTCGTCGCAGATCACAATCGCGTCGGGGGCCTGTTCCAGAATCGCGCGCGGGAGTCTTTCGTCAGCAAGAATCGCGTCGTTGCGTTTCTGCGCGGTAAGGTCGCTCGCGACCATGCAGAAGGAATCGCGCATCCCGTCGAGTAGAAGG
>JBPPMF010000381.1:0-2299 GCA_051305915.1 Thiobacillus sp. | reverse complement strand
TCCGGGCCGGCCAGGCACCGACAAGCTCTGCTTCCGCAACCTCAGCCTCTACAGCGATCCCCCCAGCCGCAAGTACAACACCATCCTCTCCGGCGAGCAGGGCAAGAGCGGCGTCTGGCTGGACGACTGCCGCCTGTACAACCGCAAGGGCCGATGGGAGGGCGGCGGCGTGGCCTTCGGCAACCGCTACGTCCCCTACGTCACCGGCGGGCTCACTACGGAGATGGACAATGGCCCGGGAGCGGTCCTGATGCGCAACCACCGCATCGTGAAGATCACATCCGATGCCTTCACCGGCGTGCAGACCGCCATCAACTGCTCGGTGGACGACATCAACCCGGGCAAGACCGGAGCGCACCCCGACTTCCACCAGTCCTACGTCGGCGACAGGACCAAGTACAACAGCGTCATCCTGTACAACTGCCGGGGCGTGAATTGCATCTCGCAGGGTTTCTTCGGGCACAACCTGAAGGACTCGGCCTTCGTGAACGGGTGGAGTCGGCCCAGTGCGCCGGTTTACGCGGGTTTTTTGCACGGCTTGGGAGAGTTTTGCAGTTGAGTTCGCAGAACCGGCCAGTCCTTGGATTTCAGATAAGCCTCACGCACGGAGTCCCAGATCCCGCTGAGGTGAATCACCCGAAGCTCGACGATGGCCTGGCCGCTGGCGATCTCCCAGGACATGCCAGACTGCTTCATCCGTTGCGTGAAGACCGTCTTGCAGCACGCTTCGGTGACACCGCTGCCAATCGGCAAGTGCCGCTTCCGGTATGAACAGTAGTTCAGGTGGGCGATGCGCTCCCGCAGGTAGGCATACGCCCTCTGGTACTCAACGGCCAGTCCTTGCAGACCCCGCCGATGCCGCAGGGCCGCGGCCGAATGCAGCACGCGATGAATCCCCTGAGGCTTGCGTTTCAGCCAGCGCCGCATTTTCGCCGCCCACGCCAGTGCCTCCCGGCCTTCCCCCAGCAGAGCCTCCGCCAGCTTGCTGATGTATTGGCAGGCGTGATAGTAATCCACAATCCATTCCCACCGCAGGGTCAGGCGCGGGTCGCGGGGGTTGGCCATCCGGCACAGCACCTGCTCGTAATACTCCGTCGGGTGGTGGCCGGCATCCGTGATGTACGCCAGCCGGGGCAAGGGGCCCTGCCAGCGTGTGAGCACCTCCCGCAGAAGCGACGTCATTTGATCGCTCAATGTCTGTTGTCCCGCCTCGGGCATGCGTCCAAGATACACCGTTCCCAGACGTTGTCCCCGGCGATCAAGGACCGACACCGTGGCCACCGCGCCTTCACGCCAGCACGACTGGCCGCGAATGGGCACAAAGATGCCGTCGCGTCCCGCGGCCAGGACCGGCTGGCGGCCGCCCCGGCTGGCCGAAGCCCTTTTCAGCAGCTCCAGCAACTGGTCCGCCTGGGCCTTGTGGCGATGTTCCTCCATGCCGCCGGCCAGCGAGGCGGTCACCTTTCGCAGCACATGGACGGACCAGTTCACGGCGTGGTCGCGACGGAGGCTCGCCAGGACCGTTTGCTGGGTGCCGCAGGCGGCAAGCCGTCCCACGCGGTCGGCCAGAGCGGGGGTGGCCCGGGCGCACTCCAGCCCCAGGCGGATCTCCAGGGGAAAGATGCAAGGGACGATCTCTTCGACGGGCCGATACCCAAATCGCAGGAGGGTGATGGTGCCGAACAAGGTGGCGACTTTCCGGTTGGCCGTCTTGTGCCCATGACGCCGGTAGAAGACCCCGGTAACCTGGATTTGGGCGGGCAGCATCTCCGGCCCAGCGGGCTCGCGGTCGTTGTAAACCCATTCGACGATGCATCGTCCGACCTCGCGGAGCGCCTCGAACAGTCGCTGCTCGAATTCATGGGTGGACTGGGCAGTCGCCTCGGAGGCGCGGAATTGAAGGATCAGTTGGACAATCCGCTGGATGGGCTCCAGCAGCAGCCTGTGGATTTCCACCGGCAGCAAAGACCAGGGCGGCGTTGGCGGAAACCCGCACGGAACCGTAGAATAATCCATTGAGGCGTCCTTTCCTCGCAATTGGCGAATCCCTTCACCAGGAACAGCCCATTGTGGGCAGGACGCCTCTTCCTTTGCAACGGCGATGTTGCTGAAAGGCCGAACTCACGGCCGACATCCAACCGAAAACCTGCTGCATCTCTCGAAAATCATCCGCATTGGCGCGACTGCACCCGTGCGAACTGGGGTGGTCCAACATGGAGATTACTGCTCAGTTGGCGCGCTGATGACGCCCGCGAGGACTGCCAGCCGCACCAGATCCGCCGTGTTTTCGGCCCCGGTC
>JBPPMF010000367.1:0-35849 GCA_051305915.1 Thiobacillus sp. | reverse complement strand
GGGGTAACTTTAAATACAGATTTCATTGATCCTGTGCGTGGATTGGATGTTGGCACGGAACATTTTCAGGTGAAGTTCCGGCGCGTGCTTGATCCCGAAAATGAGTGGTCGTTACAGTTTTATCACACGCGCATACGCAAAGATGATGATTTTACGGTGCCCACGCCCTTTGGCCCGGTACCCGTGGATTATGGCTACACCCAGTGGCGGGACGACATCGAGTTTCAGAAGATTTCTCGGCTGTCCGGTCAACTGCGCTTGGTGTGGGGCGCTGAAGCACGCTGGGAAGGGGGGAAGTCGCCGGCCTACTTCTACAACCAGGATGCGCGTTCCGGCACGCTTTACCGGCTGTTTGGCAATGCCGAGTGGCGTCCCGCAGCCGATTGGATCGTGCATGCGGGTGCTCTGGCTGAGCATCATTATTTGAGTGGTTTTGATTTGTCGCCCCGTTTGGCGGTGAATTTTCTGCCATCGGTCGACCATGCTTTCCGTGCCGCAGTCACCCAGGCTTATCGATCCCCGACATTTTTTGAGCAATACGGCGACCAGCGGTTTTTCACCGTGGACGGAGATCCTGTTGATCGGGTATACACGCCTTCAGACGGACTGCAGGCAGAGCGGATTCTTTCCCGTGAAATTGGCTACGTTGGGCATGTTCGTCCGCTGAAACTTCAGGTGGATGTCAGGCTGTTTAACGACAAGGTCCGGCGTGTAATAGGGGAGTTGGATATTGGCGATGACCCCGGGGCAGTTTTTCCGAAACTTTGGACGTACATTAATACGTACAGCGTGGACAGCCATGGTGCCGATGTTCAATTGCGCTGGTCGCCGCACGCTTGGCTTGATCTGGTCTTGTCCTACGCACGGGTGAATATCGACGCGCAGAGAAAAGATATGTCGTTCTCCGCACCAAAAGACAATTACGCCGCATTGGGAATTTTCAAGCTGGATGGAGGCTGGGAAGCCAGCGTTGGTGCGTATAAGCAGGACTATATGTATTGGCTGGAAGACGGTGATATTACGAAAGCGTTTACCCGGATTGACGCGCGCCTGGCCAAGCGCATGAAGTTGCAGCAGATGTCGGCGGAGCTGGCATTGGTGGGGCAGAATTTAGGCGGTAAACGCTATGAGGAATTCCGCAATGACAATCTGTTTGATCGCCGTGCCTACGTTAGCCTGAGCCTCGATTGGTGATGGGCGGGCATGTCACTGAGAATCTCGCTTTTAGTCTTGTTTGCTGGAATGGGGACGCACCGCTCCTGTTCGATCGGCCGTGTTGGCCGCCACGAATGCCAGCTGCCCTGAATTCAATTACGCGGGCGTGCAGCGCATGCATGAGGTGACCATGAGCCACAACCGATCAACGGCATCCCCCCTGCTGGGGAAGCTGCTTCTGTTGGCAGGCGCGCTGACATGCTCAGCCCCGGTCTTTTCAGCGGTGACCGAGGCCGACTTTCTTGATGACCTGCCGGTGGTGCTGTCGGTGTCGCGCATGTCGCAGCCACTCGACGAGGCGCCGGTAGCAGTCACGATTATCGACCGGGACATGATCCAGGCCTCGGGCTTTCGCGACATCCCAGATCTACTGCGTCTGGTGCCGGGTTTTTCGGTCGCGTATACCCGCGACAATACCTGGACAGCTGCTTATCACGGTCTGGCTGACGCTTATTCGCGCAGATTTCAGGTGCTGGTGGATGGACGCTCGATTTACAGCCCGCACTACGGCACGGTGTACTGGACCGACCTTCCCCTGTCGATCGATGACATCGAGCGCATTGAGGTGGTGCGCGGCCCCAATGCCGCGATCCATGGCGCGAATGCCTTTGTTGCGGTCATCAACATCATCACCAAGATGGCGGCCCAGGTGCCGGGCGATTTTGTTTCGACGCAGTTTGGCGAGCAGGGCATGCGCGGGTTGACGGTGCGCCATGGCGGCGGCGATGCCGACTTGCGCTACCGGCTGACCGCGTCGGCGCAGCAACGCGATCGCTTCGAGCGGGACGTGACCTACAAGCCGAGCAATAGTCACGACAACGGCCGCTATTTTGAGGCCACCCAGACCTATTTCGTCAACGGACGTGTCGATCGGCAGCTGTCACCGGATTCGGACGTAATGGCGCAGTTCGGCTTATCTAAAGGCGACTGGAAAGCAGGCAGGGAGACCGCCAATCCGCTCGCTGTGCTGGAGCCCACCGAGCAGGATTCGCGTGCACTGTATTTACAGCTGGCCTATCACAAGGTGGAGTCTCCGCAACGCGAGTGGCGGGTGCAGGCCTACCATGCACAAAACCGTTTCGATGCCAACGTACTGGCACATCTGGTCGTTCCTTCCCATGCTTTTGATGACATGATCAATGTGGATCAATATCTGCTTCAGACCCGTAGCAACATCGAGTTGCAGGTGAATGAGCAGTGGAAGCCTGCTTTGCGAGGTGTGTGGGGCGGCGAAGTGCGGCAGGAAACGGTCAAAAGCCCGCAAAACTACAATTCCGGCAAAACCCTGAGCGGAGAGTTCGTGCGCGCGTTCGGTAATCTGGAATGGCGCGCCAATGAATACGTTTTGCTGCAGGGCGGTGCGATGCTGGAACACCATTACTTCACCGGCTTCGATATCTCCCCCCGGCTGGCGGCCAATTTCACCTTGGTGCCCGGACATGTCGTGAGGCTGGGGATCTCGCGTGCGTATCGATCGCCGACCTTCTTCGAGGAGAAGGGCAACCAGGTTTTTGTCCTGCAGTCCGGCGCGGTGGCCGATATGGAGACCGTTCCCTCGGAGGGACTCGATGCCGAGAGCGTCATCTCGCGCGAGATCGGCTATGTCGGAAATTGGCGCGCCCTGCATCTTGAACTGGACATGCGGCTTTACCGGGACAGGACTAGTGACTTCATCGGGCAGATGCGTGCACCGGACGAGACAGCTTCCTACAAACCCAAGGTGTTCATCTATGACAATATCGGCACGATCGACTCGGAGGGCGGGGAAATCCAGCTGCGCTGGCGACCAATCCAGGCGCTGGATGTGAGCGCGCACTATGCGCGGGTTTTTCTGCGGGCGAATACGGCGCGTAAAAGTTACAACGATGATATCCCCCTGTCTGCGCCTCGCAACAACTGGGGACTGCTCGCGAGTTACCGTCTTTCCAATGGATGGGAAACCAGTCTCGGCGCATGGCGTACCGATGCCGTGAAATGGCTGACCGAAGGCGACCTTACCGATGCCTATACCCGGGTTGATGTCCGCTTGGCTCGCCGCTGGAGCTGGCAGGGGCACGAAATGGAGGCGGCTGTGGTGGGGCAGAATCTGGGCAGGGATTATAAGGAGTTCCGCGACACCAACGTCTTTAGTCGCCGCGTTTACGGCAGCCTGAGCCTGGCCTGGTAGCGCCGGCGTACTTGACCGGCGGTGCATCGCCAAGTCAGTAGGTATGCCCCTTGTTTGGGTACGCGTGCCCAGTGTTGGGTAGTTGTACCTGACACGGGTATAATCCCGCAACTTATTGATTTGTCGGAGCGAATTATGCCGATTTATGCTTACAAATGTACGTCCTGCGGCTTTGCCCAGGATGAGATGCTGAAAGTCTCGGATGCGTCGCTGGCGGTGTGTCCTTCGTGCGGCAAGGCCGACTATGCCAAGCAGATGACGGCCCCCGGCTTTGCGCTCAAGGGTACCGGCTGGTATGCCACCGATTTCAAGGGTGGCAGCAAGCCCGCCGAAGCCAAACCCGAAGCGCCTTCGCCCGCCTGCGGCACCGGCGCCTGCCCGGCGTGTAACTGAGGGGACGCGACACAACCGGAAGCGGGCGGTGCAAGCCGCCCGCTTCTTTGTTTTTGACTGAACTGCGTCGCTTTCAATCCAATGTTGCTGAAACGCTATTTCATCACCGGACTGCTGATCTGGGTGCCGCTCGGCATCACGCTGTGGACGAGATAATGCGTGTGCTGCTGGACGAGCACGTGGCGGTATTCATCCCCACCACCCCGAGTCCGGTCAACGGCTTTTATTTTTATGTGAAAAAGAGCGAGGTCATCGATCTACTGTCGGTCGACCGCGCGTTGAAATATATCGTCTCGATGGGCGTCGCTTCAGGTGATTCACGCCCCGCTATTCAATAGGAAAAAGTATGCGTACTCATTATTGCGGCGCCGTTTCTGCGGCCGACATCGGCAACACCGTCACCCTGTGCGGCTGGGCGCATCGCCGGCGCGACCACGGCGGCGTCATCTTCATCGACCTGCGTGACCGCGAAGGCATGATGCAGGTGGTGATCGACCCCGACACCCCGGAAGCCTTCAAGCTGGCCGAGGACGTGCGCTCCGAATTCGTGCTGAAGATCGAAGGCATGGTGCGGCCGCGTCCCGCCGGCACCGAAAACCCCAACATGGCGACCGGCATGGTCGAGCTGCTGACCAAAAAACTGGAAGTGCTGAACCCTTCGCTGACGCCGCCGTTCCAGATCGACGACGACAACATCAACGAGAACATCCGCCTGCAGTACCGCTACCTCGACCTGCGCCGTGAGCCGATGCAGAAGAACCTCAAGCTGCGTTATCGCGTGTCGAAGCTGATGCGCGACTACCTCGACGGGCTGGGCTTCATGGAAGTCGAAACGCCGATGCTGACGCGTTCCACTCCGGAAGGCGCGCGTGATTATCTGGTGCCGAGCCGCGTGCACGACGGCATGTTCTACGCGCTGCCGCAGTCGCCGCAGCTCTTTAAACAATTACTCATGGTGTCGGGCGTCGACCGCTATTTCCAGATCACCAAGTGCTTCCGCGACGAGGACCTGCGCGCCGACCGCCAGCCCGAATTCACCCAGGTCGACCTGGAAACATCGTTCATGGGCGAGGAGGAGATCATGAATCTGGTCGAGGGCATGATCCGCGACATGATGCAGAAGGCGCAGGGGATTGAACTGCCCGCCGCCTTCCAGCGCATGAGCTACGCCGAGGCGATGAACAAATACGGTTCCGACAAGCCCGACATGCGAGTGACGCTGGAAATCGTCGACGTCGGCGACGTGATGAAGGAGGTTGCGTTCAAGGTCTTCTCCGGTCCAGCCAACGATCCGAAAGGCCGTGTCGCCGCGCTGCGCATCCCCGGTGGCGCCAGCTTGAGCCGCGGCGAAATCGACGGCTACACCGAGTTCGTGAAAATCTACGGCGCCCGCGGCCTGGCCTACATCAAGGTTAACGACATCACGCAGTTAAACGAATCCGGCCTGCAGTCGCCCATCGTCAAGAACCTCTCCGAAGCCGCGCTTGCAGCAGTGATCGAGCGTACCGGCGCTGCCAACGGCGACCTGATTTTCTTCGGCGCTGATAAAGCAAAAGTGGTGAACGACGCGCTCGGCGCGCTGCGGCTGAAGATCGGCCATGAGAAAAATCATGTCGACGGCCGCGCCTGGGCGCCGCTGTGGGTGGTCGATTTCCCCATGTTCGAATTCAACGAGGACGAGAACCGCTGGGACGCGCTGCACCATCCCTTCACCGCGCCCAAGGATGGCCACGAAGAGTGGCTCGCCACCGATCCCGGCAAGTGTTTGTCCAAGGCCTACGACATGGTGCTGAACGGCTGGGAAGTCGGCGGCGGCTCGGTGCGTATTCACCAGCAGAACGTGCAGGAGAAAGTGTTCGCCGCCTTGAACATTGGCGAGGAAGAGCGCCGCGAGAAATTCGGCTTCCTGCTCGACGCCCTGCAGTACGGCGCGCCGCCGCACGGCGGTCTGGCGTTCGGCCTGGATCGCCTGGTCACGCTGATGACCGGCGCCGAGTCGATCCGTGACGTCATCGCTTTCCCCAAGACCCAGCGCGCCTCCTGCCTGATGACCAACGCGCCCAACGTGGTCGATGACAAGCAGCTGCGCGAGCTGCATATCCGTCTGCGCAATGCGCCGGCAGCGGACAAGACGGCTTAAACCTTTTTTATCCGCGAAGTGTGCGAAGGGCGCGAAGAACAGCCCAATGAAACCGTCATGGCGGGCGGAGCGAAGCCATCCCGAAGCACCGCGGGACGCTGGATGGCTTCGCTCCGCTCGCCATGACGGGCAAGGGACTGGTTTTATTTCCCTTCGCGTCCCTTCGCGCACTTCGCGGATAAATGATCTTGAAATGACTTTCGCCGACACCCTCAAAACCTTGCCCGAGTTCACGGGCGAAAAACTGGTGCTGACCGACGCCTCCGGCGCCGAAGTGGCGGCCATCGCCAACGCGCCCGGCACCGCCGGCTCGTTCCGCGTCTATGCCTATCTGGCGAACCGGCACGGTGCAATCAATCCCGCTGCCGCGGCCGAAGGTCTGGCGATCTACGCCGAGCACACCGAAGACGCGCGCGCCCACCCCGGCAAGCATCCCAACATCGATCGTCTGTTGGACATCACCTCGGATCGCGCAACGCTGACCGCCGTCATCGAGGCCTGAACCGGTCTCGCATCAAACAGGTTGGATCAAGCCGGGTTGCTGGCCGGTTCCGACCGGCAGCGCCCCATGCGGTGGCAAAGTGGAATCAGCCAGTTCGACAGCATGATGTAGAGCGCGGGCATGGAAAACAGCGTCAGCACGGTGGAGAAGACGAGCCCCCAGATGATTGCGGTCGCCAGCGGTCCCCACAACAACGATTCGCCCGCAAGCCCGATGGCCAGCGAGAGCAGGCCGCCGATGGTGGTGGTGCTGGTGATGAGGATCGGCACGACACGTCGCCGCGCGGCATAAATCGCGGCATGCAGCACGCTCATGCCGGCTTGCTGGCGCTGGTTGGCGGCGCTGAGCATGACGATGGACGCATTGACCGAGATGCCGGCCAGGGCCACGCCGCCATACAGGGTGTAAATGCTGATCGGATGGCCGGTGACCCACAGCCCGAGGGTCATGCCTGTAAAGCCGATCGGCACCGCGGTCAGCACCAGCAAGGGCTTCCAGTAGCTGCGGAACTGGGCGCCCAGAATCAGTGAAATCAGCCCCACGCCGAGCAGGAACAACCCAAGCAGCGAATTGACGCTTTCACGGATGTCATCGAGTTCGCCGGTGAAATCCAGCTCAATCCCAGGATGGGCGCCCTTGATGGTTTCCCATTCCTGCTGAATCCGGACGTTGGCCTGCGCGGTGTCGAGCAGGGTTTTGTCGAGGCCGGCCTGCAGCGAAATGGCGCGGCGGAAATTGTAATGCCGGATCGCGCCCATGCCCGGTTCGGTCTGCACTACGAACAGCGAGCCCAGCGTCATCGTGCCGCCCTGCGGTAGCCTGATTTGCTGGTTGAGCATGGCGTTGATGTCGGCGGTTTCGTCGGCGGCGGCGCGCACGCGCACATTCAGTTTCTCGCCCTGCGCATCGCTGAGGGTCGTCACGACCGCCCCCTCGAAATTCAGACGAATGATCCCGGCCAGCATGAACGCATCCAGGCCCAGTTTTGCCGCCTGCTCGTGATCGACCTTGAGCGTGACTTCCTGCTTGCCAAAGCGGGCGTCGGTAGAAATATCCTTGACCCCGGGGATCTTTTTCATAATCTCGGCCAGGGCGTCCGTGGCAAGCTGCAATTGCGTGAAGTCCTCGCCCAGCACCTTGATCGACACCGGCTTCGACAGCAGCACGCTGGCGGAGAGCACCTGGAACGCAATGTTTTTGGCCCCCTCGGTTTGCAGCACCTGATCGCGCATGCCTTCGATCATCGCCTCGACATCCCGGGTTGTAGTGGTCTTGGGCATCAGGCTGACCGTGAGCTGGCCCAGGTTGTCGGCGGAAAGCTGTTCCGTCTCGGTGAACATTTGTCCGGCCACCGCCAGGGTGGAACGGATCTCGCCGGGATGGGCAGCGCTGTGCACCCGATTTTCCACCTCGCGCACGATCCGCATCGTGTCCTCGAGCGAAGCGCCCGGCTGCATCTGCACGTTGACGTTGAAAATGCGCATAGGGTCGGAGGCAAAGAATTGCACCTTGACCCAGCCCGTGGCCACCGCCACGGCGGCCAGCAGGAACATGCCACCCAGCGCTGCGACAAACCATCCCGGCCTGCGCAATACGCGCGCCAGCAGGCGGCCATAGCGGACCCTGAGGCGGTGCGTGAGTCGCACGCGCAGCTGGTTCATGCGGGACACTTCATTCAGTTTCGGGTTGAGCGCGGTGACGTGCGCGGGCAGCATCCAGAAGGCTTCCACCAGGCTGACCAGCAAGGCCAGCGTGACTACCAGCGGCACCACCATCATGAACTTGCCCACCACGCCGGGCATCATCATCAGCGGCACAAAGAACGCCACCGTCGTCAGCACCGAGGTCAGCACCGGCGCAAACACTTCGCGGATGCCTTCAAGGCAGGCCTGGATCGATTCCATCCCGCGCACCATGCGGTAGTGAATCGAATCCACCACCACCACCGCATCGTCCACCAGCATTCCGAGCGCAATCACCACCCCCAGCAGCACCGAAACGTTGAGTGTGTGCCCGAGCGACGATAGCGCCCAGAAGGTGCCGGCCATGGCAAACGGAATCCCCAGCGCCACCAGCAGCGCCACCCGAAACGACAGGAACAGCCAGCTGATGAGCAACACCAGCAGCAGCCCGATTACCGCGTTGCTTTCCATCACGTGCACCGCTTCCCGCGTGACCTGGGTCTGGTCGTCCAGCAGCAGCACCTGGGTGTCGCTGGCCCCGTTGGCCTGGCCGGATTTGCGGATGGTTTCCTTGATCGCCGCCAGCAAGTCCAGCGCATTGGCGCCGGGCTGGCGGGTCACCGACAGCAGCACTGCCGGGTTGCCTTCGTGGCGCACCAGTTCGCTGGCCGGCTGCATGCCGCGCTGGACTTGGGCGACATCCTCCACCCGGATCGGCGGCGTGCGGCCCGGCACATCCAGCAGCGGCAGTTTGGCCACCAGGGCAGGGTCGACTTCGACGCCCATCACCCGCAACAGGTATTGCTCGCCGGCCAGGTCGGCGGCGCCAGCCGGCACGTCGCGCAGGCTGCGCCTCAGGCTGGTGGCGAGCTTGTCCGGCGTGACGCCATGTTGTTCCATCCGCGCGGGTGAAAATTCCACCTGCAATTCCTGGTTGCGCATCCCCGACACCCACACCTTGTCGACGCCGGGCAGGCTTTCCAGTTTTTCCTGCACCGAACGGGCGTTTCGATATAAATGTTCGTCTGCCTGCTTCGACGCCAGCACCACCATCGCGGTCGGGAAGCCGCTCGACGTCGTGACTTCCATCACGGTGGGCGTTCTGGCGTCGCGCGGCAGTTGTGTGGTGGCCGCGAACTGGACCTCGCGGCGCAGATCGTTGATACGCTTGTCGAACCGGGCGGCGCTGATTTCGTTGAAGCGCACCAGGATGAAGGAGACGTTTTCACGTGAGGTCGAGGAGGAATACTTGATGTCCGCTACCTTGCGGATTGCATCCTCCAGCGGCTCGGTCACCAGCTTCTCGACATCGGTGGCGGCGGCGCCGGGCAGCGCCGTCACAATCATCACCCAGTTCAGGTTGATTTCCGGGTATTGCGCCCGCGGCAGCTGCATATAAGCGATCAGCCCCATCACCAGAACCACGAGATAGGTGACGTTGGCCAGCGGGTGGTTTTCAAGCAGTTTGCGTAGCAGAGGCATACAGTCGACAGTCGCCTGTCTGGTCGGGTTGTCGGGCTATACTAGCAGCAGTTTCTCGTTTTTTAAGTCATTCAGACACCTCATCGGAAAGCCCCCACATGTTTCAGGCAGCCATCACCACGATCCGGATCTTGCTTGGAACGGCGCTTATCGGCGGCGGCCCGGTCATGGCGGCCGCGTCCCCCTCCATGAGTTTCCAGCAGCAGGGAACGCACCTCCTGGTTTCGGGCGAATTGACCGTACCGGTGAGTCCGGTCACCGCCTGGGCAGTGCTCACCGATTACGAAGGCATCCCCGGGTTTGTGCCCGGCATGCGCATTTCCCGTGTGATCGAACGCGACGGCAATGCCCGTGTCCTCGAACAGCAGGGCGAAATGACGGCCAACAACATGCGCATGTTGTTCATGGGCACGCTCCGCGTGGTCGAAGAGCCGTCCAGCAAACTGTCCATCCAGTTTCTGACTGGCACCTTCCGCAACATGCAGGCGCAGTGGGTGCTCGACGGCAAACAATCCCCGGTGAGGCTGTCCTACCAGCTTAATTTCGATGCGGGCACGCCGTATCCTTCGCCGGTCATGGTCGGCATGCTCCAGCAGCAGGTGATGCATTGGGTCACCAGTCTCGCCGCCGAAATGGAGCGGCGCCCACCGCCCAAGGTTGAATCCAAGCCGAAAAAGAAGCCTAAGCCCAAACCCAAACCGAAGCCGAAGCCGAAGCCGAAGCCCAAACCGAAGCCAAAACCGAGGACAACGACGCAATGAACATCCGCTTTGGACTTGCCGCGCTGGTGCTGGCGGCAGGCTTGTTCGGCGCGCCCGCCCAGGCGGCCGATCCGGGGTTGCGCGTCGACGCCGGCAGCAAATTTGGCATCATCACCATCGATGCCGAGATCCTGGTGCCTGCGGATGCCAAAACCGCCTGGGCGGTGCTGACCGATTACGACAACCTCGCCAGTTTTGTGCCTGAAATGCAATCCAGCCGGGTCATCAGCGCGCTCGGCCAGCCCAAACGCGTCGAGCAGCGCGGCAAGAGCGGCATGCTGTCTTTCTTTACGCCCGAGCATATCGTCCTGCAGATGGAAGAAGCCCCCTACGAGCGCATCCGCTTCAACCGGGTGACGGGTGACGTCAAAAGCATGCGCGGCGAGTGGTTGATCGTCGGTGGCGGCAATCCGGTGCGGGTGCTGTACCGTGCGCGCATCGTTCCCAAGGTTCCGCTGCCGCCCCTGCTCGGCACCACCATGATCGAGCGCGATGTGGAAACCAAGCTGGCCGCGATCCGTCGTGAAATCGCGCGGCGGGCCTTTGTCCCCAAAAGCCTCTGAGCGCATGCCCACGGCTGCATTCAAGCTGCCTGTATCGGTGCTGGTGCTGATTTACTCAACTGATGGTCAGGTGCTGCTGATGGAACGCGCCGACGCGCCGGGCTTCTGGCAATCGGTCACCGGCTCGCAGGATGCCGGCGAAACGCTGGAGCAGACCGCCATCCGCGAAGTGCGCGAGGAAACCGGGCTCGACGCCGCGCAGTTCGAGCTGACCCCGTGGCAGATCGAAACCCACTACGAAATCTATGAACGCTGGCGCCACCGCTATGCGCCCGGCGTCACCCACAACACCGAACACGTGTTCGGCCTGAAACTGCCCGCGCCGCTGCCGGTCACCCTGGAACCGCGCGAACATCTGAATTTTATGTGGTTGCCGTGGGCCGAGGCGGCGGATCGCTGCTTTTCACCCAGCAATGCCGCCGCGATTCGGTTGCTGCCGGCACACCTATAATTGCCCTATGACATCTCCGCTGCATATCGCCAGTTACAACATCCACAAGGGCCTGTCGCAATTCAACCGGCGGCTGACCGTGCACGAACTGCGCGACCGTCTCGGCACGCTGGGCACCGACATCGTGTTCCTGCAGGAAGTGCAGGGCGGCCATGGCCTGCGCGCCCGTCGTTTCCATCACCAGGCGTGCTGGCCGCAGACCGAGTTTCTGGCCGGGCATATCTACACCGACTTCGCCTACGGCAAAAACTGCGTCTACGACACCGGCCACCACGGCAACGCCATTTTGTCGCGCTACAAGATTCTTTCCTGGGAAAACGAGGACATTTCCGCTCACGCCTACGAGAGCCGCGGCATGCTGCATTGCGAAATCGAGGTGCCCGGCATGGTCACGCCGGTGCACTGCATTAATGTGCATCTGGGCCTGACCGAAGGCGGGCGCAAGCGCCAGCTGGCGATGATCGTTGCCCGTGTGCGCAAGATGGTGCCGGACGGCGCGCCGCTCATCCTGGCAGGCGACTTCAACGACTGGCAGATGCGCGTCGGCCGTTATTTTCATGACGAGCTGGGGCTGGCAGAGGTGTTCGAGACCCACCATGGCAGGTCAGCGCGCAGTTACCCCTCCATCCTGCCCATGTTCCAGCTCGACCGCATCTACGTGCGCCGCTTCAACATCGAGGCCGCGCACGTCCAAACCGGCAACGCCTGGCATCGCATTTCCGACCACGCCGCCCTGACCGCCAAACTCAGCCCGGCCTGATGACTGCGCGCAACCGCTGGCGAGGTTTATTCTTTCGCGGCGTCGAACTGGTTCCCGGCAACCATGTGCGCCTGCTGCAAAGCGGCACCGACTTCTTCCCGGCGCTGATCGCCGCGATCGACGCCGCCCAGGCCGAAGTTCACCTCGAAACCTACATTTTCAACACCGACCCCAGTGCCGCAGCCGTGCGCGATACTCTGATGCGCGCCGCCCGGCGTGGCGTGGCGGTGCGGCTGCTGATCGACGGCGTCGGCTCGCGCGAACTGCCGGCCGACTGGTTGCAGGCGCTCACCACGGCGGGCGTCAGCGTACTGCTCTATCGCCCGCTGGTGGGCCGGGGATGGCGTTCCAATCCCAGGAGCCTGCGGCGGCTGCACCGCAAGCTGGCAGTGATCGACGCGCGCATCGCGTTCCTTGGCGGCATGAACCTGATCGACGACTTCGAGCCGGTGCGCTTCGAAGCCCCGCGGCTCGACTTCAGCGTCGAAGTGCAGGGGCCGCTGCTTGCCGGTATTCATCAAAGCGTCAGGTATTTGTGGCGACTGGTGGCATTGACGCAACTGCGTCCAGGCGAAAGCCGGCCCCCGCAAATCCAGCCGTCCTGGCCGACCGACGGCCGCGTGCGCGCCGCCTACGTCATGCGCGACAACCTCGCCCATCGCCGCGACATCGAACGCGCCTACCTCGCCGCGCTGGCGCTGGCCCGCCACGAAATCGTCATCGCCAACGCCTACTTCCTGCCCGGCCACCGCTTCAGACGGCTGCTGAAAAACGCGGCCGCGCGCGGCGTGCGGGTGCATCTGCTGGTGCAGGGCCACACCGACCATCCCTTTTTCCAGGCCGCCGCGCGGGCCCTCTATCGCGATCTGCTTGCCGCCGGCGTCGCCATTCACGAATATCAGGCCAGCGAACTGCACGCCAAAGTCGCCATCGTCGACAACCGCTGGGCCACCGTCGGCTCCAGCAACATCGACCCCTTCAGCCTGCTGCTCGCGCGCGAAGCCAACCTCGTCGTCGACGACGAAACCTTCGCATGCGACCTGCGCCAGCGCCTGCAGCAGGCCATCGACCAGTCCGGCACACTCGACCCCGCCCACTGGCAGCGCCGCGCCTGGCCGCGCCGCATGCTGTCGTGGCTGGCGTATGAAAGCGTGCGGCTGATGGTGGGCCTGGCTGGCGGCGGGCGTTGGGTGTGACGTCCCCTTGGAAGTGCCATGCTGCGCATGTATACAGCGTCATACAGGAGTCACTTCATGGTCACGGCAGTACTGACATTACGCGTTTCCGAAGAAATGAAGGCCAAGCTCGACAAGTTCGCGCAAGCCACGCATCGTTCCAAGTCGTGTCTGGCAGAAGAGGCCATTGCGCGCCACATCGATCTGGAAGCCTGGCAGGTGGGTGAAATCGAACGAGCAATTGGGGAGGCTGAGCGGGGTGATTTTGCGAACGCATCCGATAGGGCAGACCTGCTGAAGAAATATGCAGGTTAAATGGCTGTGGTGTGCCCTGCATCATTCCTTTCCTCATTTTCCAACCCCGGATTTGACTGAAACCGCCTAAGCCACCAAAATAAGACCAGATAATCTGACCGGTAGGAGGGGCCCATGTCAGCAAGCGAGTGGCGGCTGCAAGACGCCAAAACCCAATTCAGCCAGGTCGTCGAAGCGGCCTTGCGCGGCGAACCGCAGCACATTACCCGGCGTGGCCGTCAAGTTGTAGTGGTGCTGTCGGAACAGGCGTTCGAGTCATTGCGGCAGGACGCGCGTGCCGCCGCGCCTGGGTTCGTTGCCCATCTGCTGGCCATGCCAAAAGATGACCAGCCGGCCGAGCGCATCCCCGTGGCGCTGCGTGACGTGGACTTGTCGTGATTCTGCTGGACACGGTTGTCATTTCGGAGCTGCGCAAACGCCAGCCGTCGCCGACGTTGCTGAACTGGCTTGCGGGTGTTCAGGATGACGCTTTGTTCCTGAGCGTGGTGAGCATCTGCGAGATCGAGCGTGGCATCGAAAAAAAGCGCAAGGCAGAGCCTGCTTTCGCCGACGCGCTGACCCGCTGGCTGGAACGTTTGCTGCATCTTTATGGAGACAGGGTCTTGCCCGTCACGCCCGCCATCGCGCGTCGATGGGGTGTGTTATCCGCCCGGCTTGGGCGCGATGGCGCCGATATTTTGATTGCCGCTACCGCGTTGACGCACGACCTTAAGGTGGCCACCCGCAATGTGCGCCATTTTGCGCCAAGCGGCGTCGAGGTGATCAACCCATTCAGCGACGCTGACGAACCCGGGTGAGGGAAGATGGGGCGTCTAAAGCCTCCTGCAGGTAGGTTTTGTTTGCGCTTGTTTTGTTGCCTTCGCGTGTTCCACACCGCGCGAAAATGGCTGCCGGGATTCGACGCGCCATAAACGCCCTGGACGCAAGCGGGGCCAGGTTTGTGGGAGGGGCTTCAGCCCCGATAGCGCACCCCACCGTGGCTGAAGCCCCTCCCACAGGGGGAGCAGCGGGCCAGGCGCTACATTTCCAGACCTGCCCACCATCCGTATGACTTGGCAAATTCCATTGGTATACGTATATTAATCATCAATCAATACGTGCAACAGGATTCGTCATGTCCACCAACAAGCTCACACTCAGCATCGATGCCGGCACGGTCAAGAAAGCCAAGCGCTATGTAGCGGCGCACGGAACCAGCCTGTCGCGCCTGTTGACGCAATACTTGGCCAGCCTTCCCGACGACACCCGGCAAAAAACCTTGCCGCCCAGGGTTGGTCGTCTGGCGGGGATATTGCCGCCACAGACGGACATCGAAGAATACAAATCCCATCTTCACAGCAAGCACGGTCTGTGAAGCTCTTCATCGACACCAACGTCGTGCTCGACGTGCTGGCGCAACGTGAACCCTGGTTCGACGATTCGGCGCGTTTGCTGGCATACATCGAGCAGGGCGGCGCAACCGGGCATATTGCTGCGCATACCCTCACCACCTTGCATTACCTGCTGGCCAAGCATCTGGGGCAACAAAAGACCGCCGCTGTTCTGATCGACCTCACCACGTTGCTCCGCGTCGAGCCGGTTGATCATCTGGTTCTGCAGCAGGCACTGG
Source organism: Thiobacillus sp. (assembly GCA_051305915.1). Taxonomy (GTDB): domain Bacteria; phylum Pseudomonadota; class Gammaproteobacteria; order Burkholderiales; family Thiobacillaceae; genus Thiobacillus. The sequence goes on along the minus strand of JBPPMF010000367.1, from coordinate 20,634 downwards.
CACTCGGCTGGCGTGATTTTGAAGACGCCGTGCAGGCGGTTACCGCTGCCCAGTGCCAGGCCGATTACCTCGTCACGCGCAATCCGCGTGATTTCAAGCAAAGCCTGGTTCCCGTCATCACGCCAGCCGAGTTTCTGGCCTTGCCGGCCTGACTTGTGGTGTTTGTGCAACAAAACAACACTCTCTTCCGCTCATTACGGAAAAAACAACAGTATTGCTTGCTGGCCTGCCCCGGGTCTGGATAATCCAACACGTCCCCCAAGCACATACCCGTGCAGGACAGCTCTGCAGAGCTTGAACCATAACGGTTACTCATTTTTCTTAGGAGAAAGTAATGAAAAAATCACTGATCGCTCTGGCCGTTGCCAGCTTTGTTTCCTCTTCCGCTTTTGCTGCTACCGCCAACGTTGACGTCTATGGCATCCTGAATGGCGCCGTGTCCTATATTGACGACCAGCCCGCCAACATCAATGACATTCAAATTTCCACCTTCGGCAGCCGCCTCGGCTTCAAGGGTTCCGAAGATCTGGGCGGTGGCCTGAAAGCCATTTGGCAGATCGAATCCAGCGTCAACTTCGAAGAAGGAAGCGGCACCCTGGCTGGCCGCAACAGCTTCGTCGGCCTCGGCGGCGGCTTCGGTACGGTTCTGCTCGGTAACCACGACACCCCGCTGAAACTGGTCGGTCGCGCTGTTGACCTGTTCGGCGACACCATCGGTGACTCGCGCAATGTTATGGGCGGCGGTTCTGATACCCGTGCCAAGAACGTCGTAGCCTACATTACCCCCGATATGGGCGGATTGGGCTTCGCGGCTGCTTACTCCACCGATCTGGGTACCTCCGGCAGCGCGGGTGACGCGGATGATCGCGGTGTCTTCAACATGAACGCCACCTACAAGAATGGCCCCCTGTTCCTGGGCCTGGGCTACGGCGACGGCGACGGTCATGAAGCTGCTAACCTCGGCGCTCACGTACGTGCTGCTGCCGGCTACACCATGGGCGCCCTGAAGTTCGTCGGCCAGTACGACAAGCTGGACCGTAACGCTGGTGACTACGACGCATGGATGGCAGGCGTTGCCTACTCGATGGGCGCAATCACCCTCAAGGCCAACTACATGGACGGCGATTTCGACAATTCTTCTGCCGATCCCCAGCAGTTCAGCATCGGCGCCGATTACGCCATGTCGAAGCGCACCAAGCTCTATGCCGTGTACACCGACGGCGAGTACGTTACGCTCGGCGGCGGCGCAGGCTCTTCCGACCAGATCCCTTCCGGCACTGGCGGCGACATCACCGGCTTGTCGCTGGGTATGGTTCACACCTTCTAATTCGACGCCGGGGCAACCCGGTTTGAATGACGAAGCTGAAACGGGCTCCTTCGGGAGCCCGTTTTTTTGGCAAAAATGGGACACCCTGTTTGAGTGTCAAGGGCTGGACTCAATAATCAAGTGCAACACATTCTCTGATTTTGGCCCGGAGGCGTTGCATATGGGACAGCACTACAAACACCTGAATGAATCGGATCGCGCGTGCATCATGCTGCGCCTTCGGGATGGATGGAGTTCGCGGGCAATTGGCCGCGAACTCCACAGGTCTCCGTCCAGCATCACCCGCGAGATCGCGAAACATCACACCATGGCCGCTACGCCAAGCTCCCCTAGAGGCGGGGCGCGCCAGCATGCGCGCCCACATGGCCCGTTTTACCCGGCGGCGCCGGCGCAAGCTTGATCTCTCCATGCCGCTCTTCACCGAGGTGAGCACCCGGCTCAAGGACGGTTGGTCTCTCGACCAGATTATTGGCCATCTCAAGCGGGCCTATCCGGAATGTTATGCTTGCAACGTGAACCATGAAACAATCTACACCGCCTTGTATGCCCTGCCACGTGGTGAGTTGCGCCGTGAATTGATTGACTGTCTGCGCCCAGGGGTACGTCAACCGTTGGTCGCCGATCCCCACAGCCCTTGGCAGCGAGGCAGCAATGAAAACGCGAACGGGTTAGTTCGGGAATACCTGCCCAACAGCCCCGATTTGAGCGGCATTTCGCAGCCGGAACACACTCCCATAGCCAATCGCTTGAATGACTGACCACGGCGAATACTGGCCTATCGAACCCTGCGCGAGGTCTTCGCCAAACTGCTCGAAAGGAACAGCAGAAACTCCTGCTCAAGACGACTAATTAGCCAGGCTCTACGTGTTGCGCTTCAAACTTGACACCAGCTTTCACAACCCCCATTAGACACATTCCACACCTTTCACAAACGCCTACCCAATGACCAAGCTTGCCCATCACCTCATCCGGTTTTTGGCTAATCGCCTCTCCCCAGCCGGCCCCAAGGCCCGGCTCAGCATCCTCATCTTCCACCGGGTGCTGCCCAAGCCTGATCCGCTATTTCCGAGCGAAGCAACCGTCGAAAGCTTCGACGCCCAAATGGGCCTGCTCAAATCGGTATTCAATGTCCTGCCCTTGCACGAAGCGGTTGAGCGGCTCCAGGCGGGCACCCTTCCTGCGCGCGCCGCAGCGATCACCTTCGACGACGGCTATGCCGACAACCTCACCCACGCCCTGCCCATCCTGCAAAAGCACGGATTGCACGCCACCTTCTTCATCGCCACGTCTTATCTCAACGGCGGCCGCATGTTCAACGACACAGTGATCGAAAGCATCCGCCGCAGCCCGCTTAGCCATTTGGACCTCAGCGAGCTTGGGTTGGGCACCCACGACCTTGGATCCGACGCAGCAAAAGCCCAAGCCATCGGAAAAATCCTGCCGCAGGTAAAGTACCAGCCGCTCGACGCGCGGGACATCACCGTGGCCGAAATCACCGCGCGTGCCGCCGTCGACCGCCTGCCGGACGGCCTGATGATGACCACCGCCCAACTCAAACAACTGCATGCCGCCGGCATGGAAATCGGCGGCCACACCCATCGCCACCCCATCCTCGCCAAGCTGGATGACACCGAAGCGCACGCGGAAATCGCCGCAGGCAAAGCCTGGCTGGAGGAAACGCTGGGAAATCGGGTTCGGCTGTTCGCCTACCCCAACGGCAAGCCCGGAGCAGACTATCTGCCGGAGCAGGCCGGGATCGTGCGCGGCCTGGGGTTCGATGCCGCCGTCTCGACACAGCGCGGCGTCTCCACCGCCGGCACCGACCGGTATCAACTGCGTCGCTTCACGCCGTGGGATACCAACCGAACGGCCTACGCCTTGCGCCTGTTGCAGAATTTGCAGGGGAGTCTTTGATCCTCGATCGCGGCGATGCGCCGCCCCCACGGTAGGAAAATGGCGGGTTGTGGGGCTTTAGCCCCGATAGCACACGCAACCCACAAAGAAAGGCGAAAATTGTGGTCAGACCATGGTGGCGGGTTTTGCTTATCCTTCGATGCGGGCGCTGCGGCGCTGGGTGATGAAGTCGACGAGGTTGCGATAGAGCGGGGCAGGCAGCAGGCTGGCGATGAGGTGTTTGAGGTCGCCAGCTTTCCAGTCGGCTTTGCGGAAGGCGCGACGAAACAGACGGCGGGCGGATTCGGTGTCGTTGCGCCAGTGGCAGCGATAGGCTTCGCGCAACAGGGGGTCGTAGATGATTTCGTTGAGGCGGGCGGGGGTGACGCGGGTGACGCGTTCGGGATGATGCTGGGCGAAATCGCGGCGCACGGCGACGGCGTCGAACACTTGTCGCCAGCGTGGGATGCGGGTTCTGCTTGGGTGGCTGCGGTGATAGGCCAGCACTTCAGGGACGCGCACGAGTCTGGGCTGGCGCGCGAGCATTCTGAGCCAGAGATCGTGGTCCATGGCGGTGGGCGCGCGTTCTGAAAACCCGCGCAGTTCGTCGATGAGCAGCCGCTGGATCAATACGCTGTTAATCGGCCATGGGGGCTGTTCCAGAAAATGCAGGACGGCTTCGTTGGCGTCGAGGATGGGCGGGATTTTTGGATGCGGGTCGGTGGCGGCGACACCAATGTCCTGCCAGCCGCAATAAGCGATGTCGGCGGGGACGGCTTGCAGCGCATCGTGCAGTTTGCGCAGGGCATCGGGGTGCCAGCTGTCGTCGGCGTCGAGGAAGGCAATCTGGTTGCCGTGGGCATGGGCGAGCGCCAGGTTGCGCGCGGCAAAGGGGCCGCTGCGAATTTGGTAGAGCAGGGTGATGCGTCCGGGGTGTTGGGCCGCCAAGCCTTGCAGGATTTCAGTGGAGCCATCCGTCGATGCGTCGTCCACGACGACGAGTTCGACATGAGGATGGCTTTGCCGCAGCACGCTTTGAACCGCTGCATCCACATAGGGCGCGGCGTTGTGGCAGGGCATGACGACGGAGATCAGCGCAGGGTCGAAGTTATCCATGGGCGGATTATGGGTTGTGTTGGCCGGGTTGGAAAGCTATAGCATTGCGCTACGACGTTCCACCTGAAGCTTATGAGACGCTTGTAGGAGCGCCTTCCAAGGCGCAAGGCGCGATTTTCGCACTTAACCACGCGGATGATGCTGTGCGTGCAACTGCTTCATCCGTTCGCGTGCGACGTGGGTGTAGATCTGCGTGGTGGAGATGTCGCTGTGGCCGAGCAGCATCTGCACGACGCGCAGGTCGGCGCCGTGGTTGAGCAGGTGGGTGGCGAAGGCGTGGCGCAGGGTGTGCGGCGACAGCGGGCGGGTGATGCCGGCGCTGCGGGCATGCCGCTTGATGAGGTACCAGAACGCTTGCCGGGTCATGCCGTCGCCGCGCGCGGTGACGAACATCGCGTCGCTCAGTTTCCTGCCCAGCAGCAGTGGGCGCGCATCGGTCAGATAGCGCTGCAGCCACTGCACGGCTTCTTCGCCCAGCGGCACCAGCCGGTCTTTGTTGCCTTTGCCGGTGACGCGCAGCACGCCATCTTTGAGGTTGACGGCTGTCAGTTTCAAGCCCACCAGTTCCGATACCCGTAAGCCGGTGGCGTAGAGCGTTTCCAGCATCGCACGGTCGCGCAGGCCGAGCGGGGTGGCGGTGTCGGCGCTGTCGAGCAGGCGTTCGACGTCGGTTTCGGTCAGGGTTTGCGGCAGCGAGCGCGGCAGCTTCGGACTGTCGAGATTGAGTGTTGGATCGACGGCGATTAGCTTCTCGCGCAGCAGGTAGCGATAAAAGCGCTTCAGCGCCGAGGTGTAGCGTGCGGCGCTGCGCGGCTGGGCGCGGTGGGTAAAGCACCACGCCAGATAGGCTTCGATGTCACCGGCCACGACGGCGTCCAGCCCGCTTGTGCGCTCTTTTTCTAGCCAGCCGGCAAAGGCTTGCAGGTCGCGCCGGTACGCCGCCAGGGTCAGGTCTGCTAGCCCGTCTTCCAGCCACAGGTGATCGCAGAAGCGGTCAATCAGCGTGTCGTTCATGCGCCAGCAGCCAGGTTTTCACATCCAGCGGCGCGCCCGCGGCTGCATGCATGAAGCCGCCGAGCCCATTGGCCGCGACCACGCGATGGCACGGAATGAGGATGGGCAGGGGATTGGCGCCGCACGCCTGGCCAACCGCGCGTGCGGCGGTGCCGAGCTGCTGCGCCAGCGCGCCGTAGGTGGTCGGATGGCCCGCTGGAATGGCCATCAGCGCGTGCCATACGCGCAACTGGAACGGCGTGCCGTGCGGCACATAAAGCAGATCAAAGTCGTGGGCGGGATTGCGCCAGTAGGCTTCCAGTTCAAGCGCCAACTGGCGTACCCGGGCATCCGCTGGTGTCGATAGGGGCGTGTCCAGCGGCAGAAAATCCAGCCGGGTCAGTGCATCGCCGGTGAAGCGGGCCCCTAGGCGGCATATCGGAGCAGGTAGAACGGCATCGTACTCAGGCATGCGGGTATTCTAGCCGAGACATTTTCAACCGGTTTCCGGCAGAAAGCTGGGCAGGCTGACCCCATTGAACGGCTGAAACCTTCCTCTGACCTGGAACAGGTGCGTTTCCACATTACGCGCGCCCCAGTCGTAAAGTGTTTCCACAAGTTCACGCTTGTCCATGGGGATGACGAACAGCGGAACCGCTCCGCGGAATCGTTCGGTCGCCTGCAATAGCAGCGCCAGGGTTGCGCGCTCGGTACGCGCTACGCAGGGACCAAGCATATTGAGTGCGGGATGCTTTACCGAGATCATGAAGCCGTCAATGGCACCGTCATCACCTTCATAGACAAGGGCATGCAACGCACCCTGTGGGTTTTCGATGGCGTAACGGTAGTCGCTGTAACGGGTAATGCCGCTGACGTCCATTTCCAGCGTGGCCATGGCATCCACATCGGCAAGGGTGGCGTCGCGCACATGATCGCGCGGCGGATAGTGCACATGGAGCCCGCTGGCCGGCACCGGCAACACCATGTCGTGATAGCTGCCGCGTGGAATCAGACCCGCACGATTGTAAAGAGAGAACGAGTCCATGTTCATCGCGCTGCTGACCAGGCGCAGTGCGGGATAGTGGCCGGACTCGGTGAAGCCGACAATATGGTTCACCAAGTGGCGGCCGACACCCCGTCTGAAATAATCCGGATTCACGGCCATGATGCCGAGGCTGACGTGGTGCTCGCGTGGATGATAAAAACAGGCCCCCATCATGGCACCGCTTTTGGGGTCGAAGGCTGCGATATTGCGGCCTGGGCTAATGTCCTCGTATATATCCAGAAAGATTCCGGCTTGATCGGGCGAGCACCCGAAGTAATCTGAAGGCCAGCCACGAGCTGCATACCAAGTGTTAAAAGCACGATGCAACATGCGCGCATACTCCGCGCGATCATCTTGCGACAAAGTGCGAAGCACTGGGTCGGTTGTCATTTCTGCTGCTCCCTTTTTCCGCTGTATTTTTCTTGTGTGCCAGAATTCTACTGCCCAATCCAGTTCACGTATTGTGCTGAACCCGGTTGCGCGGCTCGCCATGGTGGGTGTGGTTTGGGCTACCGCCATTCAAATCAAGTACAAACAAAACCGCCCGCATGAAGCGAGCGTCAGCGTGCTGACAAAGTGAAGAGATACCCTCTCCCCTTGTGGGAGAGGGTTAGGGAGAGGGGGGGCTTGAAATCAGGCAGTTGCGATAAACCCTGCAGCTGCTCACCCTCTCCTCAGCCCTCCCCCTCAAGGGGGAGGGGGTTTGTCAACAGCAAAAACGCCCGCATGAAGCGGGCGTTTTGCGTTGCGGCAGGAGGAAGACTATTTACTCGGCAGTCGCAGTGGGGGTGCCGCCTTTGACTTTGCGAGCGGGCAGTTTTTCCTTGATGCGTGCGGACTTGCCGGAGCGCTCGCGCAGGTAGTACAGCTTGGCGCGGCGGACGTCGCCGCGACGCTTGACTTCGACGCTGGCGACCAGCGGCGAGTGGGTCTGGAAGGTGCGCTCGACACCTTCGCCAGCGGAGATTTTGCGCACGGTGAAGGCGGAGTTGAGGCCGCGGTTACGCTTGGCGATGACGACGCCTTCGTAAGCCTGCAGACGCTCGCGGGTGCCTTCCTTCACTTTCACCTGGACGACGATGGTGTCGCCGGGGGCGAAGTCGGGGAGGGTTTTACCCAGACGGGCGATTTCTTCCTGTTCGAGTTGCTCGATGATGTTCATGCTATTTTCCTTGCACTTGGCGGGAGAGGTGCGCTGCCGGGTCGATCAGACTGCCGGGCGGACATCACGCCGTTTCACATTGGCTCGGGCCTACTGGCCTTTTGCCGCTTTGTTCTGCACCGCACCGGGTGGGTGCGCCGCGAGAAATTCCTGTTCCTGCTTCGACAAGCCGCGCTTCGCCAGCAGATCGGGGCGATGGGCTGCCGTGATCATCAGGCTCTGCTGCAATCGCCACTGGGCGATCGCAGCGTGGTTGCCGCTTTTCAATACATCTGGCACTGCCATGCCCTGCCAGACTTCGGGCCGGGTGTAGTGCGGGCAGTCGAGCAAGCCGTTGGCGAAAGAGTCTTCCACCGCCGAATCAGCATCATTCAACGCGCCCGGCAGTTGCCGGATGATCGCGTCCATCAGGGCCAGCGCGGGAAGTTCGCCGCCCGACAACACAAAGTCGCCGAGCGAGATTTCTTCGTCCACGCGGCGCTGCAACAAGCGCTCGTCTATGCCTTCATAGCGCCCGCACAGCAACAACAGTGCGGGCTTTTCCTTCAGTTCCATCACCCGCTGGTGCGTTAGCGGGCGGCCGCGGGGGGAAAAATGCACCACCCAGGGCGTGAAATTCTCGCTGGCCAGATCCTGCTGCACGGCGTTCAGCGCGCGATCCAGCGGTTCGGGCTGCATCAGCATGCCGGGGCCGCCGCCATAGGGCCGGTCATCCACGGTGCGGTGCGGATCGTCGGTGAAGTCGCGCGGATTCCACGCCTTGAACCGATACAGCCCGCGATCCAGCGCCCGCCGGGTGATGCCGGAATCCAGCACGGCATCGAACATTTCGGGGAAGAGCGTGATGGCATCAAAGCGCATCAAAAATCTTCGCCCCAGTCCACCTCGATCGTTCCGCCTGCCACGTCCACTTTGCCGACAAAAGCAGCGACGAACGGAATCAGGTGTTCGCGCGTGCCCTTGATCACCAGCACGTCCTGTGCGCCGGTTTCCAGCAGGCTGTCGACCCGTCCGAGTTCGACACCTTCGCGATTGACGGCTTTCAGGCCAATCAGATCGGACCAGTAAAACTCGTTTTCTTCCGGCGGCGGCAACTCATTTTTCGCCACCGAAATTTCCTGCCCGCGCAGGGCATACGCCGCGTCGCGGTCGTCGATGCCAACCAGTTTGGCGACCAGAGTGTTGCTGTGGTCCTGGATGGCTTCGACGCTGTATTGCTTCTGCTGCTCGCCCCGACCGACGCGCCAGGATTCAAAATCCATCAGCGTGCCCGGGTCTTCACAGAAGGTCTGGACCTTGACCCAGCCCTTGACGCCGAATGGGGCGGCAATACGCCCCATCACGAGCCAGTCGTTTGACTGACTCAATTACGCAGCAGCTGCGGGTTTGTTCTGCTTGACCAGACGAGCGACGGTGTCGGACAGCTGCGCGCCGTTGCTCACCCAGTAACCGATGCGTTCCTGATCCAGGCGCACGGCTTCGGAACCTTCGGCTGCGACCGGGTTGTAGAAACCGACGCGCTCGATGAAGCGGCCATCACGACGGCAGCGCGAATCGGCTACCACCACGTTGTAGAAAGGACGGTTTTTTGCACCACCGCGCGAAAGACGAATAACGACCATGATTTAACCCACCGGGTAAACGGAGAAAACCGCGAATTATACCCAAAAACCTCCGCTTTGCCAGTGGCCTGGATCAGCGCATGCCCGGCATCATGCCTTTCATGCCGCGCATCATCTTGGAGAGGCCGCCTTTGCCCATCATTTTCATCATCTTCTGCGCCTGCTCGAACTGCTTCAGCAGCTTGTTGACTTCCTGCACCTGCACGCCCGCGCCAGCGGCAATGCGGCGCTTGCGCGAGGCCTTGATGAGGTCCGGCTTGCGGCGTTCCAGCGGGGTCATGCTGTTGATGATGCCTTCCAGCCGGTTGACGGCTTTGTCGTCGGCGCCTGCGGGCATCGCCATCTGACCGGCGCCGGGGAGCTTGTCCATCAGCGCCGACAGGCCGCCCATTTTGCGCATCTGCTGGATTTGCGACTTGAAGTCTTCGAGGTCGAAGTCCTTGCCTTTTTTGACCTTGTCGGCGAATTTTTTGGCTTCGGCCATATCGACCGAGCCTTGCGCCTGTTCGATCAGCGAGAGCACGTCGCCCATGCCGAGGATGCGCTGCGCCATGCGCTCGGGGTGGAAGGCTTCCAGCCCGGTGGGCTTTTCGCCGACGCCGATGAACTTGAGCGGTTTGCCGGTGATATGGCGCACCGACAGCGCCGCGCCGCCGCGGGCATCGCCGTCGAGCTTGGTCAGCACTATGCCGGTCAGCGGCAGCGCTTCGTTGAAGGCCTTGGCGACGTTGATCGCATCCTGGCCTTGCATGGCGTCGACCACGAACAGGGTTTCAACCGGATTGACCGTGGCGTGCAGCGCCTGGATTTCGGCCATCATTGCTTCGTCGATCGCCAGGCGGCCGGCGGTATCGACAATCAGTACGTCATAGAACTGCTTGCGTGCATGATCCTGTGCGGCGCGGGCGATTTTCAGCGGATCGCGCTCGTCGCCGGCCTCGAAGAAATCGACGTCGAGTTGCGTGCCGAGCTGGCGCAACTGATCGATGGCGGCAGGACGGTAGACGTCGGCGGAGGCGAGCAGGACTTTTTTCTTGCGGTTTTTGAGCAGCAGCGCGAGCTTGCCGCTGGTGGTGGTTTTGCCCGAACCCTGCAGGCCGGCCATTAAGATCACCGCGGGCGGGGTGGCGGCCAGGTTCAGTTCGGCGTTTTCGCCGCCCATCAGCCGGGTGAGCTCTTCGTGGACGATGCCGATCAGCGCCTGGCCCGGCGACAGGCTGGTGAGCACTTCCTGACCCAACGCGCGGCTTTTGACGGCCTCGATGAAATCCTTGACCACCGGCAGCGCGACGTCGGCTTCGAGCAGGGCCAGACGAACCTGGCGCAGCGTGTCCTGCACGTTGGCTTCGGTGATGCGTGCCTGTCCGCGCAGGGATTTGACGACGCCGGCAAGGCGTCCGCTAAGATTATCTAACATGGCTTCCTTGTTGCCGTTGTGGACGGCATGGATAATGGGGCTGGCTAAATTTCGGATTTCCATTTTAACGAATGTCTTCGCTATTGCTGGTTACTTTGTGTGTGAGCGCGCTGTATGGCTGGGTGGCCTGGCGCTTGCATCACACGCCATCCTCCCGATCGGTGCGCTTGTTGCTGCCGCTGGCCTTGCTGGCGCACGGCGGATTGATTTATCAATCGCTGCTGGGACAGGGCGACCTCCGGCTCGGCTTCGGTAATTCGCTGTCGACAATTTTGTGGCTGACTGCGCTGGTCTACTGGCTGGGCAGCCAGGGCGCGCCGCTGGCACGGCTGCAGTCGTGGGTGAGCGGGTTGGCGGGACTGTCCGTCCTGGCCATGGCGTTTTTCACGGACACACATGCCATTCCCAATTCGCAGGCCCTGGCGCTGCGCGCGCATCTGGTGGTGTCTTTTCTTGCCTATGGTTTGCTGGCGGTGGCGGCCTTGCACGCGGTGTTGATGACGATGCTGGAAAAACAACTGCATCGCGGCTCGCCAACGCAGGGCGGCACCCCGCCCTTACTGACGCTGGAAGCCATGCTGTTCAGGACCATCGGCGCCGGATTTGTGCTGCTGACGCTGGCGGTGTTCAGCGGGGTGTTCTTCTCGGAAGAGCTGTTTGGCACCCCGCTTCAGTTTTCGCACAAGATCGTGCTGGCCATCCTGTCCTGGCTGGTGTTCGGCGGTCTGCTGGTGGGTCGGCATTTTCGCGGCTGGCGTGGACGCATGGCGCTGTACTGGACGATCACCGGCTTTACCCTGTTGTTGTTGGCCTATCTGGGCACCCAGTTTGTGCTGGAAGTGTTGCTTGGACGCTGAACGGCCTGCCGCAGTGTCGTTGAGCTGCCTTTTTCAGGAATAGTCTTTGGAAGCGCTTTCGATCAGTACCCTGTTCAGCCTGCTTGCAGGCTTGTTGTTTTTGTCGGCCTGCTTTTCAGCATCCGAAACCGCCATGATGGCCATCAACCGTTATCGGCTGCGGCATGCCGCGGATAGTGGTCATCGCGGTGCGATGCTGACGCTGGCGCTGCTGAATCGGACCGACAAGCTGCTGGGGGTGATTCTGCTCGGCAATAATCTGATCAATATCGCGGCAGCGACGCTGGCGACTATCATTTCCATTCGCCTGTTCGGTGATTCGGATCTCGCGCTGTCGCTGGCGACGCTGCTGCTGACTTTTCTGATCCTGGTGTTCAGCGAAGTCACGCCCAAGGTGCTCGGCTCTTCCTATCCCGAGCGCATTGCTTATCCCGCAGCGTATGTGTTGATGCCGATGCTCAAGCTGACGTATCCGGTGGTCTGGTTCGTCAACCTGTTCGTGCAGGGCATTTTGTGGCTGTTGCGGATCAAGCCGCCCGAGCCGGGGCATGGCAGCCGCCTCGGACTGGAGGAGCTACGCACCATTGTGCTGGAATCGTCCGGCGTGTTTCCGCGCGAGCACCACCGGATTTTGGTGAATCTGCTGGAACTCGAAGATATCAGCGTCGACGACGTGATGACGCCGCGCAGCCAGATCGAGTCCATTGATATCGAGGATGAGCCCGAGCGCCTGCGCCAGCAGATTTCCACCAGCCACCATACGCGGCTGGTGGTGCATGCGGGCTCGCCCGACAACCTGCTCGGCGTGCTGCACGTGCGGCGGGTGCTGCACGCGCTGACCGGCGAGGAACTGGATCCCGCAACGCTGAAGGACAGTCTCGAAGAACCCTATTTCGTCCCGGCGGGTACGCCGTTGTTTACCCAACTGCGTAATTTTCAGAGCAGCCGGCGGCGGCTGGCGCTGGTGGTGGACGAATACGGCGAATTGCAGGGACTGGTAACACTGGAAGATTTGCTGGAGGAAATGGTCGGTGAGTTCACGACCCAGGCGCCGTCGGATATGGGCTATTTGCGGCGGGAAGCCGATGGCAGCTGGCTGGCCGAAGGCACGGTGCTGCTGCGCCATCTGAATCGCAAGCTGGGCCTGTCGTTTCCGCTGGACGGCCCGAAAACACTGAACGGATTGTTGCTGGAGCAGTTCGAAGACATCCCCGAGGCAGGAGTCAGCCTGAAGCTGGGCAATGTGCCGGTGGAAATCGTGCAAACCCAGGACCGCGCCGTCAAGATGGCGCGCATTTACGTGCCGGCATCGGCTGCGACCCTGCCGGAAAGCAACTCAATTTAGGCGAAATATCGCCGTTAAGGCCTGTTATTCCTGCCGCGAATTTTCAATATGGGGGGCGGGCAACAATGATTTTGATGCAGGACTTGTCTGGGACCGAGCTATGGCTGCTGTGACAAACACCAACAATTTAACCGGGCTAGCGCGTGCCATGGTCAACCATGGCTGGCTGTCCGAGAGCGATGCCGAGGGCGTGTGGAGAAACGCCAGCCAGGCGGGCGAATTGTTCGTGACCGAGTTGATCAAAGGTAAACGTTTCAAGGCTGACCAGATTGCGGAGTTCGCTGCGGTTTCGTTCGGCTTTCCTTTCCTGGACCTGGCGGCGATGGATGTCGAGAGCCTGCCACATGGGCTGCTCGATCCGAAACTGGTGCAAAAGCGGCGCGTGCTTGCCCTGTACCAGCGCGGCAACAAGCTGTATGTGGCAACCTCCGACCCGACGCATCTGCAAGCGCTGGATGAAGTGAAATTCCAGACCGGTCAGACGGTGGAACCGGTGGTGGTGGAGGACGACAAACTCGGCAAGCTGATCCAGAAAGCGGGCGAGGCCGACGACAACACGATGGCCGTGTTGAATGCGGAAGACCTCAACCTGGATTTTGCGGATGAGGAAAGCGCCGCTGCCGCCGCTCAGCAGGATGCCGGCGGTATCGAGATCGACGATGCGCCAGTGGTGCGCTATCTGCAAAAAATCATGCTCGACGCCATTAATCAGGGCGCGTCGGACATCCATTTCGAGCCTTACGAAAAGTTTTACCGTATCCGTTACCGGCGCGACGGCATCCTGGCCGAAGTGGCGCAGCCGCCGATGGCGATCAAGGACAAGGTGGCGTCGCGCATCAAGGTGCTGTCGCGGCTGGATATTTCGGAAAAGCGCGTGCCGCAGGACGGCCGCATGAAAATGGTGCTGTCGAAAAACCGCGCCATCGATTTCCGGGTCAGCACCCTGCCGACGCTGTATGGCGAAAAGATCGTCATGCGTATTCTGGATCCCACCAGTGCGCAGCTGGGGATCGAGGCGCTGGGTTACGAGCCGTGGCAGAAGGAACTGTTGCTGAACGCGGTGCAGCGACCCTACGGCATGGTGCTGGTGACCGGCCCGACCGGCTCCGGTAAAACCGTTTCGCTCTATACCTGTCTGAACATTCTCAACAAGCCCGACGTCAACATTTCGACGGCGGAAGATCCGGCGGAAATCCAGTTGCCGGGCATCAACCAGGTCAACGTCAACGACAAGGCTGGCTTGACGTTTTCGGCGGCGCTGAAATCCTTTCTGCGGCAGGATCCCGACGTCATCATGGTCGGCGAAATTCGCGATCTGGAAACCGCCGATATCGCCATCAAGGCTGCGCAGACCGGCCACATGGTGATGTCCACCCTGCACACCAATGACGCCCCCGGCACGCTGACCCGTTTGCTGAACATGGGCGTGGCGCCGTTCAACGTGGCGTCGTCGGTGATTCTGATTACCGCGCAGCGGCTGGCGCGCCGTCTGTGTTCGTGCAAGCAGCACACCGATATTCCCCAGGAAGCACTGCTGGCCGCCGGCTTTACGGAGGATCAACTCGACGGCAGTTGGAAGCCTTATAAACCGGTGGGCTGCGATATCTGCGGCGGCAGCGGTTACAAGGGGCGGGTCGGTATTTATCAGGTGATGCCGATCACCGATGCCATGACTCGCATCATTCTCAAGGGCGGCAATGAATCCGATATCGCCGATCAGGCACGGCGCGAAGGCGTGCGCGACCTGCGTCAGGCAGGGTTGTTGAAAGTCAAATCAGGTCAGACTTCTCTAGAGGAAGTCGAAGCCGTCACTAACATGTAAGGATTGTTGATATGGCGACAGCGGCAAAGGCAGTCAAGGACGCGACCTTCCTGTGGGAAGGCATGGACAAGCGCGGCAAGAAAGTCAAAGGCCAGTTGCAGGCCGGCGGTGAGGCCATGGCCAGTTCCCTGCTGCGCAAGCAGGGCATCACCGTCACCAAGGTCAAAAAGCAAAGCACGCTGTTTAGCAGTGCCAAGCGCATCACCGACAAGGATGTCACGCTTTTTACCCGGCAACTGGCAACGATGATGAAAGCCGGGGTGCCGCTGCTGCAATCGTTTGAAATTGTGGCGCGCGGGCATTCCAATCCGTCGATGCAGCGGCTGTTGCTGGAAATCAAGGCGGATATCGAAAAGGGCAGCAGCCTCACCCAGGCCTTCGGCCGCCATCCGCTGTACTTCGATGCCTTGTTCTGCAACCTGGTGGGGGCAGGCGAATCGGCCGGTATTCTGGAAGGCGTGCTGGAACGCCTGTCGGTGTACAAGGAGAAGATTCTCGCCATCAAGAGCAAGATCAAGGCGGCCCTGTTCTACCCGATCTCGATCATTGTGGTGGCGTTCGTGATTACCGCCATCATCATGATTTTCGTGATCCCGGCATTCAAGGATTTGTTCAGCAGTTTTGGCGCCGACCTGCCGGGGCCGACCCTGGTGGTGATGGCCATCTCGGATTTTTTCGTCCAATGGTGGTGGGCGATTTTCGGCGCCGTCGGCGGCGGCATCTATGCCTTGCTGCAAGCCTGGAAGCGTTCGCGCAAGGTGCAGATGTTCATGGATCGCGTCATGCTCAAGCTGCCGATTTTCGGCGCGGTGATCGAGAAGGCCACGATCGCCCGCTGGACGCGCACGCTGTCGACCATGTTTGCGGCCGGTGTGCCGCTGGTTGAGGCGCTCGACTCGGTGGGCGGCGCATCGGGCAACCAGGTGTTTGTCGAAGCCACCCATAAAATCCGCAGCGAAGTCGCGACCGGTACCGCGCTGACGGCGGCGATGCAGAACTCCGGACGTTTCCCCAACATGGTGTTGCAGATGACGGCCATTGGCGAGGAGTCGGGTGCGCTCGATTCCATGCTGGGCAAGGTGGCCGACTTTTACGAGGCCGAGGTGGATGACGCCGTGGAAGCGCTGTCCAGCCTGATGGAACCGATCATTATGGTGGTGCTGGGCACGCTGATCGGCGGCATGGTGATCGCCATGTACCTGCCGATCTTCAAGATGGGCTCGGTCGTCTGATGGAACTGCTGCAGAGCCAGCCAGCCCTTTTTACCGGGCTGGTTTTTTTATTCAGCCTGCTCATCGGCAGTTTTCTCAATGTCGTCATTCATCGCCTGCCGAAAATGATGGAGGCGGAGTGGCATGCGCAGTGCGCCGAGTTGCGCGGCGAAACCGTGCCCGAGGTACCGCGTTACAACCTGTGGCTGCCGCGCTCGGCCTGCATCAAGTGCGGGCATCAAATCACCGCGCTGGAAAACATCCCGCTGCTGTCGTGGCTGTGGCTGCGTGGGCGCTGCTCGTCCTGCGGCACGCCGATCAGTGCGCGTTATCCGCTGGTAGAGTTGCTGACTGCCCTGCTGTCGGCGGCAGTTGCCTGGAAGTGGGGCGTGAGCGTCGAGACCGTGGGCGCGCTACTGCTGGTATGGATGCTGGTTGCGCTGGCCTTCATCGACCTCGACACCACCCTGCTGCCCGACAGCCTCACTTTGCCGCTGTTGTGGCTGGGGCTGCTGTTCAACCTGGGCGGGCATTTCACCAGCCTGCCGGATGCGGTCATCGGTGCCATCGCCGGCTACGGGGTGCTGTGGTCGGTGTACTGGCTGTTCAAGCTGGCGACAGGCAAGGACGGCATGGGCTACGGCGACTTCAAGCTGCTGGCGGCGATCGGCGCCTGGCTCGGCTGGCAGATGCTGCCGGTTACCCTGCTGTTGTCGTCGGTGGTCGGCGCGGCGATCGGCATCGCGATGATTGTGCTGGTGAAACATGACCGGCGCGTACCGATTCCGTTCGGCCCGTATCTGGCCGGGGGCGGGTTGGTGGCGCTGTTCTTCGGCGCGGATTTGACGCAGGCTTACCTCGGGCAGCTCTGATGTACACGGTCGGCCTCACCGGTGGCATCGGTTCGGGCAAGTCGACTGTCGCCGATTGCTTTGCTGCATTGGGCGTGCCGGTGATCGATACGGATGTGATCGCGCGTGAACTGACCGCACCCGATGGCGCAGCCCTGGCTGCGATCCGCATGGCGTTCGGTGAAACGGTGATGCAGGCCGATGGCACGCTGGATCGTGCGGCCCTGCGTCGCCGTGTGTTCACCGAGACCGCGGCCCGGCACCAGCTTGAAGCCATCCTGCATCCACGCATCCGGGAGGTTGTGCAACAAACGCTGGCCACCCTGGCCGCACCCTATGCACTCATCGTGATTCCATTGCTGGTGGAAACCGGCGGCTACCACGATGTGCTGAATCATGTGTTGGTGGTTGATTGCCCGGAAGACGTGCAGATTGCCCGGGTAATGGCACGCAGCGGACTCACGCATGACGAAGTGCAGGTTATCCTCGCGGCGCAGACCGGGCGCGTCGAGCGTCTGGCAGCGGCGAACGACGTGATCGTCAATACCGCCACGCCGGTTGACCTTTGTGGCGAAGTGGCGCGGTTGCACCAGCGCTATCTGGTGCTCGCGGCTGGATTATTACCTTGATTTTCCACATAAATCGGCGACAATCGGCCCATTCAAGCCAACGCGATTGAGCGTGATCTACTACGAATATCCCCTTAGCGAACGCATCCGCACGCTGCTGCGTCTGGAAGACCTGTTCGATCGCTTCGACGCCTACGCAGCATCGCCGGATCCGTACGCGCATCATGCAGCCCTGCTGACGCTGTTTGAGATGACGGAAGTGGCGGCGCGCGCCGACCTGAAATCGGATTTGCTGCAGGAACTGGATCGCCAGAAAGCCACGCTGGCCGCGCTGCGCGGCAATCCGCACGTGCAGGGTGCGACGCTGGAGCAGGTGCTGGCGGCGATTGAACACGCCCACCACGGCATCTATCTGCTGCCAGGAAAAGTCGGCCAGCACCTGCGTGAAGACGACTGGCTGATGGGGGTCAAGCAGCGTGCAGCCATTCCGGGCGGCATGTGTGAATTCGATCTGCCCGCCTATCATTACTGGCTGCACAAGCCGGCCGAAGCGCGCGCGCTGCAGCTGCAGCAGTGGCTGGCGCCGTTTGCGCCCATCCGCGCAGCAGTCGATATCGTGCTCGGTTTGCTGCGCGACAGCGGCCACCCCGAAATGCAGCATGTCGACAATGGCCATTATCAGCGCATGCTGGAGTCGCGCAATCCCATGCTGATTCGTGTCACCCTGCCTGATGATTTGCCATGCGTGCCTGAAATTTCCGGCAACAAATACATGCTCAACATCCGCTTTGTGCAGGTGGGGCCAGGGCAGATGCGCACCTGCTCCGATCAGCCGATCGATTTCGAACTGACTTTTTGCACCTTATGAAACCGCCTGCCAAACCGCCCGTCGTGGCTTGCCCGACCTGTGGCGTCGCTGTCGACTGGACCCCGGAAAATCGCTGGAAGCCGTTTTGCAGCGAACGCTGCAAGCTGATCGATCTGGGGCAGTGGGCGACCGAGAAATATCGGGTCCCCGCCGAGGAGCAGGAACCCGAAGACGAATCCCCGCCGCCGCAGTAGGCTTTTTGAATTACTTCTTGTAAGTCTTGACGCCGGATGCCGTGCCCAGCAGCAGCACATCCGCGCCGCGCCGTGCAAACAGGCCGTTGGTGACCACACCGACGATGAGATTGATTGCCGTTTCCAGCGATACCGGATCGACAATCGACAGGCCGTGCACGTCGAGGATGAGGTTGCCGTTGTCGGTGGTGAAGCCTTCGCGCAGGCGCGGTTGGCCGCCGAGTTTCACCAGTTCGCGCGCCACGTAGGAACGCGCCATCGGGATCACCTCGACCGGCAGTGGGAACGCGCCGAGCACGCCGACCAGCTTGCTTTCGTCGGCGATGCAGATGAACTGCTTGCTGCACGCCGCCACGATTTTCTCGCGCGTCAATGCACCGCCGCCGCCCTTGATCATGGCGAAGTGTTCGGTGATTTCGTCGGCGCCGTCGACGTAGATTTCGAGCTCGCCGACGCTGTTCAGATCCAGCACCTGGATGCCGTGGCTTTTGAGGCGGGTGGCGGTGGCTTCCGAGCTGGCCACGGCGCCGTCGATACGGCCCTTCACGTCAGCCAGCGCGTCGATGAAATAGTTGGCGGTCGAGCCGGTGCCTACTCCGATGATGCCGCCGCGGGCATACTCCACCGCGGCACGCGCCACGGCCTGCTTCATTTCGTCTTGAGTCATGATGTTTTCGTCGATTTCGATTCAGCCCGCTAAGATAGCGGCATCGCCCTATTTTTACAAACCTCGTACCCGCTGCCGCCATGAGCCAACCTGACGATTACCTCGAACGCATCCTGACTTCGCGCGTGTACGACGTGGCGGTAGAGTCGCCGCTCGACGTGGCCCATAACCTATCGCGCCGCCTCAACAACCAGATTCTGCTGAAGCGCGAAGACCTGCAGCCGGTGTTTTCCTTCAAGTGCCGCGGCGCCTACAACAAAATGGCCAAGCTGACGACGGCACAACTGGCACGCGGTGTGGTGGCAGCGTCGGCGGGCAATCACGCACAGGGCGTGGCGCTGGCGGCGCAAAAACTCGGGGTGTCGGCCATCATCGTCATGCCGGCGACCACCCCCAAGATCAAGGTCGATGCGGTCGCCGCGCGCGGCGCGCAGGTGATCCTGCACGGCGACAATTACGACGAAGCCTGCGCCCACGCCACCATCCTGGCCAAGGAAGCGAAGGCAACCTTTGTCCACCCTTACGACGATCCCGATGTGATCGCCGGGCAGGGTACGGTGGCGATGGAGCTGCTGCGCCAGCATCCCGGCCCGATCCATTCGGTCTACATTCCGGTTGGCGGTGGCGGGCTGATCGCCGGGATGGCTGCCTATATCAAGCGGTTGCGGCCGGAAATCAGGATTGTCGGGGTCGAACCGGAAGATGCTGATGCCATGGCGCGCTCGCTGTGCAAGGGCAAGCGCATCACGCTGCCGCGCGTGGGCATTTTTGCCGACGGCGTGGCGGTGAAAACGGTCGGCAAGGAAACCTTCCGGCTGGCGCAGCTGTATGTCGACGAGATCATCCGCGTCAACAACGATGCCATCTGCGCGGCGATCAAGGACGTGTTCGAGGATACCCGCTCGATCCTGGAGCCGGCCGGCGCGCTATCGATTGCCGGCATGAAGGCGGCGATCGCAGGCGACAAACTCAGGGGCAAGACCCTGGTGGCGGTGGCCTCGGGCGCCAACATGAATTTCGACCGGCTGCGCCACATCGCCGAGCGCGCCGAACTGGGCGAAAAGCGCGAAGCCGTGCTGGCGGTGACCATTCCCGAAACGCCGGGCAGCTTCAAGACCTTCTGCAGTCTCTTGGGCGCGCGCAACATCACCGAATTCAATTACCGCTACTCGGACCCCAAGATCGCACGCGTGTTTGTCGGGTTGTCGGTGCCGGGTGCGGGTGAGGGCGCGCGCGTGGTCGAGTTGCTGCAGCGTCACGGTCTGGAGGCCCTCGATCTCACCGACAACGAAATGGCCAAGCTGCATATCCGCCACCTGGTCGGCGGGCGGGCGCCCGACGCCGTCAACGAAGTGCTGTACCGCTTCGAATTCCCCGAGCGTCCCGGCGCGCTGATGCAGTTTCTGGAAAGTATGAGCCGCGGCTGGAACATCAGCCTGTTCCACTACCGCAACCACGGTGCGGACTACGGCCGCATTCTGGTCGGCATCCAGGTGCTGGAAAAGGAAAAGCCGAGCTTCCAGAAGTTTCTGGACGGGCTGGGCTACCGTTACTGGGACGAGTCCCGCAATCCGGCCTACAAGCTGTTTCTTGCCTAAGTAGTCTGTTTCATAAATATGGCCACGTAATTATTTGATAAGTTTGGCTGTGTATGGCATCTTGACGCAATCCGTCG
>JBPPMF010000025.1:0-2815 GCA_051305915.1 Thiobacillus sp. | reverse complement strand
CCCCGCATCCTCAATCGCTACCATTAGCCGATGATGCGTACGCGTGCCGCCGAACGCGAGTAGATGCGCACCAGGCTTGGCAACGCGTAGCGCGGCCTCCCAAAACGCCACGCCCGGCACGCCATGATCCCAGGCGCGGCCCATGAAAGACAGTCCATACGGCGGGTCAGTCACCACCGCATCGACCGACCCATCGGGTAACGTCGGCATCACGTCTAGGCAGTCGCCCAGGTGAAGACTTGTCATGCCGGATGCTCCTTGATGCGTGCCGGCTTGCGCGACGTGCGCCCGAAGCGGGCTGCGCTGCCACGTTCCGCCATGTCGTCTGTCGCCGCCTGGCCTACCCAGATGCCCAGCAACGCTTGCAGGTTCTTGAACACCTGCGATGCGCTCTCGCTGCTGTTGTTCTGAACATAGTCATGAAGGCGTGCCGAGCTGCCGAGTAGCTGGCGAATCGCCACCACACGCGCCCCGGCCTGGAGCGCGCCCTCGCTGTACAGGCTCGCCGCCTGCACGAACACGGCCTCGGCTTGCACGTCGGTTAGCGTTGTGGCGGTATACCCTAAATCGTCCCTAAGCTGCTGCCATTCGGTTGCGCTCGCCAACAGATACCTCCTCCCAGATGCTCAAGACGCGCTCGGCAAACGTCGGCCATGCGTACAGGCGCGCCACGTTCTCGGCGTGTACCTGCGCCTGCGCCCGGTAGTCGTCAATATGGTCGGCCACATGCGTCAGCCGTGCGGCTACCTGGTCCGGGTCCACAACGGCCCACTCGCCCAGGTCAAGCCCGTCGAAGATGCGCGCACCCGTCCAGTCGGCCCGCTCCAACGTGTACGGTAGCGGCCAGCCCCACTGGTCCAGGTCGTCAACCGTACCCGACCAGGCCGTCGTCAACGTGATGCACCCACAGGCCGCCGCTTCGCGTGGAATCATCCCGTAGCCCTCTCCCTTGTGCGGATTGACCAGCACATCGGCCCGTTGGTACAGCGCGCACAACTCGTCTTCGCTCATGTCGCGTTGGATGACCTCCACGTTGGCGTTGGTCAACTGCAACGGCACTTTCGGCGTGCGCGTCTTGAGAATCAGCCGGTAATCCATACTGTCACCAAAGGCACGCAGGAACGCCTGTAGCGCCACGACGCCGCCTTTACGTGCGCCTCTATCCATGAAGGCCAGGAACGTCAGTGGACGCCCGCCTGTGGGGCGTGGCGCTGGCTTGTAGGCTTCGCTCACGCCAAGCGGCACAACGTGTACCGGGGCCGTCACGCCGCACGCCTGGAACACGTCCCGGCAGAACGTAGACGGCACGATCACGGCGTCGCAATCGTTCAACGGCTCTACCCACGCCGGCGGTATGCGGCTACTCTCGAACATGGTCAGCGCCACACGCGGGCCGAGATAGAGCAACTGGCTTTGGTAGGCGTAGCCCGTGGGATAACCTAAAACCACGCCGCCAAAGCTCGGTTGGATAGGCTGCTCGGTCACAGCGCGCACGTCCGGCGGCTGTGACTCCATCACCGTGCGCCCCAAGCCCACGGCGTTTACACGCACGCCCAAGCGCGACAAGTGTCGAACTAGTTGGCAGGCGATCAGGCCGTAGCTGTCGGCGTAGTCGTAATGACCTGGAGCGTACACGGTGATGGTCGTCATGATTAGGCCGTGGTAGTCGGCAGGGTCAATTCCTCGACACTGCGCAGCGGGTTGGCATACACCCCATAGTAACTATCCCAAATGGACTGAGTTAGAAACCGGCTGATGTCCGTTTCCATTCCCTCGTTCTGCAACGCCTGCTTCTCGAAGGAACGGAAATCCTGTCCGCGATACTGCTGCGAGATGAGGTACGCCTTGTTCGCCGTCACGCCCGCATAGGTCACGCTCTTGCCGCCGCGTGTGCCGGTCCAACCGTCATACACGACAACATTGCGCACCATGTCCATCGCGCTGGTCTGCAGCTCCAAGCCCGTCTGGGGCACACGCGCCAGCGCACGCTCCCACGAGAACATGTTGGAACTGGAGATGAGCAGCGTATACGGCCCGCGCCGCGTGTTGGTGGCGTCCGCTTTGGCTGCCGTCACCGCGGCCTCCAGCGTCAACATGTAGCCCTCGGCAATCGTACTGCCGACCGTCGCTGCCGTCTGGTTGGCGGCTGCGTAGGTGTAGGTAGTGATTGGCGACAGGTGCAGATGGTTGAGCAGGGCGTTGTGCGCGATGCCCATCTGCCGCTCGAAGATGGAGACATTCCACATCGAGTTGAAGATGACCAAGTCCTTGCTGTACTCCAGCCCCGTCGCCCAGTGGCGAATCGGCACGGTGTACTCGCCGGATGTGATGCCGGAGAACTTGACCTCGCCGCCTTCAAACACTTCCTCGAAGATAACGCCGCCCGGTCCCATCGTCTGCACATCGACGTTCTTGGGCAGGCTGGCATCGCTCACGATGTCATACAGCGGCGCATAGAGCAGCGGTTCCTCATCGCGCCCGGCGTCAATCTCGTAACGCTGGCGCGTGTTCCACTCGGTGCCAAACGTGTCCGTGCCGATGAACTCGTATACGCGATTCCCATCGGCTTGCTTGCCGATTTCGCGCACATGGTCCGCAAAGCGGAATCCCACCGGGAATGCAATCTTCGGCTTGTCCTTAGCGAGCAAGTCCCGGCTGTAAAATTTGTAGCTCATGATGCCCCCTTAGGACAGCAGCGCGTTGTGCGCCAACATAATGCCCGTCACGATGTTGTTTGCGTCCTTGTCCGACGTTAACTTCATGAACGCAATCTTGCCCGCCCCGGCGCTGGTCGTGTACGCCTCGTCATCCGGGT
>JBPPMF010000326.1:0-2802 GCA_051305915.1 Thiobacillus sp. | reverse complement strand
TCGTGGCCGCGGTCGCGGTATTCCGCCAGCAGATCGAGCACCGGCGGCGGCACGCAGTCGGGGCGGGTGCCGATCGACAGTCCGATCACGTCGGGCGAAGCCAGAGCGCTGTCGTACAGCGCGCGCAGTTCGTCCACGTGCGCATAGGTGTTGGTGTAGGCCTGGAAATAGGCGATGAAGCGCCGTGCCCCGGTGCCCCGGGCAATGCGGCCGCGCGCACGCTCGAACTGCGCGGCCAGGGGAACTGCATCACGTGCACCCGGGGCGAAGGATTTGTTGTTGCAAAAAGTGCAGCCGCCGATGCCTTTCGATCCGTCACGATTGGGGCAGGTGAAGCCGGCGTCGAGCGCGATCTTGTGCACCCGCTCGCCGTGCTGCTCCAGCATGGCGCGACCGAAGGTGAGAATGCGCTCGGACAGATGAGTCATTTAGCCGGGTTTGCCGTCGACCCGTGGACGCAGCAGGATAGGCGTGTAGATCGCGGCGAACAATCCGAACGCGACGATCCAGGCCAGCCCGGAAACGGCCATGCCTGTCGTATAGGCTTGCGGGATCAGCAGCGGGACGGCGACGCGGATCAAAGCGGCCAGGTTGGCCGCGACGAAAGCCCACGTCATCAGTGATGCGGGTTCCAGCATGCGGCCGCTGTGGCCGAGTGACACCCGCGCCATCATGCCCAGCGTCAGCACCCCGATGCCGCCCGCGGTGAAGGCATGCAAGGCGCTGCCGGCGGCGGCATCCAGCCCGGCTGCCGCCAGGGCGAGCAATACGAAGCCAAGCGCGATCCAGGCGTAGCCCAGATGCAATATCCACAGCAGCGGCACCGACCAGTACTGGTGGGTGTACCAGCCCGCGAGTCGGATGAAGTGCACCGCCGCTGCGAGGGCGGCGAGCAGTGCGGTGACCGGCGAAACGGGGGCGATCAAGGCGGCTATCAGTGCGGCCAGCGTGGCAACCGGAACCAGGACTTCGATGGTCTTCCAGTGCCGCGCGCGGGTACGCAGCTTGTTGTCGGTGAAGCTGGGAATGACCCGGCCGCCCATCACCACAATCATCGTCACCACCACATAGGCGGCCAGATGCAGCCCCAGGCTGGCGGTATCGGCGCTCCAGCCGAGCGCTTCTGCGTGCACCAGCGCATTGGCCGCGGTCAGCGCTAGCAGCATGATGGGGAAGGGGTAGTTGTGCAGTTGCTTCGCCTTGAGGATGGGTAGGGCCAGCACCAGTGCCACTGTGGGCAGGAACGCCAGATCGATGACGGCGACCAGTCCGGGAGGGATGCCAGGAACCAGAAAGCTCAGCCGCCCCGCCAGCCACAGCAGGAACAGCGCGGCCAGTGATGCGCCCTTTGGCGTGGGGATGCCGGTCCAGTTTTGCGCCGCGGTGAGCAGGAAGCCGGCGATCACGGCCACGGCATAGCCGAACAGCATTTCATGGCCATGCCAGATCAGCGGCGGCAGTCTGCCGAGCTCGATTTCGCCACGCAGCACGAGCAGCCACAGCGCCATCAGCAGCACGGCAAAGACCCCGGCCGAAAGGAAAAACGGCCGGAAGCCGAGCGCGAACGGTGTCCAGCCGGTAATCGGTGGGCGCGGTTTCAGGTCTTCGATGGGGAGCATGGTCATGGCGTGTTTTGTTCAGCGGGGGCGGATTGGCCGGGAGAGTTTATCGTGTGCCGCCTTGGCATTTTCGCTGGAACGGCGGACCTGGGTACGCTCCGCTTTGGGGTAGTTCGGAGAAGTCAGGTTAATCAAGGCGCTGGATTCCGGCTTTCGCCGGAATGACGAGGTAACCGGATTTCGGCGTGCGCGGAACGACGGGGTTACCGGATTCCGCTTTGTGACGGAATGACGGTAGGGCGGACTTCGATCAACCCGTGCTCCAGGCGCGCGGACGCCGCATGCCGGCGATCTTGCAGGCCTGCTTCACATAGCCGTAGGGAAACAGTTCGAACAGCTTCTTGTGCGCCTCTTTTCCCATGCGCTCGGCCAGATGCTTGATGACGAAGCGGGCGTCCGCCGCAACCTGGTGTTCCTCGTAATATTCGCGCATGAAACGGAGGGCATCCCAGTGATCGTCGTTGAGCTGGACGTTTTCTTCCTGGGCCAGCAGTCTGGCGATGTCCTCGTTCCAGTCGGCTGGGTCAACCAAATAGCCTTCGGCATCGCGTTCGGGTAGGTCGGTGCTCATGTTTGGGTTCTCCTGTGCCTGGGTTCGAAAATATTGGGGTGATTGCGCTCGGCTCAGGTGCCGCCGCCGTGGAATTCGACGCCGGGCTGACGTTCCGGCAGTTCTTCCACCAGCAGTTCGCGTCGTGCCAACGCCATCGCTTCAACCCCGGAGTCATTCAGACAGGACTTGGCGTCGGTGACCGCGGCGGCCAGCAATTCGGTGGCCAGCGCGTTGGGCTCGCGCCCCAGCGATTTGGCGAGCGCCCGCAGTTCGATGCAGGGATCCTGCGGCAGGCGGATTTCCAGCGGTTTGCCGCCGCCACCTGCGGCCGAAGCCGCTGGCGTTCCGGCGAGCACCCGGCTCATCACCCCAGCAATCTGCGAGGCGGCCGAAGGCGCCTGTCCCGCAGGCTGCAGGCGGATCTTGTTGACGAAGTATTTTTCGAAATCGACCTTGGCCTGATGCACCCAGCGGCCCTGGCGCATCCAGTTGAGGTCGCGCAGCGGCACCTGCGGCTCCGACAGATAGGCCGCGCCGGTATTGCCCATATCCGTCAGCCACTTGGCACGTTGCGGGACATGGCTTGTCAGCGGCGCCTCGTCGATCAGAGCAAGGATGTTCTGCACCACG
>JBPPMF010000307.1:0-6789 GCA_051305915.1 Thiobacillus sp. | reverse complement strand
CTAATGGCCCCCAGCACAGTGCAGCGCCCGATCCTGTCCTCGCGCACAGTTCCACGGCTACAATCGGACGCATGAGTGTTCCGCGCGCCTATATGCTTGTTGCTGCCATCGCTGTGGCAGTGGTGCTAGTGGCTTTCCTGCTGTTCCGACCGCAAGCCGTTTCCCCCATTCGCATTGGCGTGCTGCATTCCCTCAGCGGCACCATGGCCCTCAGTGAACAACCTCTGGTGGATGCGGTGCGGCTGGCGGTCGAGGAAATCAATGCGGCAGGCGGACTGCTGGGGCGGCCGGTGGAAATGGTGGTGGCGGATGGTCGCTCCGACGATGCGGTGTTCGCCGCCGAAGCCGAACGGCTGATCGAGGCGGAGCAGGTCAGCGCCCTGTTTGCCTGCTGGACCTCGGCGTGTCGCAAGGCGGTGAAGCCGGTGGTGGAAACGCATCGGCATCTGATGTTCTATCCGCTGCAGTACGAAGGGCTGGAGCAGTCACCCGTCATCTACTACACCGGTTCCGTGCCCAATCAGCAGATCATTCCGGGCACTCACTGGGCACTAAATACGCTGGGCAGGCGGATTTATCTGCTGGGTTCGGATTACATTTTCCCGCGCACCGCCAACCTCATCATCCGCGACCTGGTCAAGGCCAACGACGGCACCGTGCTGGCAGAGCGCTACCGGCCGCTGGGCGCAAACGATTTTGACGCGGTCATTGAAGAAATCCGGGTACTGAAACCCGATGTCGTCCTCAATACCGTCAATGGCGACAGCAATACGCATTTCTTTCGCGCCCTTCACGAGGCCGGCCTCGGCGCCGTGCCGGTGGTGTCTTTCAGCGTCGCTGAAGGAGGCCTGAAAGCCATGGGGAGCGAATTTTTCCACCCCAATCACTACGCGGTCTGGAGTTATTTCCAGAGCCTGCCGGGGGAGGCCAACCAGCGCTTCGTCGCGGCATTCCAGCGCCGCTACGGCGCGGACCGGGTAACCAGCGACCCGGTCGAAGCGGCCTATGTCGGGGTGCGGCTGTGGGCTCAGGCCGTGCGAGATACGGGGACAGACGCGCCGGAGCAGGTCAACCGCGCCCTGCTGCTGCAGAGTACGGCCGCGCCATCAGGGATTGCCGCGGTTGACCGTGACACACGCCATCTGTGGAAGCAGGCGCATATCGGCAAGGCTCGTGCGGATGGGCAGTTCGAACGGGTGTGGCGTTCAGGCGAGTTACTCCGCCCGGCCCCTTTTCCCGACTATCGCTCGCGGTTCGAATGGCAGCGGCTGGCGGCAGAACTGGCGGGTAACAAGCCATGAGCACCCTCCCCATCTCCGCCCGTTTGTTGTTGAGCTATCTGCTGGTGGCCGTGCTGCCGCTGGCCGGACTGGCCGCATTTTATCTGGCCTCGTTCGAAACCTCGCTGCGCGAAACGGTGTTGTCGAACATGGCCACCATCGCGGATAAAAAAGCCGAGCAAATCAATAGCTACATGACCGAACGTCTGACGGATGCCTGGCTGCACAGTCAGCGGGATATCGTCCGCAACGGGGTGGTCACGCTGGGACAGGCTTTCCGCACAGGCGGACTGGACGCTCCGATCTATCGGTCCGCCGCACGCCAGCTACGCGACAATCTGGGATCGGCCTACGGAGCCGACGACTTCTACGATTTGCTGCTGATGGACACGGCCGGCAACGTGGTGTTTTCGATCACACAAGAATCGGATCTGGGCACCCATCTGAAACACGGCCCTTATCGTGACACCCAGTTGGCGAAAGGATTCACGCTGACGGTGCAGACCCTGCAAACCCACCTCACCCGCTTTGCGTTTTATGCGCCATCGGGAAACCGGCCGGCCGCCTTTCTGACGGCACCCATACTGGAAAAGGGTGTTTTGATTGGCGTGCTGGCCTTGCAACTGGACGTGAGCAGGCTGGAATCGGTGACCGCCGACCGGACCGGCCTGGGCCGAACCGGTGAAACCGTGCTGGCACAGAAAGACGGGGACGATGCCTATTACACCGGCCCGCTCAAGCACATCGAGAATGCCGCCTATCGTTACCGGGTGCCGCTGCAACAGGCCGCCCTGCCGATGCAAAAAGCGCTGGCGGGCGGCCATGACCGCGGCATCATCCACGACTACGTCGGCATTGAAGGCGTGGCTGCCTGGCGCTACCTGCCGGCGCTGGGCTGGGGCATGGTGGTCAAGATCGACACCGCGGAAGCGCTGGCGCCGGCCACTGAGTTGCGCCGCATCACTTATTTCGCGCTGGTGCTGTTCCTGCTGCTTTCCGGTGTGATGGCCTATTTTCTGGGGCGCGGGCTGTCGCGTCCGATCCAGCGCCTCACCCAGGTGGTGGATCGCATCGCAGCAGGCGACCTTTCCCAACGCGTGCCCCCGGAAAAAATCGATGAACTGGGCCGGCTGGCGCACGCCTTCAACCACATGACGGACGCCCTGACCGATGCCCGTCATGACCTGGAAGCCCAGGTGGAAGCACGCTCGCACGAGTTACGCGAACTGTCCGCACTGCAAAGCGCGATTCTCGACCAGGCCGGCGCGCTGGTGGTGGTACTCGACCGCGAAGGCCGCATCCGCCGCTTCAATCGCGCCTGCGAGGAACTGACGCAGTATTCGTTTGCAGAAGCCGAAGGCCGCTGCGTCTGGGATTTCCTGCTGACCCCGGAAGAACGGGAAACCGTGCATGAAGCGGCATTCAACGCACTCGTTCGCAATCCGCAAATCCAGCGCAGCACCTTCACCAACCACTGGGTCGCGCGCAATGGCAGCCGGCGGCTGATCGAATGGTCGAATACCTTGCTGTTCGACGAGCAGATTGAAGTTGAATTCGTCGTAAGCGTCGGCACCGACGTGACCGAGAAAAGGCTGGCCGATGCGGCGCTCAAGGAAAGCGAACTGCGGCTCAACGAGGCGCAGCGCATCGCCCAGGTCGGCAGTTGGGAGCTCGATCTGACCAATGGCAAGCTGACCTGGTCGGACGAAATCTTCCGCCTCTTCGAAATCGACAAGGCGAAGTTCGGCGCCTCCTACGACGCGTTCCTCAATGCCATTCATCCGGACGACCGCGAGCGGGTCAACCAGGCCTACACCGATTCAATGGCGAACCGCACCCCATACGAAATCGCGCATCGCCTGCGCATGCCGGACGGCCGCATCAAGTGGGTGAACGAACGCTGCGAGACACACTACGACGAACAGGGAAAAGCCCTCCGTTCCACCGGTACCGTGCAGGACATCACCCAGCTCAAGGATGCGGAAGAAGCGCTGCGGCTCTACGCCAACGTGTTCGAACATAGCGGCGAAGCCATTCTCATCACCGACAACGCCCAGCGCATCCTTGCCGCCAACCCGGCGTTCACCCGCCTGACCGGTTACACCATCGACGATATTCGGGGCGCCAATCCCAACGTCCTGGCTTCCGGGCAAACGCCGGTTGAAACCTATCGGGCGATGTGGGCCGCCCTGGGGGAAACCGGTCACTGGCAGGGCGAAATCGTGGACCGGCGCAAGGACGGCACGTTCTACCCGAAATGGATGACCATTTCGGAAGTACGCGATGCGGAGGACCACGTCACCCATTATGTCGCCAGCTTTACCGACATCACCGAGCGCAAGCTGGCCGAGGCGCAAATCAGCCAACTGGCCTATCACGATGTGCTCACCGGCCTGCTCAACCGCTTCAGTCTCAACAGCCAGATGGCACAGGCGCTGGCCATGGCACGACGGGAACACCGCGCCATGGCGGTGATTTTCCTCGACATGGATCGCTTCAAAACCATCAACGACACGCTCGGCCATGCCGTGGGCGACGAATTGCTCGTCATCGTGGCGCACCGTCTGCGCCAGAGCCTGCGTGAAAGCGACATCGTGGCCCGTCTGGGCGGCGACGAGTTCGTGGTGCTGCTGACCGAGGTGGAAGATGCCACGGCCGCCGCCCGTCTCGCAGACAAGTTGCTGCATATGCTGGCACAGCCCTACCGCATCGGGGAAAACGAGTTGCATTCGGCGGCGAGCATCGGCGTGGCCTTTTACCCGAACGACGGCGAGGACAGCGAAACGCTGATGAAAAACGCCGACACCGCGATGTATCACGCCAAATCGCAGGGCCGCAACAATATCCAGTTCTTCACCGCCGAGATGAACCAGGCGGCGGTGAAACGCCTGAAACTGGACCATGACTTGCGGGTGGCGGTGGAAACCGGGCAGTTCGAACTGCATTACCAGCCGCAGCTGGACAGCCGCAACGGTCGCATCGTGGGCGTCGAGGCACTGATACGCTGGCGCCACCCGCAAGACGGCCTGGTTTCGCCGGCGGAATTCATCCCGGTTGCCGAGGAAACCGGCATGATCCTGCCGCTGGGCGGATGGGTGCTGGACGAGGCCTGCCGCCAGCTCCGCGAGTGGCGCGATGCGGGCGTGGCGGACGTGACCATGGCAGTGAACCTGTCGGCGCACCAGTTGCACGCCGCCACGCTGCTGCAACAGGTTGCGCAAACGCTGGAAAAGCATGGCCTGAAAGGCGCCGATCTCGAACTTGAAATCACCGAATCGGTCGCCATGCACGACCCTGCCGCCAGCATCAGCCGGCTCAAAGCCCTGCGCGACCTGGGCGTGGGCCTGTCGATCGACGATTTCGGTACCGGCTATTCGTCGCTCAGCTATCTCAAGCTGCTGCCGATCCACACGCTCAAGCTCGACCAGTCCTTCGTCCGCGACATCGAGACTGACAGCAACGATGTCGCCATCTGCACCGCCACCATTGCCCTGGCCCACAACCTGGGACTGGCCGTGGTGGCCGAAGGGGTGGAAACCGAGGCGCAGCGCCTGTTGCTGACCTCGCACCACTGCGATTTCATGCAGGGCTATTTGTTCAGCAGGCCGCTGCTGGCCGACGCCGCGCTGGCTTTCATCAAGGAGCGGAATGCCGACTGAGCACACGCCAACGCAAGCCCGATTGGCGCATTCATCGGACAGGTTTTATCGCCAAAGATGCCACCGGCTTTCAAGGACACTGCTATCCTGAAAGTGCTTGTTCAATCACCCTTGTGCAGGAGACTCGATGACCGCACTCACTCAATCCCAGCTTGATCAACTCGTCCAGAAAATGGAAGCGGACAAGCAATCCCTGCTGCATGAAATTCGCGGTGAGTTGGAGAACTCGGGCGATCAGCAACGCATCGAGCTGCTCAACCGCGAACCCGGTGACAGCGGTGATGAATCGATGGCCAATGCTCTGGCTGATTTCAACGTCGCCATGCTGGACCGCCAGGTTCAGAGCTTGCGCGATATCGATGCGGCCTTGACTCGCTTCAAGGCAGGTGAATACGGCGTCTGTATCGACTGCGAGGAAGACGTCGGTTTCGCCCGCCTGCAGGCTTATCCCACGGCCAAGCGCTGCATCGTATGCCAGGAAAAACGGGAGCGGCAATACGTTCAAGAAGGCCATCCGAAGATGTAATTCGGGCCAGCCGCAGACCGCGCCAGGAAGGTTTCCACATGCCCGCATCGACCAGCGATCAGTCTGAACTGATCCGGTGCCTGAGCGACCCTGCCTGCTACGAACATGCGGCAGGCCCGGTGCGTCTGATCGAAACCCATATTTCCTGGGTTCTGCTCACCGGCGAATACGCCTACAAGATCAAGAAACCGCTCAACCTCGGCTTCCTCGATTTCAGCAGCCTCGACAAACGCCTGCAGGCCTGCCGCGAGGAAGTGCGCCTCAACCGGCGGCTGGCACCGGCTATTTATCTCGATGTCGTACCCATCGCCGGCAGCCCGGCGGCGCCGCGCATCAACGGCAGCGACGAGGCCTTCGCATACGCGGTAAAAATGCGCCAGTTCCCGCCGGACGCCACGCTCGCCCGGCTCGACGCGCAGGGCGGCTTGCGCGCGCAGCAGGTCGAGACCATCGCGACCACGCTCGCCCGCTTTCATCTGCACGACTGCGCGCGCGCCGACGCCGATTCGGCCTGGGGCAGTCCGGACAAGGTGTGGCAGCCGGTGTCGCAAAACTTCCTGCAGATTGCCCCGCGTCTGGCCGACGCTGCCGACCGCCAGCAACTCGACGCCCTCCGCAACTGGAGCGAAACCGAACACGCGCGCCTGACTCCGCTGATGGCGGCACGCCAGCGCGAAGGTTTCATTCGCGAATGCCATGGCGATCTGCATCTCGGCAATCTGGCCTGGGTGGACGACCAGTTGCTGGTGTTCGACTGCCTCGAATTCAATCCCGAGCTGCGCTGGATTGACATCCAGTCCGAAGCCGCCTTCTGCTATATGGATTTGCTGCAGCGCGGTCACGCCGATTGGGGCTGGCTGTTCATCAACGTCTGGCTGGAGCAGACCGGGGATCACGCCGGGCTGGCGCTGCTGCGCTATTACGCGGTGTACCGCGCGCTGGTGCGGGCCAAGGTCGCCGTGCTGCGCGCCGGGCAAACCACCGGA
Source organism: Thiobacillus sp. (assembly GCA_051305915.1). Taxonomy (GTDB): domain Bacteria; phylum Pseudomonadota; class Gammaproteobacteria; order Burkholderiales; family Thiobacillaceae; genus Thiobacillus. Next base: position 338 of record JBPPMF010000307.1, on the reverse strand, counting down.
GCCGAGCATGACGCCGCGCTCGCCGAGGCGCGCACCCTGCTCGACCTGGCGACGGCGCTGACGCGTCCCCTGCCCCTGCGGCTCGACATCACCCATGGGCTGTCGGGTTCGGGCAATACCACCGTAACGCAAAACCTGATGCAGACGCCGGGGGCCATCCGCCTGCGTTCCGATGTCGAACGCAAACGCCTGGCCGGGCTCGACGCCCTCGCCCGCAGTGGCTCCGGCGTCGGCCAGCAACTGTATGCGGCCGATGCCACCCGCCGTACCTACGACCATCTGGCCCGGCTGGCGGGCGGCCTTCTCGACGCCGGAGCCACTGCGGGCGAGGGCGTCGA
>JBPPMF010000272.1:0-9053 GCA_051305915.1 Thiobacillus sp. | reverse complement strand
GTGCGGTCATTTCAGGCATGTCGGCCAGACGGCTGACGGTGTCCTGCAGCAGGCTCCGGTCACTGGCAAGCGGCAGCAACTGTTTGGGCAAAGCCGCGCGGGACAGGGGCCACAGGCGGGTGCCGGAGCCGCCGGAAAGGATCACGGGATGAATAGTGGTCATGTCGTGTGCCCTGTAAAAATATATTTTGTCGGCAAGGTTTATTTCGGTTGCCGCGGCATCGCCTGATCCAGACACAAGACCAGCGCGGCTTCCCAATCGGGCAAGCGCACGCCAAACGTCGCAGCCAGCTTGTCGTTGTTCAACTGCGAATTGGTCGGCCGTGCAGCCGCGGTGGGATAACCCGCAGTCGGAATCGCTGTGAGACGGGCCAGCTTTTCATCCGTTTGGGCAAGATGCGCCAGGATGGCCGCGGTGAAGCCATGCCAACTGGTGCGCCCACCACAGGTCAAATGATAGATCCCGGAGGTAGCGGTTTGCTCGGATCGGTTGAGCCAGCGCGCAACCACCAAAGCCGTTGCCTCGGCGATCAGGCGCGACCAGGTCGGCGCGCCGAACTGGTCATCGACCACCGCCAGGCTATCGCGCTCGCGCGCCAGCCGCTGCATGGTCAGCAGGAAATTACGGCCGCGCAGGCCATACACCCAACAAGTTCGCAGAATCAGATGCGGGGTGCCTGCAGCCAGCACCGCCTGTTCCCCTGCCAGTTTGCTGGCGCCATACACGCCCAGCGGATTGGGCGTGTCGCCCTCCGTGTAGGCACCGGATTTGCGCCCGTCGAACACGTAATCAGTGGAAAAATGCACTAAAGGAATGCCGCGCGCCGCTGCAGCCTGCGCCAGTTCGCCCGGTGCGGTGGCGTTGATGGCGTATGCCAGTTCAGGCTCGGATTCGGCCTTGTCCACCGCGGTATAGGCAGCGGGGTTGACGATCAGATCCGGCGCGATCGCATCCACGCGGCGGCGGATGCTTGCCGTGTCGGCAAGATCGAGCATGCTGCGGTCGGCCGCGATCACCTCCCCCAGCGGCGCCAGTGTGCGCTGCAACTCCCAGCCCACCTGGCCGTTAACGCCAGTGAGCAGAATCCTCACGCGAACACCTCGCATTCGGCGAGCAACAAGCCGGCCTGGTCCTTGGCCGACAGGAGCGGCTCGCTGTCCAGCGGCCAGGCGATATTCAGCGCCGGATCGTTCCAGCGCAGGCAGCGCTCGAACTGTGGCGCGTAGTAGTCTGTGGTCTTGTAGAGAAACTCGGCGGCGTCTGACAGCACCTGAAATCCGTGGGCAAACCCCGGCGGGATCCATGCCATATCGTGCGTTTCCGCCGACAGATGCATGGTCGCGACGCGGCCGAAATACGGCGAACTGCGGCGCAGATCGACTGCAACGTCGAACACTTCGCCTGCCGCCACGCGCACCAGCTTGCCCTGCGGCTGCTGGATCTGATAATGCAGGCCACGCAGCACGCCTTTGGCCGAGCGCGAATGGTTGTCCTGCACGAACTCGACGTCGATGCCGAGTTCGGCAAAGGTTTTGCGGTTATAGCTCTCGAAAAAGAAGCCGCGTGCGTCGCCGAACACTTTGGGGCGCAAGAGCAGCACCTCGGGATGCTGGGTGGCGATGACCTCCATCAGAATACCCGGTCGTTCAAAACGTCCATCAGATAAAGCCCATAGCCGTTTTTCATCAGGGGCTGCGCCAGCGTCTGCAGTTGCGCAGCATCGATAAAGCCCTGGCGGTAGGCGATTTCCTCCGGACAGGCAATCTTCAATCCCTGGCGCTTCTCGATCGTCTGAATATAAAGCGCAGCTTCGATGAGCGAGTCATGGGTGCCGGTGTCGAGCCAGGCCTGGCCGCGCCCCATCACCTGCACGTCGAGTTCGCCCCAGTCGAGGTACTGGCGGTTGACGTCGGTAATTTCCAGTTCGCCGCGCGGCGACGGTTTGAGTGCGCGCGCAACGTCGATCACCCGGTTGTCATAAAAATACAGGCCGGTGACGGCATAGCGCGATTTCGGCTTGGCCGGCTTTTCTTCCAGGCTGACCGCGCGCCCGGCGGCGTCGAACTCGACCACGCCGTAGCGCTCGGGATCGTGCACCGGGTAGGCGAATACAGTAGCACCGTGCGCGCGCTGCCCCGCCGCCAGCAAATCCTGGCTCAGTTCGTGGCCGTAGAAAATGTTGTCGCCCAGCACCAGCGCGCAGGGGGCATTGCCGATGAAGTCGGCGCCGATGAGGAAGGCCTGCGCCAGGCCTTCGGGTTCGGGCTGAATGGCATATTGAATATTGAGCCCCCACTGTGCGCCATCGCCCAGCAGCTGCTCGAAACGCGGCGTGTCCTGTGGGGTGGAAATCAGCAGGATGTCACGGATCCCCGCCAACATCAGCGTGGTCAGCGGGTAGTACACCATGGGCTTGTCGTACACCGGTAGCAGCTGCTTGGAGACGGCCTGCGTGATGGGATAGAGACGAGTGCCGGAACCGCCGGCGAGGATGATGCCTTTGCGTGTGCTCATGTCAGCGCACCGTGTAATTGTCAGCCACCCAGTTGCGGTATTCGCCACTGGTCACATGAGCCACCCAGTCCTGATTGTCCAGGTACCAGGCGACCGTCTTTTTGATTCCGCTCTCGAACGTCTCGCTCGGCGTCCAGCCGAGTTCGCGCTCGATCTTGGACGCGTTGATCGCATAACGCTGGTCGTGGCCGGGGCGATCCTTGACGAAAGTGATGAGGTTGGCGTGCGGCGTCACGGGCGAATCAGTGTGCAGTTCGTCGAGCATCGCGCACAGGGTATTCACCACGTCGAGATTGGTTTTTTCGTTGCAGCCGCCGATGTTGTAGGTCTCCCCTACCCGCCCGGCTTCCAGCACCCGGCGGATCGCGCTGCAATGGTCGCTGACATACAGCCAGTCGCGAATATTGCTGCCGTCGCCGTAGATCGGCAGCGGCTTGCCCGCCAGCGCATTGTGGATCACCAGCGGGATGAGCTTTTCGGGAAACTGCAGCGGTCCGTAATTGTTCGAACAGTTGGTGGTCAGAACCGGCAGGCCATAGGTGTGATGGTAGGCCCGCACCAGATGGTCCGACGCGGCTTTCGAGGCCGAATACGGGCTGTTCGGCGCAAACGGCGTGGTTTCGGAAAATGCCGGATCGCTGGCGCCGAGCGAGCCATACACCTCGTCGGTCGACACGTGCAAAAAGCGGAAAGCCGCCTGCTCGTCCGCCGGCAGTTGCGACCAGCAGGCGCGCACCGATTCCAGCAGATTGAAGGTGCCAACCACATTGGTCTCGATGAACTCGGCGGGGCCGTGGATCGAGCGGTCGACGTGGCTTTCGGCGGCAAAATTGATCACCGCGCGCGGGCGATGATCGCGCAGCAAGGTATCGACCAACGCGCGGTCCCCGATGTCGCCCTGCACGAAAACGTGCCGCGGGTCGCCGCGCAGCGAACGCAGGCTCTCGAGGTTGCCGGCGTAGGTCAGTTTGTCGAGATTCACGACAGCTTCGTCGTGCGCCGCCAGCCAATCCAGGATGAAATTGGCGCCGATGAAACCGGCGCCTCCAGTGACAAGAATCATTGGGTTATTCCGCTGCCGGTTTTTCGTCAGGCTGGGGAATCTCCGCCTTTTCAGCCTCGGAAGCTGCCTCCACCGGCGCATACCCACTCGCGTATTCAATCTTGGCCGCTTCGCGCAGCTTTTTCAGATCCGCTTCCATCAGTTCCTTGCGTTTCTGGGTCATCAAGGCGCGCTCGATGGCGTGACTCGCTTGTTCCAGCGATACCGGCTGCAACTGGCTTTCCTGCAATTGCTGGATCAGCACATTGCCGGGGCGGCCCGGCAAAATCGTGACTTGACCGTCCTTCATCTGGCTCAGCCGCGCCAGCAGTGGCGCCGCAATCTGTTCGGCCGGCTTGACGGCAACGGCAGTCTTGCCCTCGATGCCCTGTTCCTTGATCCAGTTGACGAAGTCGCCCATCGAATGGCTGGTCTTGAGTTTCTCCTCAACTTCGGACAGGCGCGATTGGTCAAGCTTCAACTCGAGTTCCTGAATGCGGTAAACCCTGCGCTGCGAAAAAAGCTCGGGATGTTGCTCGTAATAGTCGGCAATCTCCGCTTCCGTGGGTTTGGCGACATCCTTGAAGCTGCGCTCCGCATACGCTTCAGCCAGTACCTGACGGCTTGCCTGTGCAGCTGCAATCGCCACCTCGGGTTCCTTGTCCAGGCCAGCCTTTTTAGCAGCCTGCTCAACCAGACGCTGGTCGATCAAGGCTTGCAATAGTTTGGTTTTTGCCTCGGCGGTCTGCGCCTCATTCAGGTCGCCCAAACGGGAAACCGCCAGATTCAACTCGGCTTCGCTGATTTTGTCGCCAGCAACGGTCACGACTGCTTCGCTTTTGACTGCAGTGGCGGGTTTCTCACAGCCCGACAACATCAGGGCAACAGCGGTCAGGGCAATAAACGATACATGGCTGGGTTTCATAGAGACTCCTGTTATTAAAATGTGGCCATATGGTGCGGGATTCTGCCGGGCTCGGCAAGCGTGAACCGGTGACAGCCCCCGCAAAATGCAACGAGGGCGGCTTCAGCCGCCCTCGTTACCATCTCAAAGCGCAGATCAGCCGAAGGAATCCGCCGTGATGCTGGTGTACCAGCAATCAACCGAGATTGATGACAAGAGGAAGACAGACCTTAGATTTTCCTACCTGGGTTAGGCTGGCTTGCTGTATCCCAAAATGCTGCGCACGATTGGTTTCTTTAATCTGCAAAAGCCTTGGGGCCGGCGGATTCTCGAGCTTTCCGCAACGCCTCGGCCGCTCTAGCCCGAGCGAGTTGCTGTTGGGCTGCCTGTTCCTCTTTCGTAGGTTGCGCCGCCAGGGCAAGCGTCCGCTTCCGCTCGCGTTCAGCCTCCTCGACCTGCTGCTTCGCACGTTCGGCCTGCTCTGCCCGCACCAACGCTTCCTGGCGCGCTTTTGCCCGAGCAGCCTCCTGTGTTTGATTATGGCTAGCCTCCCTGGAGGCCTGTTGGCGCGCTCGCTCAGCCTCTCGTTTACGCTCGGCTTCCTGTTCCGCTTTTTGAGCCTCCAGACGTGCGCGCGCCTCCTTCAAATCGGCACGGATCTGAGCGCCGGTCTGGCGAATGCGCTCGCCTACCGCCTCCAGATCGATGTCGCCCGCAGAAGGGGATAACTTGTTGCTAGGGGGGGGTTCAGCTGAATAGGCACAAACCGGCAGCGAGCCGATTATGCTGACAATAACGACGCGTAATGTGTAATGAAAACTCATGCCTGCTTTACCTTCCGTATGATGGATTGTCGCAGACACTACCCCGCAGAATCAGGCCTTCATGCAAAAGGCGAAAACCCGGCAGGATCGAAAACGCACCCGCAGCACGTATGTAACGGCGGCGGATGCGTAAGCTTGATGGCAAATTAAGCCGGGATGGCCTCTTCAAACTCCAGGCTGACCTTGTCGTTAGCGTCGATATCGACGGTCACCCGCCCGCCATGCGACAGTTTGCCGAACAGCAGCTCGTCGGCCAGGGCCTTGCGGATGGTGTCCTGGATCAGGCGCGCCATCGGACGGGCACCCATCAACGGATCGAAACCATGCTTGGCGAGATAAGCCTTCAATGCATCGGTAAACACCGCCTCGACCTTCTTCTCGTGCAGTTGTTCTTCCAGTTGCATCAGGAACTTGTCCACCACCTGCAGGATGATCGGCTCGGTCAATGGCGCAAACGGGATGATCGCGTCCAGCCGATTACGGAATTCCGGCGTGAACATGCGCTTGATTTCGCCCATTTCGTCCCCGCTCTCGCGCGAATTGGAGAAACCGATGCTCGCCCGGTTGAGCATTTCCGCGCCCGCATTGGTGGTCATCACCAGCACCACATTGCGGAAATCGGCCTTGCGCCCGTTGGTGTCGGTCAACGTGCCGTGATCCATCACCTGCAGCAGCACGTTGAAGATATCCGGATGCGCCTTCTCGACTTCATCCAGCAAAACAACGGCATAGGGATGTTTGTTGATAGCTTCCGTCAACAGCCCGCCCTGGTCGAATCCGACATAGCCGGGGGGCGCACCAATCAGCCGCGACACGGCATGGCGTTCCATATATTCGGACATATCGAAACGGATGAGTTCGACGCCAAGCACATAGGCCAACTGGCGTGCAACCTCGGTTTTGCCGACCCCGGTGGGGCCGGAAAACAGGAAGTTGCCGATCGGCTTCTGCGGATTGCCGAGGCCGCTACGCGACATCTTGATGGCAGTGGCGAGCGCATCGATGGCCGCATCCTGACCATACACCACGGCCTTCAGGTCGCGATCCAGCGTCTTCAGCGAGTTCTTGTCGTCGGACGATACGGTCTTGGGTGGAATCCGCGCGATCTTGGCGATGATGTCCTCGATCTCCTTCGGCGTGATCGTCCGTTTCTGCTTGGATTTCGGCAGGATGCGCTGGGCCGCGCCCGCTTCGTCGATGACATCGATCGCCTTGTCCGGCAAATGGCGGTCGTTGATATAGCGCGCAGCCAACTGCGCCGCCGTGGTCAGCGCTGCGGCCGTGTATTTGACCCCATGGTGGTCTTCGAAGCGCGATTTCAGGCCGCGCAGGATCGCCACGGTTTCGCTGACCGAAGGTTCCGGTACATCGATCTTCTGAAAACGCCGCGACAAGGCATGATCTTTCTCGAAAATGCCGCGATATTCCGTGTAAGTAGTCGCGCCAATACAGCGCAGACTTCCCGAGGACAGCGCTGGCTTCAGCAAATTGGAGGCATCAAGCGTGCCGCCCGATGCCGCCCCAGCACCAATCAGGGTATGAATTTCGTCGATAAACAGGATCGCCTTCGAATTGTCCGCGAGCTGCTTTAGCACGCCCTTCAAGCGCTGCTCGAAATCGCCGCGGTATTTTGTGCCGGCGAGCAAGGCGCCCATATCCAGCGAATACACCGTGCTTTGCGCTAGGATGTCGGGCACCCCGCCTTCGATGATGCGGCGCGCCAAGCCTTCGGCAATCGCCGTCTTGCCCACGCCCGCCTCGCCCACCAGCAGCGGATTGTTCTTGCGGCGACGGCACAGGGTCTGGATCACGCGTTCCAGTTCCTGATCGCGCCCGATCAGCGGGTCGATCTTGCCGGCCAGCGCCTGCGAATTCAGATTCTGCGCAAAGCTGTCCAGCGGCGAAGCGGCAGGGGCTTCGGAATTCGTCTCGGCGGCCTCTTCCAAACGCGGCGCCGACTCGCCCTGCGGCGTTTTGGTGATGCCGTGGGAAATGAAGTTGACGATATCGAGACGCGTCACCCCTTGCTGCGTCAGGAAATACACCGCATGGGAATCCTTCTCGCCAAACACCGCCACCAGCACGTTGGCGCCGGTCACTTCCTTCTTGCCGGACGACTGCACATGCAGGATGGCCCGCTGGATCACGCGCTGGAAACCAAGCGTGGGCTGAGTATCGACCTCGCCCTCGCCTGACACCTTGGGCGTATGTTCCTCGATGAAGTTGCCAAGCTGGTCACGCATGGTCTCGATGCTCGCGCCGCATGCGCGCAACACCTCCATCGCGGATGGGTTATCCAGCATCGCCATCAACAAATGCTCCACCGAAATGAATTCGTGGCGCTTCTGCCGCGCGTCCATGAACGCCATGTGCAGCGTGACTTCGAGTTCCTGGGCAATCATCTAACTTTCCTCCATCGTACATTGCAGCGGATGCTGATGCTGCCGCGCGAAATCCACAACCTGTTCGACCTTGGTGTGGGCGATATCTCTCGGGTACACCCCGCACACACCGACGCCCTCAGTATGGACTTTGAGCATGATTTGTGTCGCCCGTTCTTCGTCGATGCCAAAAAACTTTTTCAGTACTAGCACCACGAACTCCATTGGAGTGTAGTCGTCGTTCAGCAACAGCACCCTGTAAAGGGGCGGCGGCTTCACTCTCGCCACAGTCGGTTCCAGTAGGGTACTGCCTTCTCGCTTGGTTGCCATAGCCTGAATAAGCCTGAGTTACGGGCTTTATTTTGATGTCATGTGGGGAATTTTCAAGCCCGCTGGAAGTAGGGCTTAATAATCGGTACGCGCATTGTCACGCAATTCGCGACAACAACCTCGACCGGCTCAGTTCCTTCTTCATTGTCATCAGCAACACTTTAGCCAGGTTCAGGATTCTGTCTGCTTGTAACGACAGAATCCGGCTATTAGTGAGGACTATTTATGTCGCGGGTAAAGAGTGCGCAGCGAAACTCCGTTAGACCAGAAAGGACCAGACGCAGTCGTGCAGGAAGGGCGATGCGGAATAGAAATCCACGACGGGAGAACAGATTTGACGGGTAAACATGTCCAACGCTCCATCAGCATTTGGACCACTTCCTTGTACTACCTGCATGATGGCCTGCTTAATTTTGTTATTTGATTTCAGCAAGTTAATGAATATTGGCGGAGAGGGTGGGATTCGAACCCACGGTAGGCTTGCACCTACGCCTGATTTCGAGTCAGGTACATTCGACCACTCTGCCACCTCTCCGACGGCGGGCATTGTAACCGAGTCGCGCGGTTTGCTGGACGAAAATTTCACTCTCGGTCAGACTCCGCCCATGCCGATCACAAAAACAATGGCGGGTTTCGGGAGAGGGGCTGCGCTGACACTGAGCCTGCTGGTGGCCGCATGCAGCCAGCCGGTGCCGCCGCCGGAGGTTTCGGGTGAGTTGCGGGTGGGCACGCGCAACAGCCCGGTTTCCTACTACATCGGGGCCAATGGCGAACCTGCCGGGTTTGAGCATGACCTGATCCAGGCTTTCGGCCAGTCGCAGAACTGGACACTCAGCTGGGTGGAAAAAGACCGCCCCGAGGCGCTATTCGGTCTACTCGACAGCCACCATATCCATCTGGCGGCAGCAGCCTTGCCGCTAGCCGTCGTCAAGGATCGTCATCTGATTGCCGGACCGGTGCTGTTCGAGACCCCGGTCCATATCGTGTATCGCACCAGCGACAGGGCGCCGCGCAGCATGGCCGACCTGTCGGGCAAGAAACTGGCGTTGATTATCGG
>JBPPMF010000194.1:0-7180 GCA_051305915.1 Thiobacillus sp. | reverse complement strand
GCCATCAGGCCGGCGCCATATCGCGCCCTGGCTGTGGGGTGTGGCAAGCGCGTTGTTGCTGATCGTGCTGCTGGCGCAAACCACCTATTTTCTGCGCGACACCTTGGTCAGCCGGCTACCGCAGGCCCGCCCCGCACTCGAGCAGGCCTGCGCCGTGCTCGGTTGCACGCTGTCGCTGCCGAAAAATCTGGCCTTACTGCAGATCGTCGGATCCGACCTGCAAACCGAATCCAACGGCCAGTTGCGGCTCAGTCTCACCCTTGGCAACCGCGCCGGCCACGCCCAGGCCTGGCCGGTGCTGATGCTGACGCTCACCGATCAGCGCAACCGCCCGCTGGCACGGCGCAGCTTCGCGCCCAGTGAATACCTCGGCGACACCGAGCGCATCGCCGCCGGGCTGCCGCCGCGCAGCGAACAAGCCCTGAGCCTGCCGCTAGCAGTACGCGACCTGGCCCCGATGGGGTTCGATCTGCAACTGACATATTGAACATTCAAGGCTGGCTGGCAGTTCGCTTCTTCGGTATAGTTCGCGTTCCCGTTGCGGGAGAGCGCATGAACTGCATGCCGCCGAAGGCGTAAACACCCGGAATCGCTCAGGCAAAAGGACCGCAACGCCAGGACGTGTTTAGACGACACGCCCTAAAACACTCTGGAGAGCGCGGTTGCAAAAACCGCCACCGAAGGGGCAGCGGCGCAGGATTGAACATCCCCGCGCCGTAATCTCTCAGGTACCAAGGACAGAGGGGTGAAGCGAATTCGCGCTTCACCCTTTTTATTTTGGTATCGCCCCCATGACCGACCTCAAGAAAACTCCGCTCAACGCCACCCATCGCGAACTTGGCGCCAAAATGGTCGACTTCGGCGGCTGGGACATGCCGGTCAACTACGGCTCGCAGATCGAGGAACACCACACCGTTCGCAGCGGCTGCGGCCTGTTCGACGTCTCGCACATGCTGCCGCTCGACATCAAGGGCGCCAACGTGCGCCCCTTCCTGCGCCGCCTGGTGGCCAACAACGTCGACAAGCTGCAGGTCTCCGGTAAGGCGCTGTATTCGTGCATGCTGAACGAAGCCGGCGGCGTCATCGACGACCTCATCATCTACTTCATGGACGAGAACTGGTTCCGCCTGGTAGTCAACGCCGGCACCGCGGAGAAGGATCTCGCGTGGCTGGAGAAAATGAACACCGAATGGGGCATGGGCCTCATCCTCACCCCGCGCCGCGACCTGGCGATGATCGCGATCCAGGGACCGAATGCTGCGCAGGCGCTAAACGAGGCGCTGCCCGGTGTCGACCAGATTACCGCCAACCTCAAGCCCTTCAATGCCGCCGCCATGGGCGAGATGTTCATCGCTCGCACCGGCTACACCGGCGAGGACGGCTTCGAGGTGATGGTGCTGGCAAAATCCGCGCCCTTCTTCTGGACGGCGCTGATGGAAGCCGGTGGTAAGCCGATCGGCCTCGGTGCGCGCGACACCCTGCGCCTCGAAGCCGGGATGAACCTCTACGGCCAGGACATGGACCACACCACCTCGCCGCTGGAATCCGGCCTGGCATGGACGGTGGACCTGAAGACCGAGCGTGACTTCGTTGGCCGCGCCGCGTTGGAAAAAAGCGAAGTGACGAAACAGCTGGTCGGCCTCGTCCTGCTCGACAAAGGCGTGCTGCGCAGTCATCAAAAAGTCATCACCAAAAACGGTGGCGGCGAGATCACTTCCGGCACGTTTTCGCCTACGATGCAGCAATCGATCGCGCTCGCCCGCATCCCGCTCGGCCTCGCCCCGGGCGAGGAAGTCGAAGTCGAGATCCGCGACAAGAAGCTGAAAGCCAAAGTGGTGAAATACCCGTTCGTGCGCAACGGCAAGATATTGATTTAGTAGGGATCAGGATTCAGGATTCAGGATTCAGGGAAGGTGCGGCTGCACCGCGTTTTCTCCCTGACCCCTGACCCCTGATCCCTGATCCCTGGAAACCCTAACTAGACCAGGAATACACAAGATGAACATCCCCGCTGACCTCAAATACACCCCCAGCCACGAATGGGTGCGCGTCGAAGCCGACGGCATGCTGACCGTGGGCATCACCCACCACGCGCAGGACCTGCTCGGCGACATGGTGTTCATCGAAACCCCGGCTTCCGGACGCACGCTGGCCAAGGGCGAGGAATGCGCGGTGGTCGAATCGGTGAAAGCCGCGTCCGACGTCTACGCCCCGGTGGCCGGCGAAGTCATCGCCGCCAACGCCGATGTCGAAGCCAGCCCCGAATCGGTGAACAAGGACGCCTACGCCGCGTGGATGTTCAAGCTGAAGCCGGCCAACGCCGACGACGTCGCCGAGCTACTGGACGCCGGTGCGTACCAGAAGCTGGTCGAGTCGGAAGCACATTGAGGGGTCAGGGATCAGGGTGTGTGCGGCTGCGCCGCGCCTTACCTGAAACCGGGCACTGAATCCTCCCCCTGAATCCTGATCCCTGAATCCTGACCCCTGCCCAAATGCCCTTCATTCCCCACACTGAAGAAGACGTCTCCACCATGCTCGGCGCCATCGGCGCCGCCAGCATCGAGACGCTGTTCGACGAAATTCCACCCGCACTGAAGACCGGCAAGCTGCGTGATGTGCCCGACGGCCTGCCGGAAATGGCGGTGGCGCGGTTGATGCAGGAACGCGCCTCGGCCGACGGCTTCTGGTCGAACTTCATCGGCGCGGGGGTCTACGAACACCACATCCCGGCGGCGATCTGGCAGATCACCACCCGCGGCGAATTCTATTCCGCCTACACGCCGTATCAGGCCGAGGCGAGCCAGGGCACGCTGCAACTGATCTACGAATACCAGACCATGATGACCCGGCTGACCGGACTCGACGTGTCGAATGCGTCACTGTATGACGGTGCCTCGGCACTGGCCGAAGCGGTGCTGATGGCGGTGCGCTCGCACAAAACCTCGCGCCGCGTGCTGGTACCGAAGAGCGTGCATCCGATCTACCGTCGAGTGGTCCATGCCACAGTCAAAAACCAGAACATCGAACTGGTCGAGCTCGAGTACGACGCCACCACCGGCCAGACCGTGCTGCCGGCCGACCCCGGCGCCTTCGCAGGCCTGGTCGTACCGCAACCCAACTTCTTCGGCGTGCTGGAAGACGTGCATGCGATGACCGACTGGCCGCATGAAAAAGGCGCCCTGGCGATCGCGCTGGTCAATCCAACCACGCTGGCAGTGCTGGAAGCGCCCGGCAAGTGGGGCAGGACCGGCGCCGACATCGCAGTCGGCGAAGGCCAGCCACTGGGCGCGCCGATGGCCTCGGGCGGCCCCTACTTCGGTTTCATGTGCTGCCGCCAGGACTTCGTGCGGCAGATGCCGGGGCGCATCGTCGGCCGCACCGTCGACCTCGACGGCAAGCCGGGCTTCACCCTGACCCTGCAGGCGCGCGAGCAGCACATCCGCCGCTCCAAAGCGACCTCCAACATCTGCACCAACCAGGGCCTGGTGGTCACTGCGGCGACACAATACATGGCGCTGCTGGGACCGCAGGGGCTGGCCAAGGTTGCCTCGGCCAGCCACGCCGGCACCGTGGCACTGGCCGACAAACTGGCGGCGATTCCCGGCGTGACGCGCGCGTTTGCTCACCCCTTCTTCCACGAAGTGGTGCTCAAGCTGAACGACAACGCGAAGGACGTGCTGCGCGCGCTGCAGGCACAGGGCATCCTCGGCGGGCTGGATATTTCCGGCTGGTATCCCGAACTTGGGCAGGCCATTCTCGTCTGCGTCACCGAAACCAAAACCGCCGCCGACCTCGACCATTACGCGCAACAAATGGAACGTATCCTGTCGAAGCGACGCGAAGCCCCGCCGTGCGCGTACAAGAGCTAAGGGACCAACATATGAGCGACGTACAACGCGACAAACCGTTCTACGACATGGCCGATGCGTATATCGCGCTGGCCAACACCCAACTGGGCGAAGCGAAACCCAGCCGGGTGAGCGCGGCTGCGCTGTTCGCGGCCTCGCGCTTCAACGCCTTCGTCATCGCGGCGGCGGCGAGCAGCAAGGAACAGATGGTCGCCGAAAAAGAGGCCGCAATCGCTTACTTTCTGGAGCAATACGAAAGCATGCTGCGCGAAAACCTGGACGAGCATCTGGCGCGCCACGACGAGTCCATCAGTTAGCGGATACGGAATTTATCGGGTTATGCGCCCGGCATTTGATCGATTCATTCAAGGAGAACACACATGGCAGACGTTCTATTCAAAGGCACACCCGCCCACACCACCGGCAATCTGCCCAGCGTGGGCAGTCAGGCGCCGGATTTCAAACTGACCGCCGGCGACCTCAGCGAAGTCTCGCTGGCCAACTTCAAGGGCAAGAAAAAACTGTTGAGCATCGTGCATTCCCTTGACACCGGGACGTGCGCAAACAGCACCAAGCGCTTTAACGATTTCGCCAAAAACCGCGACGACGTGGTCGTGCTCGTCGTGTCGTGCGACCTGCCGTTCGCGCAGGCACGGTTCTGCACCGGTGAGGGGGTCAGCAACGTGGTCACACTCTCGATGATGCGCGATCGCAAGTTCGCCGAGGATTACGGCGTACTGCTGCTCGACAGCCCGATCGCCGGCCTCTCCGCGCGCGCGACCCTGGTGCTCGATGAGAACGACAAGGTGCTGTACACGCAGATGGGGCCGGAGCTGACCGTTGAGCCCGACTACGAACCCGCGCTGGCTGCATTGAAATAAATTCGTGAGGCGTGAGGGGAACGGAGCGAGGAACGGTTGCGAGACCGCATCACGTCTGCCCCGCCCGATCCCTCACCCCTCACCCTTCACGCCTTACGTCCAACCACCATGCTGATATTCGACCATTCCCGCCCTGGCCGCACCGCTGCCGCCCAGTTGCCTGCCGCTGGCGGCAGTCTCGACGACCTGCCCGCTGAACTGCGACGCAAGGACGCGCCTGCCTTGCCTGAAGTCTCCGAGCTCGACGTGGTGCGCCACTACACGCGATTGAGCCAAAAGAACTTCTCGATCGACACGCAGTTCTACCCGCTCGGTTCGTGCACCATGAAGTACAACCCGCGCGCGTGCAATTCGCTGGCGATGCTGCCGCAGTTCCTGGCACGCCATCCGGCCAGCCCGGACGAGACTGGACAAGGCTTCCTTGTGAGCATGTTCGAGTTGCAGGAAATGCTGAAGGACGTCACAGGCATGGCGGGCGTGTCGATGGCGCCGATGGCGGGCGCGCATGGTGAGTTCGCCGGCGTGGCGATGATCCGCGCCTATCACGACGCACGTGGCGACACCGCCCGCCGCGAGATCATCGTGCCGGATGCGGCGCACGGCACCAACCCGGCGACCGCGACGATGTGCGGCTACACAGTGAAGGAAATCCCCACCGACGCCACTGGCAGCGTCGACCTCGCCGCGTTGAAGGCGGCGGTCGGCCCGCAGACGGCCGGCCTGATGCTGACCAACCCGTCGACGCTGGGCGTGTTCGAGAAGACCATCGCCGACATCCAGAAGATCGTCCACGACGCCGGCGGCCTGCTCTACTACGACGGCGCCAACCTCAACGCGATTCTGGGCAAGGTGCGTCCCGGCGACATGGGTTTCGACGTCATCCACATGAACCTGCACAAGACTTTCTCCACCCCGCACGGCGGCGGCGGCCCAGGCGCGGGTCCGGTGGGTGTGTCGGAGCGATTACTGCCCTTCATGCCGATCCCGCTGGTGCTCAACGACAACGGCTTCTATCGTCTGGCAACCGAAACCGACCTGCCGCAATCGATCGGCCGCATGAGCGCCAACATGGGCAACGCCGGCGTGCTGATGCGCGCCTATATCTACGCGCGCCTGTTGGGCGGCGAGGGCATGCACCGCGTCGCCGAATACGCCACCCTCAATGCCAACTACCTGATGGCGAAACTGCGCGATGCCGGCTTCGACCTGGCCTACCCGACTCGCCGCGCCAGTCACGAATTCATCATCACGTTGAAGAAGCTGAAGGACACCACCGGGGTGTCGGCGATGGATTTCGCCAAGCGCCTGCTCGACTACGGCTACCACGCACCGACTACCTACTTCCCGCTGCTGGTGCCGGAATGTCTGCTGATCGAGCCAACCGAGACCGAGAGCCGCGAGACGCTCGATGGTTTTATCGAGGCGATGAAAACGATCAAGCACGAAGCCGAAACCAGCCCCGATCTGGTGAAGGGCGCGCCCTACAGCCTGCCGGTGCGGCGTCTGGACGACGTCAAGGCCGCGCGCGAACTCGATCTGGCGTATAAGCCGGCAGCATGACCGAGCCGATCAGCCCGTTCAAGGGCAAGACCGGCCTGCAGCGCATCATGAACGCAGCGGGCTATTCATGGGCGGGGCTTTGCGCCGCCTTCAATCACGAGGATGCATTCCGGCAGGAGGTTTTTCTGCTGGTATTGCTGGTGCCGCTGGCGGTGTATCTGGGCGACAACGGCATCGAACGTGCACTGATGATCGCTGCACTACTGGGGGTGTTGATCGTCGAACTGCTGAACTCCGCAGTTGAGGCGGCGGTAGACCGTGTCTCGCTGGAACGTCATCCGCTGATCAAACGCGCTAAAGACATGGGCAGCGCGGCAGTGATGCTGTCGCTCGCCAACGTGGTGATGGTGTGGGCATTGGTGCTGACAGGGTGACCTAAACCCAAAACCATGCCAATATCCGGGAATTGCCTATCGTTGCGGCGCAATGAGCCGGAATAAAATCTGTGCCCACCTTTTCCCTGATCGCGTGAACCTCAAACCTGCCTATCTCCTGCTGAGCTTGTGCTATGCCAGTTCTGTCGCGGCGCTTGGGCTGGGCGAGTTGAATGTGCGATCGTTTCTGGGGCAACCGCTGCATGCCACCGTCAACATTCTGGGGGCCAATGCGACAACGGCTGAAGGCTGTTTCAGCCTCGCGCCCAGCGAAGGCGGCATTAACTCGCCGCTACAGCCTCAATTGAGCCTCGAAAAGACTGGCAACCAAACCCTGCTGCACATCCGCACCCCGCATTCGGTCAAGGACCCGATTGCGCCGTTTGTGCTGACATCCGATTGCGAGGGCCGTTTGCGGCGTGACTACGTGATCTTGCTCGACCCGCCTGCGCAGATCACGCCCGCCATCAGTCAGGTTGCGCCCGCTGCCACGGAGCCATTGGCTGATCCCGCCCCA
>JBPPMF010000170.1:0-24994 GCA_051305915.1 Thiobacillus sp. | reverse complement strand
CGGCTGGCCGCCATTGCCTCTTGGCACCGCGACCACGGCTTTGTCGACCCGACCCGGTCGCCGCTGGTGCGCAAGGTGCTCAAAGGCATCCAGACCCTGCACCCGGGCCAGGTCAAGCAAGCCGCGCCGCTGCAGATTCGGCGGCTGGTCGAGCTCGATGACTGGTTGGCTGCCGCGATCGCGGCGGCGCATGCCCGGGGCGACGGAGCGGCGGCGCTGCGCCATCAACGCGACCGAGCGTTGGTGCTGCTCGGATTCTGGCGGGGCTTCCGTGGCGATGAACTGCTGCGTCTGGACGTGGCCCATCTCACGCTGGTGCCGGGACAGGGGATGACCTGTTTCCTGCCGCGCAGCAAGGGCGACCGCCAGGCCGCCGGCGTCACCTACAAGGTGCCGGCGTTGTCGCGGTTGTGCCCGGTGGAGGCGACCCAGGTGTGGCTGCAGGCGGCCGACCTGCACGAAGGGCCGGTGTTTCGGGCGGTTAACCAATGGGGCCAGGTGAGCGCCGAGGGCCTGCATCCCAACAGCTTGGTGCGCCTGCTACGCGAGTTGCTGACCAGTGCCGGCTTTGCCGATGCGGGGCTCCACAGCAGCCATTCGTTGCGCCGCGGCTTTGCCAGCTGGGCCAACGACCAAGGCTGGGACATGAAGGCGCTGATGGAGTACGTGGGCTGGCGCGATGTGCAGTCGGCCATGCGCTATCTGGACGGGCGTGACCCCTTTGCCCGTGACCGCATTGAAGCAAGCCTGCCCAGTCCAACCGCGCCGGTACCGGCGATGGCACTGCCGGCGCCCGAGGGCAAACCGGCCTTGCAGCTGCGCCTGCGCATGGTGCTGACCCCGTTTGCCCGCACGGGCCGCGGCGCGGCCAAGGCCCGAGGCCGGATCGAAGAGATCTGCTTGGCCCCGTTCCAGGCTGTGCGCCTGAACACTGCCAGCAGCGAGTACCAGTTGACTGTTCCCACCGATCCCGACCGGGATCTGGATGAAATCCTGGCCACGTTGCTCGATGACATGCACCGCATGGCCGATACGCACCAGTGTTTCCTGGAAGCGTCTCTCAATACAGACGACGGCCGGCACTGGGATTGATCCCCTCATAACCTCCGGATCCAATGGCTACCCTTCACGAGACCGCCTACCCGCGACTGAAGCCTGATCCCACCGCCAAGGAACTGGAGGAGATCTATACCCCCACCGCCGCTGAGATTGCATTCGCCAAGCAGCTGACCACCCAGCCGGGACCGCAGCTGGCGGTACTGATTCATCTCAAGCTCTTCCAGCGCCTGGGTTACTTCACGGTGTTAGCCGAAGTGCCCGAGCGGATCCGGAAGCACATCGCCAAGGCCGCCCGACTCGGGCGCGTATTGGACACCGACCAGCTCGAACGTTACGACGCTTCCGGTAGCCAGCGCCGCCATATGCCGCAGCTTCGGCAGTTCATCGGGGTACATCCCCTGGACAAATCAGGCTTGGCCTGGCTGGACACGGTGGCCACCGGAGCAGCCCAGACCAAGCACACCATCCCGGACATCGTGAACGTCCTGCTCGAAGAGCTGGTGCACCACCGCTACGAACTGCCAGGCTTCCGCACCCTGGAGCTGGCCGCCATCGGCGCACGTGAGCGGGTCAATCTGGGCTACTACCGCAGCATCAGTCACGCGCTGACGCCTGCCACGCGCACGCTCATTGACGAATTGCTGCGCGCACCGGAAGGCTCCAGATTTACTGGCTGGCAATCGCTCAAGCGCGAGCCTGGCCGACCGACCAACAAGGAGGTCCGGTTCTATCTGCAGCACATCCGCATGCTGCAGCAGTTGGCCGAGCAGCTGCCTCCCATCGATGTGCCGGTGCCCAAGCTCAAGCAATTCCGTGCAATGGCTCGCGCCTATGACGCCAGCGAGTTAGCCGAACTGGCTCCGGACAAGCGCTATGCGTTGGCCACCATCTTCATTCGCGCCCAGCATGCCAAGACGCTGGATGACGCAGCCGAGCTGTTCATCAAGCAGGTGCGCGGGCTGGAGAACACGGCCCAGCAAAAGCTGCTGGCCTACCAGCTCGAACATGCCAAGCGGGCCGACTTCCTGATCGGCCAGCTCAAGGAAATCCTGCAGGCCTATCAGCTCGACGGCAGCGATAGTCAGCGCGTGGATGCCATCGATAACAGTCTGGAAGCGGAAGTGTCGACCTTGTTGGCCGAATGCGAAGAACATATGGCATACGCAGGAAAGAACTATCTGCCTTTCATGCTGCAACCCTACGGCGCGGTCAGGCCGCTGCTGTTCAATGGGCTGGAGCTGATGAACTTGCGGGCAACCAGCCACGATGCCGGCATGGAGCCGTTGATTGCAGCGGTGCTGTCGCTGCGCAACCAACGCCGTGAGCTGATCGAGGTCGCATCCCTCGGCCTGGACCCGGAAAAGGACTTCGATTGGATGTCCAAGCTCTGGCGTCAGCACGTGTTTGGCAAGCGGGCCAGCGCGGCAGGCGCCGGCTGGATGCACCGCAAGTACTTCGAGCAGGCGGTACTGGTGCAGGTCAAGGACGAACTGAAGTCCGGCGATCTCTTCATTCCCAGCAGCGAACGGTTTGATGACTACCGCGAGCAGCTGGTCGATGAAGCCACCTTGGCCCAAGAGCTGGAAGCCTATGGCCAGGTGTCAGGCCTGCCCACCGACGCCGAGTCGTTCGTGGCAGGGTTGCGCGCACAATTGACCTCCCTGGCCGACGAGGTCGACGCGCGTTTCCCGGAGAACGTGCATGCGGACATCCTGGAGGGGCGCCTGGTGCTGCGGAAGGGGCAACGCGCCGAAGTCTCCAGCGCGATTACCACGGTGGATCGCCTCATCGCCGAACGGCTCCCAGAGTCCAGCATCGTCGATGTGCTGATCGACGCCAGCCAATGGCTGGATCTGCACCGCTTCTTCCGTCCGATCGCCGGCACCGAGAGCCAGGTTGAAGATCTGCCCCGGCGGGTGATCACCACGCTGTTTTGCTATGACTGCAACTTGGGTCCGACGCAGACGGCGCGGTCGATCAAGGGCTTCAGCCGTCGCCAGGTCGCTTGGCTCAACCTCAAATACGTGACCGAGGATGTCCTTGAGAAGGCCATCGTGGAGGTCGTTAATACCTACAACAAATTTGACCTGCCGGGCTATTGGGGCAGCGGCAAGAGCGCGTCAGCAGATGGCACCAAGTGGAGCGTCTACGAAGACAACCTGCTGTCGGAGTACCACATCCGCTACGGCGGCTATGGCGGCATCGGCTACTACCACGTGTCCGACAAATACGTGGCTCTGTTCAGCCACTTCATTCCCTGTGGCGTGCACGAGGGCATCTACATCTTGGACGGCCTGTTGGCCAACACTTCCGACATCCAGCCTGAGATCGTCCATGGTGACACGCAGGCGCAAAGCTATCCGGTCTTCGGCCTGGCCCACATGCTGGGCATCCAGCTGATGCCCAGGATCCGAAACATCAAAGATCTGACGTTCTTCCGGCCTGAACCGGGAAGGGCCTACAAGAACATCCAGGCCCTGTTTGGGGACAGCATCGACTGGCAACTGATCGCCACCCATCTCCACGACATGCTGCGGGTGGTGATCTCCATCCGATTGGGCAAGATCACCGCGTCCTCGATCCTGCGCCGATTGGGCACCTACAGCCGAAAGAACAAACTGTACTTTGCCTTCCGGGAGCTGGGCAAGGCCGTCAGAACGCTGTTCTTGCTGCGCTACATTGATGACCACGAGATCCGCAAAACGATCAATGCCGCGACCAACAAGAGCGAGGAATACAACGGTTTCGTGAAGTGGGTGTTCTTTGGCAGCCAAGGGATCATTGCCGAGAACGTCCAACACGAGCAGCGCAAGATCATCAAGTACAGTCAGCTGGTGGCCAACATGATCATCCTCCACAACGTGGAAGGCATGAGCCGGACCTTGGCCGAAATGCAGAAGGAGGGGATTGAACTGACGCCCGAGATTCTGGCCGGCCTGTCGCCTTACCGAACCAGCCACATCAATCGCTTCGGCGATTACCACTTGGATCTTGAAAGGGAAGTGGCGCCGCTGAGCTATGCCGCCAAAGTCCTTGAACAGGCCCCATAGACGGGGAGATCCGCTATCGGAATAAGGCAATTATCATTGCGCTTCAATCGTTTAGGTGGCTTTTGGCCCAGTACGTAACGATTCCCTGCCGACCCTCAATACCGGCTATTCCATCAACGGCAGCTTCGCAGAGTATGTCCTTGCGGACGCCAACTATGTGGGCCTCTTGCCGGCGAACGTCGGCTTCGTCGAGATCGCCCCCGTGCTATGCGCCGGAGTGACGGTGTACAAGGCCCTCAAGGTGACCAAGACCAAGCCAGGCGACTGGGTCGCCATCTCCGGCATCGGTGGCTTGGGCCACATGGCGGTGCAGTTCGCTAAGGCGATGGGGCTGAATGTCGTCGCGGTCGATATCGACGACCGCAAGCTTGCGCTGGCCTCAAGACTGGGTGCGACGTTCACGGTCAATGCTCGCAACGAAGATCCCGGCGCTCGCATCCGCAAGGAGATCGGCGGCGCCCAAGGAGTTCTCGTCACGGCGGTCTCGACCAAGGCATTCCAACAGGCCCTGGGCATGGTCCGTCGTGGAGGCGTGGTGACGCTCAACGGACTCCCCCCTGGAGATTTCCCGATATCGATCTTCGATACCGTACTCAACGGGATCACCATCCGGGGATCAATCGTTGGAACCCGTCTCGATCTCCAAGAGGCTCTCGCCTTCGCTGGGGAAGGGAAGGTTCATGCCACCGTGCATACAGAGAAGCTTGAGAAGATCAACGACATTTCGCACGCATGCACGAGGGCGATATCGAAGGAAGGATCGTGCTCGATCTCGGCTGATAACCGGGGAGCGGGCGGCCGTCCCGAACCATTTTCAGTCGCCTCGGCGCCTCTCAGGTCGTCGTCGGCGAGGGTGCGGCGACGTTGGACGCCTCGAACCCTTCTCGATCATCAAGCATCGTTTATGCATGGACACGAGTCATCGATACGCCTACGCACGACAAGGAGAGCGCTCAGGCAAGTCGCTGACCCGTTCGCGCCAAGGGGAATCGGGACCAAGCGATTTCGCGCTACTCCTCATCGCCGTGGCCGCCGCCGGGGCCAGTCAGACGGGCGTCCTTGCCTTTCTTCCTGATCTCGTCCGGGAGGGCCTCGGTGAATCAACTGTCGATTCACAAGGCTTCCACACTGCCGGACTGGCAGCCGCTCATCCCGTGGGTGCCTTGCTGCTGGCGCCATTGTGGGGCTGGCTTGCTGACCGCTACGACTATCGCATCCTGCTGCGCACCACGCTCGTCATCCTCGCGCTGGCGACAACCGCGACCGGAGCAACACCACTGGCATGGTTGTATGTGCTGCGCGCGCTGGCTGGCGCCTGCTCCGCTGCCATCATCCCTTTGGCGCTACTTGCAGCCAGTCTCGGTGCCGGCGATAGGGGCACTCAAGCGAGAAGATTCACCTGGCTGACAGCCTTCGTCTTTCTAGGCGACATGTTGGGTCCACTGTTCGGTGAGCTTTCGACGCGCTTCCTGCCAACCCTGCCTCTGGCGATGGTCGCTTTGATCATCGGACTCACCGCAGGGTTAATGCTTTTTGCTTGCCTGCCACCACGCTCGACGGGCTATCGCGCCGAGGCCTGCGGGAACCGGCCGACACCGGCCGGAGCGCTTGGACTGCTAACCCTCACGCTGCTGGGCACGAGCGGCCTCGCCGTTCTTCATATGGTATTGCTCGTGCCTGGCAGTCAACTCATTCTCTCGCGAGAGCACGTGGCAGGGATGCTTGCTCTTTGTGGTTTTGCGATGCTCGCCGCCCAACTCTTCCACGTCTACTTTCCCTGGTTGATTGCGAGCCCTAGAGCGCTGGCCTTCCTGATGCTGACGCTGCTCAGCACCTCCCTGCTCTTGTTTCCGATGGCAAGGAGCCCGGTCGCAATTGCGGTTCTTGTTGCAATGGCCGGCTGGGCCGGCGCCAGCCTGCGGCTGTTAACCAGCCTCTGGATCGGTGGCGAAGGAACACCTTCCGGAGCGAGGCTCGGTCTGCAGCAATCGGCTACCAGCCTGGGACCGGCACTGGCACCGCTCGCCGTCGCCGTCATCAGCGCGGACAGGCAGTTTGTCATCGTCTGGGCACTGGCCCTGTCTTCGCTCATGATGACACTCGGCCTTTCACGACTCTGGCCAGAACGAGGTGCCCGATTCTGCAGTTGTCCTCGCCATTGATCCTTGGCGAGTCAGTTGGGAACGCGCGGCATGGATTGGCTTCGGCAGGGCGCAGCGGCAGCCCTCGATATGGCGAAGTCTGAAGGAGGCGATGCGGCATCAAGCCTTCCCAATAATCAAGCAGGCCGCTTATACGTGCCGATGAAGGGCGTGCGTCTCAACCATCGGCCAGCGGCAAAAGGATGATGAACTTGGTCATCCTCTCGTCGGACAATACGCTGACCGACCCGCCATGCGCCTCGACGATGGACTTGACGATGGCCAACCCCAGGCCGGCGCCTTCACCCTTCCTGTGCGCGGCATGATCCACCCGATAGAAGCGATTGAATATTCGCGAGAGCTCCTCGGTCGGGATCTTCTCACCGGGGTTCTCCACGCTGATCACGACGTCCCGATCGTTCTGCATGAATCTCACCGTGATCGTTCGGCCGTTGGGTGTATATCGGATCGCATTGGAGATCAGGTTGCTGAGGGCCCGACGCAGCATCTCCCGGTCGCCACGAACCGGAACGCTCTGACCGCGAACCTCGAGTTTCACGCCCCGTTCCTCGACCAGGGCCTCGAAGTACTCGAACAACCCCTGGATGGCGTCCTCCAAGTTCACGCTCTCCAGATTCAGGTTTCCCGGATCGTTCTCGGTCTGCGCAAGGAAGAGCATGTCGTTGATCGTGCGGTTCAGCCGCCCGAACTCTTCCAGGTTGGAGTAGAGAATCTCCCGATACTCATCGGCCGATCGGGCCTGGCCGAGCACCACCTCCGTTTGCGTCATCAAGTTGGTGACGGGCGTGCGCAACTCGTGGGCGATGTCGGCGGAGAAATTCGCCAACTGTTCGAAACCGTCTTCGATGCGCCCCAACATGTCGTTGAACGAGGCGATGGTTTCCTCCAGCTCGATCGGGACGGACTTGGGATCCAACCGCAGATACAGTTTCGAGGAGGTGATGGCGCGAATCTTTTCATTGGCCCTGCGGATCGGAATGTGCCCCCATCGGACAGCGAACCAGGCCACCAGGATCGCGATGCACATGACCACGCAAATGGTCCACCATTGGATGCGCTGGAAGCTCTTGATGAAGTCGAGATGGCCGCCGATATCCATGGCCACCGCAATCGTGTAGACCTCGCCCAGGTCGGCGTCGCCGCCAGCAACAACAACGCCACCACGATAGGATTTGCCGTCCTCCTCCCAGATCGTCATGCTGTGCTTTCCCCTGAGAGGGACGGGAGGCACGCGCTGGGCGAAGCTCGCCATGTCCGGGCCATCCTTCGGGGCATAGAGCGTCTTTCCGGCGGCGTCGGCGACAAAGTAGTAAACGCCGTGATGCCCTCGAACGGCACGGCGCAGGGCCTGTTCATCGCTTCCGTCGCGCACCTCTCCCAATGCCCGGATGACCGAACTGGAGATCACGCCCAGTTCCTCCTCGTCCATCTCGGCGAAATGCCGCTCCAGCGATCGCACGCTGATCCAGTTGAAGATCAGGAACACCACCATCATCGCGATGCCGACCAGCCCGGTCACCCGCGACGAGAGCGACGCCGGGCGGCGAAGAAATGCGAGCCTGTCAGGCATCCGGGATGTCCAGCGTGTACCCCATGCCGCGCACGGTCTGGATGAGCTTGGGCTCGTAGCTGTCGTCTATCTTGGCGCGCAACCGCCGGATTGCGACGTCGATGACATTGGTGTCGCTGTCGAAATTCATGTCCCAGACTTGCGAGGCGATCAGCGAACGCGGCAGCACTTCACCTTGGCGTCGTGCCAGTAGTTCGAGCAAGGCGAATTCCTTGCTGGTCAGGGTGATACGGTGCCCGGCCCGGATGGCGCGCCGGCGCGCAAGGTCCAGCTCCAGATCGGCGATCTGAATGCGGTCGTGAGGCGCGGGCGAGCCTCCCCTGCGCAACAGGGTCCGCACGCGTGCAAGCAGCTCCGAGAACGCGAATGGTTTGATCAGGTAGTCATCGGCCCCCAGTTCCAGCCCTTGGACGCGATCGTCGACACTGCTGCGGGCGGTCAGGAAAAGCACCGGAACCTGGTTGCCGGTGGCGCGAATGGACTGCAGGACCTTCCGCCCATCAATGCCCGGGAGCATGACGTCGAGCACGATCAGGTCGTAGTGCTCGGTCGTGGCCAAGTGCAGGCCATCGGGCCCATCGCGCGCCAAGTCGACAACGAACCCGGCCTCGGTAAGCCCTTGGCGTACGTAGTCCGCAGTCTTGTGCTCGTCTTCGACAACCAGAAGTTTCATCGTAAGTCCACGCATGCGCCGGTTCGGCGCCTCTGGCCCGTCAGGACGCGGTTCCTGAGATTGCCCTTCACTGTAGCGAGGCAAAGCTGCCACGAAGGTGACTGAAACATTACATGATTGTAATCGTCGCGTAATTGGCCCGACAGCGCGCCATTCCTACGATCGGCATGTCGTCATGGCCGTCCCATCGACCGTCAAACACACCCTCTGGAGCGTCGAGATGAGCGGAATCCCTGGTCGGAAGCGAGGAGCGTGGCGCAGCCCGGCTGTCCTCACCCTGTGCGTCTTTCTCTTCATTGCGGGGCTCTTCCTGTGGCTGGAGCATCGGGCGCACCTGCTCGGGGCGCTCCCCCTTTTGCTGCCTCTGCTGATCTGCGTCGGCATGCATTTCTTCATGCACCGCGGTCATGGCGGTCATAGCGGTCATGGCGCGCACGATGACCATCGCAAGGAGGGCGATCGCGATGGTCGGTGACCCGCCTGCCTATGGGCTCTGGTTCCTGGCCCTGGTGAACGCCGGCATCTTCATCCTGTTTGCCCTGAGCTTCTTCAAGCCGGCGACGGCCCGCGACTGGCGCTCGCTTGGTGCCTTCTCGGCCTTCATCGTCGCGCTGTTCGTGGAGATGTACGGTTTCCCGCTGACGCTCTACCTGCTGGCGAGCTGGCTGGGCAATCGCTTTCCCGGGCTGGACCCCCTGTCCCACGACGCGGGCCATATCTGGCCCGCACTTTTCGGCTGGTCCGGAGATCCCCACCTCAATCCATTCCACCTGTTGAGCTATGTCCTGATCGGTGCCGGATTCTGGCTGATCGCCTCCGGCTGGCGAGTGCTGCACGAGGCTCAGCGCGCCGGCGCCCTTGCCACGACCGGGCCCTACGCCCACGTGCGACATCCGCAGTACGTGGGCTTCGTCCTTGTGCTGATCGGATTTTTCCTGCAGTGGCCCACCCTGGTGACGGGCGTGATGCTGCCGATCCTGCTCGTCATGTACTGGCGGCTCGCCAAGCAGGAGGAACGCGAGATCGAGACGGCGTTCGGGGATCAGTATCGACGCTACGCGAGCGATGTGCCGGCCTTCCTGCCGCGGCTCGGTCGCCTGTTCAAAACCAAAGAAGGCCAGATCGAATGAATCCCCATGATCCGCACGCGCAGCATCATCACGATCACGGCAATCACGCCCATTCTCCGTCGCCGCCGGCCAAAGCCGTGGTGAGCGCTGCGGGCTCCACTCACGCCGGACATTCCGGGCATGCCGGCCACGACCACGGTGCCATGGTCGCCGACTTCCGCAGGCGCTTCTGGGTCACGCTGCTGCTGACTCCGTTCGTCCTCGCGCTGTCGCCCATGATCCAGCACGCCCTGGGCCTGGGCGAGGTGCTGGCCTTCCGCGGCGATCGTTACGTCCTGTTCGCCTTGTCGACCGTGGCCTATCTCTATGGCGGCTGGCCGTTCCTGGTCGGCGTCGTCTCCGAACTGCGCAAGCGCCAGCCCGGCATGATGACGCTGATCGCGTTGGCCATCTCGGCGGCCTACGTCTTCTCGGTGGCCGTGACCTTCGGCTTTCCGGGCCAGGAGTTCTACTGGGAGCTGGTGACGCTGATCGCGATCATGCTGCTGGGGCACTGGGTCGAAATGCGCTCGGTCATGGGCGCCTCGCGCGCCCTGGAGGAACTGGTCAAGCTGCTGCCCGACAGCGCCACCCGCATCGACGGCGATGGCAGCCTGCATGACGTGCCGATCAGTGCGTTGCAGCCGGGCGACCGCGTGATAGTCCGCCCGGGCGCCAAGGTACCGGTGGACGGCGAGATAACCGAGGGTTCCTCGGGCTTCAATGAAGCCATGCTCACCGGCGAATCCCGGCCGGTCACCAAGGGAGTCGGCGCCACCGCGATCGGCGGCGCCATCAACGGGGCGAACGCCGTCACCATCCGCGTCACGGCCACGGGCGATGCCACGTATCTGTCGCAGGTGATCGAGCTGGTCAAGAAGGCGCAGCAGACCCGTTCGCGTACGCAGGACATCGCCAACCGCGCCGCGGCCTGGCTGACCTACATCGCCTTGGCTGTGGGCGTCGGTACGCTGCTGGTCTGGTGGCTGATGCTCGACGCGCCGCTCAATTTCGCCATCGAGCGCATGGTCACCGTCATGGTCGTCGCCTGCCCGCACGCGCTGGGGCTGGCGGTGCCGTTGGTGGTCGCGGTCAGCACGTCGCTGAGCGCAAGCAATGGCTTGCTGATCCGTGACCGGGCCGCGTTCGAGCGCGCGCGCCGGCTGGATGCGGTCGTGTTCGACAAGACGGGCACCCTGACCGAGGGGCGCTTCGGGGTCAGCGACATCGTGTTGCTGCAGGAGGGTGACGAGAGCCAGGAGCTGGCCTTCGCCGCGGCGGCGGAAAGCCAGTCGGAACACCCGATCGCCCATGGCATCGTGGCCGAGGCCAAGCGCCGCGGCATCGCCCTCCCCAAGGCCAGTGAAGTGAGCAACATCACCGGCGAAGGCATCGTCGCCGTCGTCGGCGATGTGCGCGTGCGCATCGTCAGCCCGGGCCACCTGGCCCGCCAGGGCAACGCCATCACCCACGAGCGGCTTGGACAGCTCGAATCCGCGGGAAAGACCGTCGTCGTGCTCGAACGCGACGGCCAGGCGCGCGCGCTCTTCGCGCTCGCCGATATCGTACGGCCGGAGTCCAAGGAGGCCATCGCGGAATTGACCCGGTTGGGGATTCGCTCGGTGATGCTGACGGGCGATGCACGGGGCGTGGCCGAATCGGTGTCCAAGGAACTCGGGATCTCCGAGTACTTCGCCGAGGTGCTGCCCGACCAGAAATCCGAGAAGATCCGGGAGCTGCAGGCACGCGGCCTGTCGGTGGCCATGGTGGGCGACGGCGTGAACGACGCCCCGGCGCTGGTGCAGGCCGACCTGGGCGTGGCCATCGGCGCAGGCACGGACGTGGCCGTGGAGTCCGCCGACGTCGTACTCGTCCGCAGCGATCCGCGCGACGTGGGAGCGATCCTGGGCCTGTCGCGCGCGACCTATCGCAAGATGGTCCAGAACCTGATCTGGGCGACCGGCTACAACACCGTCGCGGTGCCGATGGCCGCGGGCATCACCTTCGGGACGGGCTTCCTGA
Organism: Thiobacillus sp.; assembly: GCA_051305915.1. Lineage (GTDB taxonomy): Bacteria > Pseudomonadota > Gammaproteobacteria > Burkholderiales > Thiobacillaceae > Thiobacillus. The sequence continues at coordinate 13,349 of JBPPMF010000170.1, read as the reverse complement.
TGACGCCCGCCATCGCTGCCGTCTTCATGTCGGCCAGCACGGTGATCGTCGCCATCAATGCCCAACTCCTTCGTTTCTACAGGCGGCACGCATGACCGCGATGGCGTCCTCCGATCGACTGATCTTGCCGCTTCCGGGCAACGACGCATTCGCCCGTCAACTGGCCGCCGCCGGAAAGTGGGAACTGGGGACGCTGGAAACCCGCCGGTTTCCCGACGGCGAAAGCTACGTGCGCATCGCCGCCGACGTGGCGGACAAGTCCGTGGTTCTCGTGCAGACACTGGCGCAGCCGGATCCCGGCTTCCTGTCGCTGGTGTTTGCGGCCGATGCCGCCCGTGACCTGGGTGCCCGCGAGGTGACCCTGGTGGCGCCTTACCTGGCCTACATGCGGCAAGATCGCCGGTTCCACCCGGGAGAAGCGATTACGTCCCGCAGCTTCGCCCGTCTCGTGTCGTCGAGCTTCGACCGCCTGGTCACGGTCGATCCCCATCTACATCGCTACCCGGCGCTGTCGGCACTCTACACCGTGCCAGCCGACACACTGCACGCCGCGCCGCTACTGGCCGACTGGATCGCCGCCGAGGTGGAGAGCCCTTTGGTGATCGGTCCGGACGAAGAAAGCGAGCAATGGGTGGCCGCCATTGCCCAGCGCATCGGCGCCCCCCACGCGGTCCTGCGCAAGATCCGCCACGGCGATCGCAACGTCGAGGTCGCGGTGTCCGACCTGTCCGCCTGGCATGGTCGTCAACCGGTGCTGGTCGATGACATTGCCTCCTCCGGCCGCACGCTGGTCGAAGCCGCCCGGCAGTTGCCTCAGCAGGGCTTTGTGAAGCCCATCGTTGCCGTGGTGCATGCCATCTTCGCCGAAGACGCCTACCAGCAGCTCACGCCGCTGTGCAGCCGTATCGTCTCCACCGATGCCGTGCGGCATGAGAGCAATGCGATCGCGCTGGCGCCACTGATCGCGCTTGCGCTGGCCGCGGACAAGGAGGGCGCGACGAACCTGGTGCGTCATCGTCGCTCGCCCGAGCCGCTCGACGAGGTGGACCGGGCGAGTATCGATTCTTTCCCGGCCAGCGATCCTCCCGCCTGGACGAGCGGCCACACTTGATGCGTCGCTTCGATGGCCCCCCGGCCGACATCGCTGCATTCACACCCTGAGGATTCCGATCTTGAAGCTCACCTCATTCGGCGGTGCCGGCACCGTCACCGGCTCCAAGCATCTGCTGAGCCACAATGGAAAGCACATCCTGGTCGACTGCGGCCTGTTCCAGGGCCTGAAGAACCTGCGCGAGCTGAACTGGGAGCCATTGCCGGTCGCGCCGAAGGCACTCGACGCGGTGGTATTGACGCACGCGCACCTGGACCACTCCGGCTACCTGCCCAAGCTCGTGCGTGATGGCTTTCGCGGACGCATCTACGCCACCGCCGCAACCCGCGACGTGGCCGAACTGATCCTCAAGGACAGCGGCCACCTGCAGGAAAAGGATGCCGAGTACGCCAATCGAAAGGGTTTCAGCAAGCACAAGCCCGCGCTGCCGCTGTATACAGTGCAGGATGCCGAGCGCGCGCTCAAGCAGTTCTCCAACGTACCGTTCGGCAAGCCGGTCTCGCTTGCCGACGGCGCGACACTGACTTTCCGCTATGCCGGACATATCCTGGGCGCCGCCACGGCGGAGATCGACTGGGGTGGCAAGCGCATCGTGTTCTCCGGCGACTTGGGTCGCTACGACGACCCGATGCTGTTCGATCCGCAGCCCGTGGCCGAAGCCGACTACGTGGTGATCGAGTCCACCTACGGCAACCGGACCCATGCGCCGAGCGACGCGGCCGAAGCCCTCGGGGCCGTCATCGAAAAGACGGTCGGCCGCGGCGGCACGGTGGTCATTCCCGCCTTCGCGGTGGGCCGCGCGCAACTCCTGCTCTACTACCTGTGGAAGCTGCGCCAGGCCGGACGCCTGGGTTCGGTGCCCATCTATCTGGACAGTCCGATGGCGATCAACGCCAGCGAACTGCTGTGCGACCATCTGGCCGACCACCGATTGCCTGCGGAGATCTGCCATGCCGCCTGCGGGATCGCCACCTACACCCGCGAGGTGGAGGAATCCAAGCGGATCACCGCCAGTCAATTCCCCAAGGTCGTCATCTCAGCCAGCGGCATGGCGACCGGCGGTCGCGTGCTTCACCACCTCGCCGCCTTCGCGCCGAAACGCGAGAACACCATCCTGTTCGCCGGCTATCAGGCTGCCGGGACTCGCGGCCAAGCCATGCTGCAGGGCGCGCGCGAGGTCAGGATCCACGGGCAATGGGTGCCGGTGAATGCGCAGGTCGTCAACCTGCCGGAACTGTCCGCACACGCCGACGCCAATGAACTGATGCGCTGGCTCTCCGGCTTCCGGCACGCGCCCTCGCGCGTCTTCGTCGTGCACGGGGAACCGGATGCCTCCGAGGCGCTGCGCGTGCGCATCGACAAGGAAACCGGCTGGCCCGTATCGGTCCCCCGGCTTGGTCAGGTGTTCGAGCTGTGACCGGGACTGCCGACCAGACCGCCAATGCGCCGCCGACCCTGCGCGCCCGGCGCCTGGGCCTGCATTCCCAGCACCAAGCGATCGCGGTCATGCGAACCGATTGCCATGTCTGCCGCGCCGAAGGTCTGAGCTCCCGCTCCCAGGTCCTGCTCTCGGCGGGGGGGCGACAGGTCCTGGCGATGCTTTATCAGGCCGATGGCGATCTGGTGGCGCCCGGCGAGGCGGCGCTGTCCGAGTCCGCGTGGGAACGCTTGGGCGTCGCGGAGGGCACGCCCATCAAGGTCTCCCATGCGCCGAGCCTGGACTCCCTGGCAAACGTGCGACGACGCATCTATGGCCACCGGCTCGATGCGGCCGCCCTGCAGGCGGTCGTCGAGGACGTCACCGCGGGACGCTACACGGACGTGCACCTGGCCGCATTCCTGACCGCCAGTGCGGCCCTGCCGCTGGATGAGCAGGAGACCGTCGACCTGACCGCAGCGATGGTCGACGTCGGGGACCGCCTGGCGTGGAACGTGCCGGTGGTCGTGGACAAGCACTGCATTGGTGGACTGCCGGGCAACCGGACCACGCCTATCGTGGTCGCGATCGTCGCAGCCAACGGTCTGGTGATGCCCAAGACGTCCTCGCGCGCCATCACCTCGCCGGCCGGCACCGCGGACACCATGGAGACACTGGCACCCGTCGATCTCGACCTGGCCACGATCCAGCGCGTGGTGGACCAGGAAGGCGGCTGCATCGCCTGGGGCGGCGCCGTGCATCTCAGTCCTGCCGACGACATCTTCGTGCGGGTGGAGCGGGAACTGGACGTGGACACCGAGGGGCAGCTGATCGCCTCCGTGCTGTCCAAGAAGATCGCGGCAGGGTCCAGCCACGTCGTGCTCGACATCCCGGTCGGACCGACCGCCAAAGTCCGCACCGAGGAAGCCGCACGCCGGCTGGGGGATCGGCTGGTCGCGGTCGCCGCGCACTTTGGCCTGGCCGCGACGTGCATCCGCACCGATGGCAGCCAACCGGTTGGCCGGGGCATCGGTCCTGCGCTCGAAGCGCACGACATTCTCGCCGTCCTGCAGAACCGGCCCGATATGCCCGCCGATTTGCGGAACCGGGCCGCCGTGCTCGCCGGTGCCGCGCTCGAGATCGGCGGCGCGGCAGAGGCGGGAGCAGGCCATGCCCTGGCCTTGGCTACCTTGGCCGACGGGCGGGCGTGGACGAAATTCCAGCGCATCTGCCAGGCCCAGGGAGGCATGCGCGAGCCGCCCAGGGCCTTGCACGTGCGGCCTCTGACCGCCGGGCGTGCAGGGCGAATCGTCCAGATCAACAACCGCAAGATCTCCCAGCTCGCCAAGCTGGCCGGTGCGCCGGAGGCCAAGGCCGCCGGCGTGACCATGGACGTCATGCTCGGGGACGAAGTCGCCAGCGGACAGCCGCTGCTTCGGTTGCACGCCGACACCGTGGGTGAACTGGCCTATGCCATGGAGTACGCGTCCCGGAACCCGGACATCATCGAGATCGCGACTTGAGACGTTGCTGCAGTACTTCCATTGGAGGCGAAGATGCGCCCACGTGAAACCCGGACCCGTTCAACGAAGCGCGCTGCGGGCAGACCCAGAAGCGAAGGGGCCGTTCGCGTGCCGCCCGCGGCATCCACACCGCCGGGGATGGCAGACCGACCCGCCGAACAAGCGCCTGCGGGTTCTTCTCCCCGCGATCTCGCACAGGCGGTGGATTACTCGCGGGACGTGTTCGAACGCGCGGTGCTGTTCTGGGACACGCTGCGCCAGCGTGCCGACGACATGATCGCCCACGAGCGCGCGGGCAAGCCGCCATTGCTCGACTTCGACTACGAGACCCTGCTCGACGCCCGGCGCTTCGAGCGCCCGGCCAACTACGCGCTCCTTCGCATCACGCGGGCCGGAGACCACTGCATCGAAGACTGCCTGGATGCCTCCAAGCCCCCCGTGGTGATCGCCGATCCGCGCGCCGGTCATGGTCCTGGCATCGGTGGCTTCAAGACCGACTCCGAAGTGGGAATCGCGCTGCATCGCGGCCATGCCGTCTATTTCGTTTCCTTCTTTCCCGAGCCGTGTCCCGGCCAGACCCTCGCGGACGTGTTGCATGCGCTGCGGCGTTTCGTGGAGGACGTGGCCAGGCGCCATCCCGGCCAGCCGCCGGTGCTGTACGGCAACTGCCAGGCGGGCTGGGCGCTCACGCTGCTCGCGGCGGATTGCCAGCGCCTGAGCGGCCCGGTCGTGCTCAATGGATCGCCGCTGTCCTACTGGGCAGGCGCCGCGGGCATGAACCCGATGCGGCTTGCCGGCGGGTTCGTGGGCGGCGTATGGATGACCCATCTGCTGGCGGATCTGGGCAATGGCCGTTTCGACGGCGCCTGGCTCATCCAGAACTTCGAGAATCTCAAGCCGGAAGGGGTGTGGGAGAAGTACGCGAACCTCTTCGCACATGTGGATACCGAGCGCGATCGCTTCCTCCAGTTCGAACGCTGGTGGAATGCCTGGTATTTCATGAGCCGCGAGGAGATCATCGCGATCGTCGAGAACCTGTTCATCGGCAACCGCCTTGAGGCAGGCACGCTGCGGATCGACGAGCACTGCACCGTCGACCTGAGGCGCATCCGCAACCCGCTGGTGGTCTTCGCTTCCTATGGCGACAACATCACGCCGCCACACCAGGCGCTGGGCTGGATTCCCGTGGTCTATCCCGACACGGACGCGCTCAAGCGGGCGGATCAGCGCATCGTTTACCTGACCAACCCGCACGTCGGGCACCTGGGGATCTTCGTCTCCGCCAACGTCGCCCGTTTCGAGCATCGCGCCATCCTGGACAGCCTGCCGGACATCGAGGCGTTGGCCCCGGGCCTCTACGAGATGAAGATCGACAACCCGAGCGGCGATCCGGATTGCGCGCGCTCGCAGTACACCGTCCGTTTCGAGGAGCGACAGGTCGAGGATCTGCGGTTCGATGCCCCCGATGCGGCGTTCGAGAAAGTACGCGGGCTCTCGGAGACGAACGAGTTGTTCTACAAGACGTTCGTGAGCCCCGTCGTGAGCGCAATGAGCAATCCCTGGAGCGCCTCGGCGCTGGAATGGTTGCATCCGATGCGCACCAGCCGCTACTTGCTTTCAGAAGCCTTCAGCCCCTGGATGCACGCCATCGCGGCCCTGGCACCGCTGATCAGGAAGGCGCGGACGCCATTGCCCGCCGACCACCCCTTCGTGGCGCAGGAACAGGCCGCGATCGCGCAGGTATCCCGGGCCATCGAGGATGGGCGCAAGCATCGCGACGACGCGATGGAAAAGTGGTTCACGCTTGTGTTCGGGGGGACGCCGGGGCGGTCCGGCGCGGCCTGATGATTCGCGTCCGCGGCCTGTTGAAGCGGTCTTCTGTCCGATTTATATCGGAATCGAATTAGTTCTATTCAACTGATGCTGTTTATCTATTAAACGGCAGGGTTTATGTTGCTTCTACCGACTCAGCACCGATGAGTCGTGGAGCACCTCATGACCAGAACCTTGTTGGGAATCGCGGTATGTGCCGCCACCCCCTTCGCCCAGGCCGGTGAAGCGGCTACGCAGCAGATCGCCCGCGCAGGCACCCAAGCGTCCGCAGCCGGTCCGGAGGCGAATTTCACGGGGCGGGTGCGCGTCGATCCCCTGTTTCCCGCCAGCGCGCAGATCAATGCCTCCGGCGCCTATGTGACCTTCGAGCCGGGCGCGCGTTCGGCCTGGCATACCCATCCCGCCGGCCAGCGGCTGGTGGTGGTCTCGGGCGTGGGCCTGACGCAGGAATGGGGCAAGCCGGTGCAGGAAATCCGTCCCGGCGATGTGGTCGTGTGCCCGCCCGGCGTCAAACACTGGCATGGCGCCGCGCCGACGACCGCGATGACCCACCTGGCCGTCAGCGGCGTGTTGGACGGCAAGACCGTGGAATGGATGGAGAAGGTGACCGATGACCAATACAACGCCCGCTAGGGTTCACCCGTCCTACGCGCTGGTGGCCGTGTTGGCGCTGAGTCTGGGGCTGGCGATCGCGCCGAGCCACGCCATCCAGAGCACTGTGGAGCCGAACGCCGTGACCTCGACATCCTCCGCCTCCGAGACGCTGTCGACCAGGCAGCAGGCCATCCCCTTGATCGCGGCCGCCATGGCCACCAGCGACATGCCCAAGCTCAATGCCGCCTTGAACCTGGGGCTGGACGCGGGGCTGACCGTCAGCGAGGCCAAGGAAATCCTGGTGCAGCTTTACGCCTACGCCGGCTTCCCGCGCAGCCTCAACGCGCTGGGCGAACTGCTGAAGGTGGTCGAAGCGCGCAAGGTGCGCGGCATCGAGGATGCGCCCGGGCGCGAGCCGGGCCGGGAGATTCCCACCGGCGAAGCGTTGATCGCCGTGGGCACCGCCAACCAGACGAAGATTTCCGGCGGGCCGGTCAAGAACGCGGTGACGGACTTCGCGCCGGTCATCAACCAGTTCCTGCAGGCGCACCTGTTCGGCGACATTTTCGAGCGCGACAACCTGGACTGGCAAAGCCGCGAACTGGCCACGGTCGGGGCGCTGGCCGCCACGCCGGGCGTCGAAGCGCAACTGCGCTCGCACATGGGCGCCAGCCTGCGGGTGGGCCTGAGCGCGGCACAGCTGCGCCAGGTCGTTCGGATCCTCGCCGAACACGCGGACCCACAGGCAGGCGAGCGCGCGAGCGAGGCCCTGACGCAGGCGCTTGCGGCTGCTGCGGAACACTGACCATGAACTTTGCCAAGCCTGTGCTGATTCTCATGACGCTGACTTCGCTTGTTGCCTGCGCACCCCCTCCCGGCGACTCCAGCGCCACCGGCCCCCTGGTGATCCAGCAACAAGGCAGCTTCGCTGTCGGCGGGAAGGTGGTGAGCACGCCCGGTACCTATGACAACAACCAGCCGACCACCGCAGGGCAGACGTTCCACGGCGATCACCTCTACGCCTTCTATCAGCTCCCGCAGAACCCCAAGCCACTGCCCATCGTCATGCTGCATGGCGCGTTCCAGTCGGCGCGCAGCTGGGAAACCACGCCGGACGGCCGGGAAGGCTTCCAGACCCTTTTCCTGCGCCGGGGTTTCCCGGTCTATCTGGTCGACCAGCCGCGCCGCGGTCGCGCAGGCAACAGCACCGTGGCGGCGACGGTCGAGCCTACGCCTTTCGATCAGCTCTTCTTCGATCAATTCCGGCTCGGAAAGTGGCTGAACTACTTCGACAACGTGCAGTTCGACCGCAAGCCGGAGACGCTGGATCAGTTCTTCCGCTCGGTCACCCCGAACACCGGCCCCTACGACGCCGGCGTGATCTCCGATGCCATGGCCGCGCTGTTCGACAAGACGGGGCCCGGCATCCTGTTCTCGCATTCGCAGGCGGGCGGGCCGGGCTGGCTGACGGCGATCAAGAGCCAGAACGTCAAGGGCATTGTCGCGCTCGAACCGGGTAGTGGGTTCATCTTCCCGGAGGGCGAACTGCCGCCGGAGATGCCGAGCGCTGCAGGCACCCTGTCGCCCGAGCCGGTGCCGCTGGCGGATTTCGAGAAGCTCACCCGCATCCCGATCGTCATCTACTACGGCGACAACTTCCCGACCGCACCGACCGCGGAGCGCGGACAGGACAACTGGCGCGTGCGCCTGGCCATGGCCAGGCTCTGGGTCGATGCCATCAACCAGCATGGCGGCGACGCGCAGCTGGTGCATCTGCCGGAGATCGGCGTCCGCGGCAACACGCACTTCCTGATGTCCGACCTCAACAACGTCGAGATCGCCGACCTGGTGTCGAAATTTCTCGCCGAGAAGCATCTGGATTGAACCGGCGGCCCATCCGCACACGCAAAAAATAAGGAGTCGCAAATGCGCGATGAAGTCGTCAACAAGACCCGGCGCGAGTTCCTCGGAGCCTCGGCGCTCGCTTTTTCATGTGCTCTCATCGGAGTTCCCGCAATGACCGCTACCGCTGTTGCAGCCGACTACAGGAAGAATCCCTTCACGCTGGTGTATGCCGGCGCCATCACCAGGAACGAGCCCGGCAAGGTCAACATCCACCCGGTCAAGTACACGCTCAATGGCCTGGATATCGTTGCCAATGTCTACACGCCGGCGAACTACGATCCGCAGCAGAAATATCCCGCGATCGTCGTGGCGCACCCGAACGGGGGCGTGAAGGAGCAGGTCGCGGGCTTGTATGCCCGGCACCTGGCCGAGCAGGGCTACATCACGATCGCGATGGACGCCGCGTACCAGGGCGGCAGCGGTGGCGAGCCGCGCAGCACGGACAAGCCGCAGTTCCGCATCGAGGACATCCACGGTGCGGCGGACTTCATCACCCGCTATCCGGGTGTCGATGCCGAGCGCCTGGGGCTGCTCGGCATTTGCGGCGGCGGCGGCTATTCATTGTCCGCAGCGAAATCCGACAAGCGCTTCAAGTCGATTGCGACGCTGAGCATGTTCAACTCCGGGCGGGTTCGTCGCAATGGCTTTGCCGATTCGCAACTGGATTCGATCCAGCAACGCCTGAAGCAGGCGACGGACGCACGTGCCCAGGAAAAGGCCGGAGGAACGATCCTCTATTCCGGCGATGCCGACATGACGGACGAGCAGATCGCCGCGCTGCCGTTCGAGATGTACCGGCAGGGCTACGAGTACTACTGGCGGACGCACGCGCATTCCGGCTCGACCTTCAAGTACACCACCAGCAGCCTGCTGGACCTGATGCGCTGGGATGCCACCGACCAGATCGAGCTGATCGACCAGCCGCTGCTGATGATCGCCGGCAGCAAGGCCGACAGCCTGTACATGACCGAGGAGGCCTTTCCAAAGGCCACCGGCACGAAGGACAAGGAATTGTTCAAGATCGACGGTGCCACGCACATCGAAACCTACTGGGTGCCCAAGTATGTGGAGGCCGCACTCGGCAAGCTGAAGCCGTTCTACGCGCGAACCCTGTGATGGGACGGCTTGAGTTCGATCTGCGCCGTCCTCGTCAGCAGATCGACCGAGTGTTCGCATGTAGAAGCGTGCGCGACATGAATCGCCCGATCCTGGCTGTACTGCTGGCGTTCCTGCTGGTGCCCTTGTTGGCGACAGGAGCCGCCATCGCAGGATCACAGCCCCCACTAGCGGACGTGCAGTCCGAGAACGGCAGAGCGAACATGAGACCCGATCAACCCGTTGTCCTGGTCGTCTGCGCAAGCGGAAGCATTGGCGTACCGGCCGTCGCGGAGGCGTTGAGGCGGGGCTACGAAACCCGGGCGCTGGTGCGCGACCCGGCGCAGGCCAGGTTGTTTCCCGACGGCGTACAGGTCGTCGTCGGCGACCTGACCCGGGCCGAGACGCTGCACGAGGCGGTCGCAGGCGTCACCGGCATCATCTTCACCCACGGTATCGGCGGAAACGATCCGGAAGGCGCCGAGCAGGTGAACTACGGCGCGGTGCGCAACGTCCTGGGCGTCCTGAAGGCTCCGGCACGAATCGCCTTGATGACCGCCGTCGGCGTCACGAAGCCCAGCGTCTGGCACGACTGGAAGCGCCGCGGGGAACGGCTCGTGCGCGCCAGCGGACTGCCTTACACCATCGTGCGGCCCGGATGGTTCGACTACAACGCCCCGGACCAACATCGCCTGGTCCTGCGGCAAGGCGACACGCACTGGGCAGGATCCCCTTCCGATGGCGTGGTCGCCCGCGCCCAGATCGCCCAGGTGCTCGTCGCCTCGCTGACCTCGTCCGCCGCGAACCGCAAGACCTTTGAACTGGTCGCCGAACAGGGGGCCGCGCAAACCGACCTGGAGCCGCTGTTCTCGGCGCTGCCCGCCGACCCCGTGGCGGGCTACGACGGCATCCGTGACCGGGACAACCTGCCGCTGGCCAAGGAACCCGCCGCGGTCGTTCGCGATCTCGACGCGATCCGCGGAAGGTTCGAGTAGTGAGAGCGTGAAACTGCCGCCGGCATTCGCCGCGAGCAGGCCCTTCAATCGCACGACGTGGAGAGAGAGATGGACAACACCCCGACCAACGCTCATCGCCGCAAGCTATTGGTGGGGGTCGCGACGGCTGCTGCTGCGGTTCCGCTGGTGGCCGGGTTGGCGGCATGCCAGGGTTCAGGCGAACAGGAAACGAAAGCTGGGGCCAGCGGCGCGGCGGGCGCTGCCAGCCCGGGTGCAAAAAACGCCATCCTGACCGCTCGTCGCAAGCTGGGGCCATTGGAGGTTTCCAGCGTGGGGCTCGGCGTGCAGAACATGAGCCGTACCTACCAGACCACGATCCCCTCGCGCAGCGAGATGCACCGGATCATCCGGACCGCCTTCGACCGTGGCCTCACCTTCTACGACGCGGCCGAGGCCTACGGTCCGCACGAAGTCGAACGGATCCTCGGCGAGGGCGTCGCGCCGTTCCGCAACGAGATCGTGATCGCCACCAAGTTCGGCTGGAACATCGATCTGGAGACGGGCGCACGGGGCCCGGGGCTCAACAGCCGGCCGGACCACGTCAAGCGAGTGGTTGAGGGCATGCTCAAGCGCCTGCGCACGGACCGCATCGACTTGCTTTACCAGCACCGGGTCGATCCGCAGGTGCCCATCGAGGACGTGGCCGGCGCCATCCAGGACTTGATGACGCAAGGCAAGGTCCTGCACTGGGGCCTGTCCGAGATGGGGCCGCAGACCTTGCGCCGCGCGCACGCCGCGCTGCCCGTCACCGCCGTGCAGAACGAATACTCGATGCTGTGGCGCGGTCCGGAACAGGACATCCTCCCGCTGTGCGAGGAACTGGGCATCGGCTTCGTGCCGTGGAGCCCGCTGGGCGTGGGGTTCCTGACCGGCGCCATCGACGAGAACACGCGCTTCGCCGCCGGCGACATCCGCGGGATCGAAACCCGCTTCTCGCCCGAGAACCTGCCGCGCAACCTGTCGCTCGTCCGCCTCATCGAGACCTGGGCCGAGCGCAAACACACGACGCCAGCCCGGATCGCGCTGGCCTGGCTGATGGCGCAAAAGCCGTGGATCGTGCCGATTCCCGGCACGACGCAGATGGCGCACATGCTCGACAACATCGGTGCGGCCGACGTGGGTTTCGACGATGGGGAGCTTCAGGAACTCAATGCAGCCCTTGCGAAGGTGACCATCCAAGGCGAGCGGTTGCCGCCGGCGGTGCTTGCCTTCAGTGGGGTGGAAGCGCCTGTGAAATAGCCGGAGTGTTCGTGTGTCGGAAACACGTCGACGCGTTCAATCCGGGTACTGGAGCGCATCGCGGAACAACGTAAAAGCAGGCGAGGTCTGCCGTCGGCTCGGATAGTAGAGGTGGTAGCCCGAGAACGGCTCGCACCAATCGGAAAGCACTCGAACCAACCGTCCCTCTGCCACATGCGTCTCGACCAGGTCCTCGGGCATGTAGGCGAGGCCCAGACCTTTCAGGGCGGCGTCCAGGCGCATGGCGATGTTGTTGAACACCAGTTGGCCCTCGACGCGTACCTTCAGCTCCTGCCCCTTCTTCTCGAACTCCCAGGGGAAGATGCCGCCGTAGGTCGGCAGGCGGATGGTGATGCAGTTGTGTCCGGTCAGGTCGTGCGGGGTCTTCGGGCGCGGGTGCCGGGCGAAGTAGTCGGGGGAGCCGACGACGGCCATGCGCATGTCGGGCCCCACGCGCACCGCGATCATGTCCTTGGCGACCTGCTCGCCCAGGCGGACGCCGGCGTCGAAGTTCTCGGCCACGATGTCGGTCAGGCCGTAGTCCACGATGATCTCGATGTTGAGATCCGGGTTGTCGGGTAGCAGCTTCTCCAGCACTGGCTGCAGGACCGTGATCGCCGGATGCTCGCCGGCGGTGATACGCAGCTTGCCGGCAGGCTTGTCGCGGAACTCGCTGAGCAAAGCCAGTTCGCTGCTGATTTCCTCGAACCGGGGCGCGACCACCTTGAGCAGGTGTTCCCCCGCCTCGGTGGGGGACACGCTGCGGGTCGTGCGCGCCAGGAGCCTGACCCCCAGCCGTTCTTCCAGCTGGCGCATGGACCGGCTCAACGCCGGTTGCGACAGGCCCAGCTTGGCCGCGGCACGGGTGAAGCTGCGCTCGCGCGCGACGATCGAGAAGATCGCGAGCTGGTCGTAGCTCTCCATGGACATTTATGCAGGCCTGTTATCAACCAATTCCGATTATGCCATCTAGTGTCGGCAATGGATCGGGCCTAGATTGGTTCCCACGGAGGACGCCATGAAGACCCGACAACTCGGCAACAGCCAATTGAACGTTTCCGCCATCGGCCTGGGCTGCATGGGCCTGAGCTACGGCTACGGCCCCGCGGTGGACCGCGCCGACGGCATCGCCCTGATCCGCAGCGCGTTCGAGCGCGGCGTGACCTTCTTCGACACCGCGGAGGCTTATGGGCAGGGCGCGAACGAAGCACTGCTGGGCGAGGCCCTGGCGCCGGTGCGCGACCAGGTCGTCATCGCCACCAAGTTCGGTTTCAGGAACGGCGATTCCACGCAGGGCCTGGACAGCCGGCCGGCACGCATCCGCGAGGTGGCGGACGCCGCGCTCCAGCGCTTGAGGACCGACCGCATCGATCTGTTCTACCAGCACCGCGTCGATCCGGATGTGCCCATCGAGGACGTCGCCGGCGCGGTCAAGGACCTCATCGCCAAAGGCAAGGTCAAACACTTTGGATTGTCCGAAGCGGGCGCGGAATCCATCCGGCGCGCGCATGCCGTGCAACCGGTGACCGCGCTGCAAAGCGAGTACTCGTTGTGGTGGCGCGAGCCCGAAAAAGACATCCTGCCGACGCTGGAGGAACTGGGCATCGGCTTCGTGC
>JBPPMF010000141.1:0-2108 GCA_051305915.1 Thiobacillus sp. | reverse complement strand
AACCGATCCTCATAGTTGGCAATCGCCAGGTAGCGGTACATCTCGTCGGCTTGCGCCGAGGTCAGTCCCACCTGATCAAGCGCCGCGGTGTTGGGCTTGCCCTCCACCGACTTGCCGCGCATGTAGGCGCGCATCGCCAGCAGGCGGTCGAGCGCGCTGATCACCGGTTGTTCCTTGCCGCCGGTCAACAGGTTGGCGAGATAGGTGATCGGAATGCGCAGCGATTTCGTATCCGGAATGATGCCGTTCATGCCCATCTGGCCGGATTCGGCGGCAGCCTGGATGGGGGAAAGCGGTGGCACGTACCACACCATCGGCAGCGTGCGGTACTCCGGATGCAGCGGGAAGGCGATCTTCCAGTCGATCGCCATCTTGTACACCGGCGACTTCACCGCGGCGTCGAGCCAGGCTTCCGGGATGCCCTCGGCGCGTGCGGCGGCGATGACGGCGGGGTCGGAAGGATCGAGGAAGATCTTCAGCTGCGCCTCGTAGAGTTCCTTCTCGTCGGTGACGCTGGCGGCTTCCTCAATGCGGTCGGCGTCGTACAGGATCACGCCGAGGTAGCGGATGCGACCGACGCATGATTCCGAGCACACGGTGGGCTGGCCGGCTTCGATGCGCGGATAGCAGAAGATGCATTTTTCCGCTTTGCCGCTTTTCCAGTTGTAGTAGATCTTCTTGTAGGGGCAACCGGAGATGCACATGCGCCAGCCGCGGCACTTGTCCTGGTCGACGAGGACGATGCCGTCCTCTTCGCGATTGTAGATCGAGCCGGAGGGGCAGGAGGCGACGGAGGTCGGGTTGAGGCAGTGTTCGCACAGCCGCGGTAGATACATCAGGAAAGTGTTTTCGAAGGTCGAGTGCATTTCCTTCTGCACGTTGTCGAAGTTCTTGTCGCGGCTGCGCGAGGCGAATTCGCCGCCGAGGTCGTCTTCCCAGTTGGGGCCCCAATGGATCTTCTCCATCTTCTCGCCTGTGATGGCCGAGATCGGGCGTGCGGTGGGCGGCGTCTGCGACAGCGGCGCCTTCTGCAGGTGCTGGTAGTCGTAGGTGAAGGGCTCGTAGTAATCGTCGATCTCCGGCAGGTTGGGATTGCCGAAGATGTTGGCGAGGATTTTCAGCCGGCTGCCCTGACGCGGTTCGAGCTTGCCGTCGCCCTTGAGCTTCCAGCCGCCGTTCCAGATGTCCTGGTTTTCCCACTGCTTGGGATAGCCGATGCCGGGCTTCGATTCGACGTTGTTGAACCAGACGTATTCCACGCCTTCGCGTGAGGTCCACACGTTTTTGCAGGTGATCGAGCAGGTATGGCAGCCGATACACTTGTCCAGGTTCAGCACCATGGCAATTTGCGCACGCACTTTCATGTTTTAACTCCTTGCCTGACCGGGGCAATGCCCCTGATCGTTGTATAAAAAACCCGCACCGGAGAGAGGTGGCGCGGGTGAGGGCGGGGGGAGACCGTTGCCCTCGAAACTGTATTGATCAGCGCTCGACCAGTGGGCCTTCCATCCAGTCCACCTTCTTCATCTTGCGCACGATCACGTATTCGTCGCGATTGGAGCCGACCGTGCCGTAGTAGTTGAAGCCGTAAGCCAGTTGCGCGTAGCCGCCGATCATGTGCGTAGGCTTGGTGATGGTGCGTGTCACCGAGTTGTGGATGCCGCCGCGGAAGCCGCTCACCTCCGCGCCCGGCACGTTGATGATCTTTTCCTGCGCGTGGTACATCAGGCACATGCCCTTGGGCACGCGCTGGCTGACCACGACGCGTGCCGTCAGCGTGCCGTTGACGTTGAACACCTCGACCCAGTCGTTGTCGACGAGGCCCGCCTGCTTCGCCTCGATCTCGGACACCCAGACGTGGGGGCCGCCGCGCGACAGCGTCAGCATCCTGAGGTTGTCGGTGTAGGTGCTGTGGATGCCCCACTTCTGGTGCGGGGTGATCCAGTTCAACACCAGCTCGTGTTGGCCGTTCGGCTTCTTGCCCAGCAGCGGTTCGTTGGTCTTGGTGTCGACCGGCGGCTTGTAGACGCACAGGCCCTCGCCGAAATCCAGCATCCACTGGTGATCCTGGTAGAACTGCTGGCGCCCGGTGAGGGTGCGCCATGGGA
>JBPPMF010000057.1:0-4065 GCA_051305915.1 Thiobacillus sp. | reverse complement strand
GGCGTTGTAGCTCCCTCTCTCACCCCGGAAAGCTACAATACCCTCGCTGCCAACCCGCATAAATCCAGGATTTATGCGGGTTGGCAGCGTTTTTTTTTGCTTTCAAAACAGCAAGATTTGTTGAGCATTGACGCTTTTTTCCTGAAAACTGCGTTGGCCGACGAGCAGTTTCATGCTCGCGAACTGTTTTTCGCTCACTTGCAGGCAGCGTATCGAGCCTTCTTTCGGAAGGCTGGCTGACAGGCGCTTGAGGTGTTTCTCGGCGTCATCGAAGCCGTTGACCATGCGCCCATAAACCGACCACTGGATCATGTCGTATCCGTCTTGCAGCAGAAAGCGGCGAAACACGGTGTAGGCGCGTTTTTCCGCTTTGGTCACAGTGGGCAAATCAAAGAAGACGATCAGACGCATATAGCGGCGGGTGGCTTTAGCCATCCGTGTCCTCCGGGTGAGTGGGCTGGCCGGTCAGTATGGGCATGACGAAAACGGTGGGGCTGGCGTATTCCAGCCACCGGCTGAGGCTGACCACACTTGAGTCAACCGCTGCAAGCAGGGTTTGCCGTGCAGTCGTTGTGGTGATATCGCGATGCAGCAGTCCGACCAGGTGTTGTTTGTCTTTAGGCGAGAGTTCGCGTACAGGCTCCAGCGGCCAGCTTTTCAGCACATGCGCATCCACCAGCGGGCGATAAGGCTCGATCAGATCGTCAGCCAGGTTGAAGGCGTTTTGCTCGCTGCGGTGGTGGATGCCGAAAGCAGGCAAGAAACCGTAGGCGACGAGGCTGCGGGCAATCGCCGCACGAATGACCGCATAGCCGTAGTTGAGTGCAGCATTCACGAAACGCGGTTGGTTGCGGGTAAAGTCATCGCCCCACAGGGTGCGAAAGTAACGTTGCGCGGCCTGGCCTTCGAGATTGTCGGTGTCGCCGGAACGAACGTCGTCAGCCATTGCCAGCAGTGCCCGGATGTCGCGGTCGGCATTGGCATGCCGCCCCAGCACAGCGGCCTGATTACGAATTTTTTGCTGGATGATGGTTTGCCACAGCCGCTTTTGAGCAGGCTGGCTGGAGTCGAGTTGCGCGCGCATGACTTTGAGTGCGCGGCTATGCGGCAGATAGGGCAACAGCACGCCGTTGGGGTGGTGATCGGCGCCCACCGTCAAAACCGCGACCTGTGCGTCGGCCAGCGCGGACAGCAGCGCCGAGGTCAGCGTCACTTGTGGATGCTCAATCAGCAGCACGCTGATATCTTCCAGCGGCACGTGCGCGGTGTTGCCATCCTGCCGGACGCGTAGCGCGCGCAGGTGAAAATCGAGTTGCGCCGGGTTGCCGATCACCACGCTGCGCCAGCCCATGTTCAGTCCTTGCTGGCTTTACTGCCGTGAATGGGTAAACGCTTTTCGGCGTGGACGCGGTGCAGGTTGCCGAGTAGATCGACGTGGTGCTTTTCTATGGATGATGCCGTTTTCATGCCGCAGCTTTCGTACAGCCCATTTTTAATCGTGGCCGGATTGCGGTCATGCACCCAAATATCAATTGCACCAGTCGAGCGATTCAAGCCAGAAAAATATCCTTCCCGGTTCGGTGCATTTTTGTAGCGCAAGCACACCCAATCATTCGGATGCAGGCTGAACATAAACGCGAAAGTTTCGTCCATTTCCGGCCATTCGTTCTCCGGTTTGTACGCCACCACCGCCCGATTCGGCAATTCCGCTCGTGCTGCGTCGGCCACGTAAATCGGCACGGCATAGAACTTGCCACCCTTGCCGAACACGTCCACCCGCAACATGCTGCCGTTGTTGGCGATGCCTTTGCGGATAGGAATACCGCTTTTTTGCGTAGCCAGCAATTTGACGCTGCGAATTTGCGGGGCGCGCTGATCGGTTTCGCCCACATGGCTTTTGTCAGCATCGTACCCATTGCCGGCGCTGGGTTTGAACAGCGGCATTTTGAATGCTTTGGCACCGTCGTTCCCATTCGCTTCCAGCCGTTTTCTAATCGCTTCAATCATGGCGTGATTGTGTGAATGGCTGTAACCAACAATGTTTTCCAAGTCTTTCAACTTGAGCGCGGTAAGTGGCGTTTTGACAGCGGATTGTCCGTCGGCTAGTAGCCGACCTTCGCGCCCAACGGAGCGGATGGTTTCCTGATGCGCTGCGCCTAAGCCTCGGCGTGTTGGTGCGCGTGATACGCGCACCGGGTGCAGGTGTTCCAGTTCTTCGGGTGGATAGTGTGCTAAGCCATCTAGACCATGCGCCGGATCGGGTGACAGCCAGGCCAAAAGTTCGCTGCGGAAATGCGGCCAGGGCGAGGGGAAGTGTTCTTCCACTTGTCGCACGGCAGCGATGTCGAGAATTTCGCCAGAGGCGGGGTCAATGTAGCGGTCGCGCACCTGGGCGAGCTCGTTGCGCTTGGAATAATCGGCCATGCGCTTGACCAGGCTGCGATTGGCAGCGGCGATGACGGCGGCATCGAGCGCGTGGTGCAAGTCGCCATTTTCGCGGACCTTGATGAGCCCCCAGCGTGCGCGCAGCAGGCTGGTGAGTTGTCCGGCCACCACGACACAGCGGTTCTTTGCATCGCTGTCGGCGTGCCATTGCAGGTGGTCTTCGACCATGGTTTTGAAGGCGCGGCAGATGTAGCGAGTGTCGTTGAGGTTGCGTTCACGAAAGCCTTCGGCCTCGTCCTCACCGAAATGTTTGCGCAGCAACCGGTCGCGCTTGGCACGGCGGTAGGCTTTATTCTGCAAAACCCAGGCTTCGAATTGCTGCCATTGCGGGCTGTCGCTCGCGCCATCCAGATACTCGTAGGGGATGCGATTACCCTTGTTACGATTCTCTGCGGTGAGCACAAGCACCTTGTTGTTCTGGCCGTCGTCGAAACTGCGCGAGTAGGGAAGCGCGTGGTCAATCTCGGCATAGCCGGGTTCAAATAGTCGCGTCACGTCGATGGCCTTTTGGCTGTAGGCGCACTGGCTCATCTGTTCGCGATAGAGCCGGTATTTCTGCAAGTCCAAGCCTTTGGGATCGAAACTGAACTGCTCAATAAAGGCTTCGCGATCTTTGGCTTTGCGTTCCTGAAACTCCTTTTGCTCGCGTTCGATCTTGCGGCGCTCGTCCATGGGCTTGGACAAATCCCGCGCCAACTCAATATGGATGGCGGCGGGCGATCCGTATTCGCGGACGATGGCATTGACCAGCTTGCGTGCCTGATTAAGCGCGCGGTAAACCACCGGGTTGCGAATCTGGTCTCTGTCGGGTGGCGGCAGGTATTGGTTTTTAGTGGTGTCTCGGTTTAGCTGGCTGTGATGCGCGTAGCCCGCGCTTTGCACGGCTTCGTCATAACGCTGGCCTTGTTCCATGAAGGGCAGGATTTTGCCCAAGGCTTTCAGGGACAGCCCGACAAATTTGTCGAAGGATTCACCCAATACCGCCTCGGTAATGTCCGGCTCTACGCCGTGTTCGGCGAGGTGGGCGCGAATGTCATCGTCGGTCTTGTAGCAGGTCAGTGCCCAGGCCAGGCGATCAAGCCGTTCAGGGTCGAGCGCATCGCGCTGCCAGCGGCTTTCCAGCCCTGCTTCCTTGTAGGCTTTTTTCAGGGCGTGATAAGCCTTGGCTTCAAATAGAGTCGCGCTTTCCGGGTCTTTGTCGCCACGGTAGTTCAGTACGGTGAATTTGGTGGTGTCGGCCAAGCCGAGTTTCTTCCGCATCTGATCGTACTTGAACTTGGCTAGAAGGTAGGGTTGGTCGAGCAGGATTTGCCGTTCGCCTGCGGTGAGCGCGCGCTGTTCGCCGACTTCGGAAATGCGCAGGTTGTTGAGCTTGGTCAGCCAGACGAAACGCTCGGCGCTGTAGCTGGCCTTGGGTGCGCGGTATTCGGTGGGCTCAAACGGACATTTGCCGACTAGCTTCAGGAGCGCATCACCCGCCAATGCGGGGCGGCGTGCGAGTAAAAGTTGTTCAACGTCGTTTTCGAAATCGACGCCGACATGTGGATTGCCGAAGCCGGCCTGTTGCTTGAAGAGCAGCTTCAGTTCGGCTACAAGATCGGTGCGCGCGAAGGTGTGGGT
>JBPPMF010000020.1:0-4281 GCA_051305915.1 Thiobacillus sp. | reverse complement strand
GTGGCAACCAGGAGCAACCATGTTGGCCAAGCGGCAGCCATGGCAGGCTTGTTGATAGCAGGCACGGGGCTGACCGGCTGCACCCGGGGAATCGCAGCGGGCAGAGGCGCCTGCACTTGAGAAGCAACCGCAGCAGTCTCGGCCTGCCGTCTGGCGGCCACTGCAGGCAACGCATACACCCGCAGGCTGTCGCCACGCGCAGGCTGCAGCCCCAGCGCCTGCTGGGCCATTTGCCTAGCGCGACCGATTTCAGTAGCACCGGCATCAAACCCCAGCACCACGATGGCATGAATGCGCTGAATGCGGCCTTCCGGCACGCGCGTCGTGCGCACGGTTTTCTCCAGCGGGCGCGCCTCCCCGGCCACCACGACATTGCGCACGCGCTCGACCCTCTGCCGGGTTTCGCTGTCCTCCAGCGTGGCGGTCACCTGCACGCTGACACGGTCTTCGCCCAACCACGGCGTCAGCACCGCCAGCGCCCGCCGCGCCAGATCCTGTTCCAGCGCTAGCCGCTGCGACTGCACCGCCTCGGGCACCGCGGCGCCAAGCAATACGCCGTGCGGATCCATCACCTGCACTTCGGCACGCTTCAAGCGCGGCACGCTGGCGGCCACCAGGGTCTGGATCGTCGCCACCTGTTCCGCATCGAGTTGGGCACCGGGGCGCAGCCGCACCAGCACCGCGGCGGTGGCGGCCGGCGCATCGCGCAGGAACGGCGAAACCTTGGGTAGCGCGAGGTGAACGCGCGCCAACTCGACCGCTTCCAGCGTCTGGACCGAGCGCGCCAGATCGATTTCAAGCGCACGCTGAAAGCGCTGCTGTTCCTGCAACGACGAAGCGCCGAAGCTGGGGGCGCGATCGACTTCATCCTGCGCATCGGCATCGGATTTGGGCAGCCCCTGCGCAGCCAGGCGATAGCGCGCCGCATGCAACTGGCCGGCCGGCACTTCGATGGTGCCGTCGGCGGCAGACAGGCGGTAGGGGATATTGAGTTGTTCGAGCGCAGTGATCACTTCACCGCCGGAACGGTCGGACAACTGCGTGTACAGCACGCGATAGACCGGCGGGTTGAACCACAGATAGGCAGCAGCCAGCGCGGCCAGAGGCAGCAGTACCAGCAAAGCCAGCATGAAGCGGCGCCAGGGGCTCGCTTCAACGATCAGGTCGCGCAGACTGCTCAGCCAACCCGGCACTGGACGCACCTCGTCTGCGTTGTCGGGTTCAGCGAGATCGTCTGATACGGGATGGGCTGATTTTTCACATGGCGATTATAACCAGTCGGGCGCGGCCACAGCGCGCAACACCACCTGCAATTGCCCCGCCCGCTCACGGCCCTGGAACCACCAGATGCCGCCTTTTTTCACTGTCAGATCCCCGGCCTGTCCGGCCAGCAGCCGCATCGCCACCTGCCCCAGTGTGGGCTGATGGCCGACGATCAGCACTGGATAGGGCGCATCCGGCCAGCCTGCGGCAGTCAGCACCTCTTCGGCGCTGGCGCCAGGCGCCAGCGCCGACACAGGGTCATGGTAGCGCCCCCGCGCCTGCGCAGTTTGCACGGTGCGGGTGACCGGGCTCACCAGAATGCGGATATCCGGCGGTAGCCGCGGATTGAGCCAATCGGCCATACGCGACGCCTGCTTGCGGCCCTTGTCGGTGAGTTCGCGGTCGAGATCGGGAAGCGTATCTTCCGCCTCGGCATGTCGCCACAAAATTAGGTCCATCGGGCTTGCCTCGAAAAGGTTGATTATTGAATTCGTGCAGCTGCCTATTGTGCCGCATACCGGCGAACGAAAGATGACACACCAGGATCGGCGGGAATCTACCAGTAAGGCTTCAGTTTCAGGAACGCACGCATCTGCGTAGCGCCCTCACCCTTTGCTGCATCCGCCTGTTTTGCAGCAAGCCAACCCAGGACGAAATCGCCCATCGGACCGGCATCCACCTGCCCCGCCGTCAGCAAGCCCCACGCAATATGCGCGTCGTTGCTGCGCCCCAGGCTGTCCTGTGCATCGCGCAGCGCTGCCAAATAGCAGTCCTGACGCTTGCCGGCGAACAATGTCTGGAAAAACTCAGCCGCATAACGCTGACGCTTGATCGCGATGCGCAGCGCATGTCGTTGCGCCGGCGGCAGCCTGGCGAATTCGCGTGCGCCACGAACAATGGGGCGATGCCCTTTCCGCAGTGCCCGGCCCGCCCATTTGTCCAGGGGCGACAACTGGATAAAGCGCTGCGCTTCCAGCACATGCCGCCAGCCATGCTGCAGCAGCCAGCGCTGCAGCGCCATCAACCACGCGCCCGGATGCGCCTGGGAGATGGCCTCCAGCATGGACGCGCGCACCTCGGCGCGGTGCGCCTCCAGCGCAAGCAAGCCACGCTGCCAAGCTTCGCTGTCGGGAGCGTGCGGGGCAATCGCCGGCAGGGTTTCCAAACACAGCACATCCCAGTCGCGCGTCGGGCCGAGCGCGCCGGCCAGGGCGCGCAGACCGTCCATCAAATCGTCCGGCAGCACGCATGCCTTGCGGTATAGCCGCAGCCCCGCGCGCAGGCGTCGTAGCGCCACCCGCGCCTGGTGCACGTATTCGATGTTGCTAAATTGCAGCACCCCCGGCAGATTGGCCTGAAACTGCGCGAGGCACGCCTGGACAATCGCGGCGAAGCTGCCTTCCACGCTCATGGCCCGATCCAGCATCAGCGGCACCGATTTCACCGGCGCAGCGTCCACGCCATGCGCCAGGCGCACGCCGCGTTCGGCCTTGCTGACGTCGAACGGCAGGCAGTCGAACGTCGCGGCCCACTCCAGCGCCAGCGCGAACAGCACATCCGGCTGACCCGCCTTCAGTTCGAGTTCGATCTCGCAGATCGGCTGGCTGCACTCGCCGGCAAGCACCTCGCCGACGTCCAGCGCGACCTCAATCTGTGCGCCGCCTTTGCCCTTGAGCAGCCAGGCCGTGCGCTTGAAGCGCGTTTCAAACACCGGGGCGAGTTTGTCGCGCAGCGCCTCCGGCACATAGGCTCGCGCCTCGGCCGGGAAGCGGCCCCAGTCCGGCGTGCCGCCGGCAACCGGCATCTCGAACTCGGCGCGCAGCGACAGCCCACCGCGCCGCTCGCCTTCGGTTTTCAGCGTCTGCAGCCAACGTCGCCCCACCCGCCGCACGCGCAACGCGACCCCCTGCGCGCTCAAGGCAAAGTCCGGGGTATCGAAATAACGGGTGACCAGTTCCTGCTGCACCGGCACGCTGCGCCGTCTGGCCATTCGTTTGAGAAAAGCTTCGACCTGCTGCGGCGGCAGCGTCAGCTTGAGTTCGATTTCAACCGGAGTGTGAGTTGTCATATAACTGTCATATCAGGATATGTGCAGGCGCTTATCATTGCCGCACTCTATGGATACTAGATCATGAACCTCCCCAGTCCCGACACTCTCATCAATCGCGAACTCGGCATCCTTGCCTTCCAGCGCCGCGTGCTGGCGCAGGCCGACGATCCCGATATGCCGCTGCTGGAGCGGCTGAAGTTTCTCTGCATTTTTGCCAGCAACCTGGACGAATTCTTCGAGGTGCGCGTGGCCGGTCTGAAAGAGCAGATTCGCGCCAATTCCAACCAGCGCTCGCCCGACGGCATGACGCCGCGCCAGCAATATCAGGCGATATCGGAGACAGCGCATGCGCTGGTGGCCCGGCAGTACGAACTCTTCAACCAGGAAATCATTCCCGCGCTGGCCGAACAGGGCATTCACTTTTTCCGCCGCACGCAGTGGAACGAAACCCAGGCGGCATGGATTCGCGAATATTTCTTCCGTGAACTGATGCCGGTGCTGACGCCGGTGGGGCTCGACCCTTCACACCCGTTCCCGCGCGTGCTCAACAAAAGTCTCAACTTCGCGGTCGAACTGTCCGGCCGCGACGCCTTCGGCCGCAATTCCGGCGCCGCCGTGGTGCAGGCGCCGCGCTCCTTGCCGCGCGTGATCCGGATGCCGGAGGAAGTCGCCGGCTGCGAATACGGTTTTGTCTTCTTGTCGTCGATCCTGCACGCGCACGTCGGCGAACTGTTTGCCGGGATGACGGTGGAAGGCTGCTACCAGTTTCGCGTCACCCGCAACTCCGACCTGTTCGTCGACGACGAGGAAACCAAAAACCTGCGCCAGGCCCTGCAGGGCGAACTGCCGCAGCGGCATTACGGCGCGGCCGTGCGGCTGGAAGTCGCCGACAACTGCTCGGCTTCGATGGCCGCCTTTCTGCTGGAACAGTTCGAGCTCGACGCCGACGCGCTCTACCAGGAACACGG
>JBPPMF010000375.1:0-2902 GCA_051305915.1 Thiobacillus sp. | reverse complement strand
GCGTCGGCATCCACGCGCCCAACACCACACCCACAGCGCGGGAAAATACCGACGCCCCCTGGCTGATGCCGGATGCAATGCCCAGTTGCAGAACCTCGATCGTCAACCCAAGCAATATGCCCACGCCAGCCGCCGCGGCTAGTGAAAACCGGCCTGACTTGTTCACCAATAACAGGCCGAAGGGGATAGCGGCGAGCATTTCCGGAACCAGTTTGAATCCGCATCCCAAGCCGCAGCTTCCCGCAAACAGCCACCCGGCCTTGTCAGCCGTCAGATGCGTGCGCCATTCCGCTGCATTCAGTAAAAAATCATAGGGAAACAGACTCAGAAACAGGTAAGCCAGGACATATCCCATCAAGCTCGCTCTCACCGCCTGGGGGCCGCCCCGCGCAAAGCGGCGCCAGATGTCCGACAGCGGGCGCCCCGCTAATGCCCAAAGCAGCATCCCGAGCGCGCCCCCCACAAACTCTGCAAGCAAATCGTTCAGCGAGACCGTCCGTGGGGGGAAGAACTGTTGGGCAAATTCGACCGACAGTGCGATGCCCGCTATCGCCAGGCCGGAGAGGAGGATGCTCACTCCCCATACGGCAGCTTGCTTACCCCGCCCCGCCATTGCGCCCAGCCACAGATAGCCCAGGGGAATGTAGAGAATCAGGTTGGCCACCCAGTCCGCGCGTGAACCGACGCCCAGCTCCAGCCACGGAATCTCGGCGAACCGCGCCACCGCTTCGTCCCACGGCAGCGCGCGGAATTCCAGCGGCACCAGGCTGCCGTAGATGACGAAGAGGGTGTAGACCAACGCGGCCAGCCACAACAGGGAGCGGGGCTTGCTTTCACTGCGGTTCATGGCGGGGAAGACCCCATCGTGCGCAGCAAGGCGGGGGCGACGCGTGTGCCGGGAGGTTCCGCCCCCTGCCAGTCTGGATAGGCAGCCAGTTCCTGCACCAGACTATCCGGCAGGCGGCGCGGCCGCGGCCGCTGTTCAAGTAAGCGCGGCGTCAATTGCAGGACCGTCGAGTTCAACAACTCCGGCTGGAATTCCAGCGTAAGGTTGTGCGCTGTCTCGCCCCCCTTCAATGGAATTGACGCCGCAACCACATTGGCGATCACGCGCTGACGATAAGGCGCGCCCTCGGCGCGGCGTACCAGGATGCCGGTTCCCGAAGCCAGCACGGTATTGGAAAAAATATCCATGTCGCGTGGCACATCGTTGTGCGGTTGAATGCGAACCGCATCGCCGCTGCCGTTGATGAACACATTGTCGTATATCGCCACCCGCCCCTCTGCCTGCAACAAGGCCTCGCTTGGATTGTGCAAAAACAGGTTGCCGTAGACCAGATAGCGATCCTCGCTTCCTGCACCCGTCAGCGGGAAATGTCCGAGCAGGACATTGGGGCGTGCCTGCGGACCGGGCAATGTATTCTGTTTGGAAAACGCGTTGTAGCGGATCACCGTATCGTGGCGCCCCGCGTGTTCGGGCGGGCGCGTTTTCTGGTGCTTGATTTGCAGGTTGTAGCCCAGGGTCTGGCTGACGCGGTTTCCCTCGATAATGCCGCCGACAAATGGATCGCCGCCATCCGAGTCGCCGAAATACATGCCGGTTCCTACCCGCTCAATGCGGTTGTTTCTGACCACCCAGCCGAATGCCGGACACTTTGTCGAAATGCCCACATTCTGCTGCGATGCCGCATAGTTGTGGATATAGAGACGTTCCAGCGTGATGAAATCCGCATACTGGCTATGGCCTTCGGCCTTGACCGCGTCAACCGGCTGGTTGCCACCGTCGAGTTCAAGATGACGCAATACCAGATGGCGCACGTTGACCAGGCTGACGGTGTTGGCGCGCGGTCTCGCGATGAAACGCGGTGGCGTGGCAGGGTTGGCCGCTTCGATGACAATGGGCTGATCGGGTAGCCCCGACACATGATGCAGCGGCAACCCCTGGCGATATTCGCCCGGCTCAAGCAGCAAGCGATCACCTGGCTGTAGGCGGCCCAAATAATCGCGGTAATTTTGCGCATCCACGCGGTAGTCTGCGGCCGCCACCATGTCCGTCAGCAAGCAGACTAATCCGATGCAGACGATTTTCAGCATTTAGCCCGCCGTATCGGACAGCGGCAGCCCGCTCTTCAGCAAATCCAGCTTGCCGCACAGGATGCGGGTCATCCCCCCCACGCCCTGACGTCCGGTATCCACCACAATGTCGGCCACCTCCCGATACAGCGGGTCGCGCTGCTGGTACAACTCGCGCAGCTTGGCCAGCGGATTCTCCGTTTGCAGCAACGGGCGATTGCGATCGTGGCGCGTGCGATCATGCAAATGTTCGGGCGTACCACGCAAGTAAATCACCATCCCGTTTTTCTTCAGGTTTTCGCGGGTGATTGCCGACAACACCGCGCCGCCGCCCGTGGCCAGCACGATGCCCGAGAGTGCGGTAAGTTCGGCAATCGCCGTTTCCTCGCGCTTGCGAAACCCCACCTCACCTTCGATCTCGAAAATCACTGGAATCTTGACACCGGTGCGGGCCTCGATTTCATGGTCGGAATCGTAAAACGTGCAGCCGTAATGCCTGGCCAGCAGCCGTCCCACCGTGGTCTTGCCGGCACCCATCAGTCCCACGAGGTAAAGGTTGTCTCGCTTGCTCATGGCGCGATTGTAAGGGAGGGTGTGAGCGAGGAAGAAAAATCAGGGCGAAAAAAAGCGCGGGACAAGCCCGCGCTTAATTATGATTCCGCGATCAGCGAAGCGACAGGCGCTCGTCGATGATGCGTGGGGTGATAAAGATGATCAGCTCGGTCTTGCTGTTTTCCTTGGTTGTGGTCTTGAACAGATTGCCCAGCCCCGGAATATCGCCCAGCAGCGGCACCTTGCTCGTGGTCGAGCTTTCGCCGCCGTCATAAAT
>JBPPMF010000341.1:0-2024 GCA_051305915.1 Thiobacillus sp. | reverse complement strand
GAGGCCAGCCGGCGCCACCGCTGGATCCGCGGTGACTGGCAGCTGGCCGGCTGGCTGCTGCTGCGCGTCCCAGGACCAAGCGGACCCAATGGCGCGCAAGGGCAGCGGCAAACCAACCCCTTAAGCGCCCTGTCTGTGTGGAAGCTGTTCGACAACCTGCGCCGCAGCCTGGTGCCGCCGTCGCTGCTGGCCGTGCTGGCCGTGGGCTGGCTGCTGGGGCCGGCGTGGTTCTGGTCCCTGCTGGTGGTGACGGTGGTCTGCGTGCCGACCCTGCTCGCCTCCGGCATCGAACTGATTCACAAGCCCCGGGAACGCGCCTGGCTGCTGCATCTGAATCTGACCGGCAGATCCGTGGGCCGCCCGCTGCTGCTGGCTTTGCTGACCTTGATCCTGCTCCCCTACGATGCGCTGATTTCCCTGGATGCAATCCTGCGTTCGGGGGTACGGATGCTGTTCACTCGTCGCGGTTTGCTGCTCTGGCAACTGCCGTCCTATGCCCGCCGCAACGCGCGCCGCACACTGGCCGATTTTGCCGTGGAAATGTGGATCGCTCCGTTGCTGGCGGTGCTGCTGGCCACGTCGCTGATTTGGCTTCGCCCGCCAGAGGAATGGCTGTTTGCTGCGCCGGTTTTGTTGCTGTGGATGGGTTCGCCTCTGGTCGGCTGGTGGATCAGCAGGCCGCTGGTGGCGCCTACGCCCGACCTGACTGCTGCGCAACGGACCTTTCTGCGCGCCTCGGCCCGGCGAACCTGGCGCTATTTCGCGGACTTCGTCGGCCCCGAGGACAACTGGCTGCCCCCCGACAATGTCCAGGAATATCCGGCACCGGCCATCGCCCGTCGGACCTCTCCCACCAACATCGGCATGGCGCTGCTGGCCAACTTGACCGCCTGCGATTTTGGTTTCATCAGCACCGGAGAATGCCTGCACTTAACCGAAAAAACCCTGGCGACCATGGAAAGGCTGGAACGCTACCGCGGCCATTTTTATAACTGGTACGACACACTCACGCTCGAGCCGCTGCGGCCGCGATACATCTCTTCTGTGGACAGCGGCAATCTGGTCGGCAGCCTGCTCACCCTGCAGGCGGGACTGGCCGAGTTGAAGGACCAGCCGGTGCTCTCCAGCCAGGCCTTTACGGGTTTGCAGGACACCCTGGAAGTGCTTGCCGAGCATCTGCCCGCAGTACCCGTCCCGGAGCTGGCGGAAAAGATTCGCGCACTCCAGAACCGACTCTCCACCGGCATTTTGAACGGGCCGCCCCAGACCCTGGTCGCCGCCGAGCGTTTACTCGATGAGATTCACCGCCTGGGCGAAGATCTGCTGGCCTGGTTGCCGGCGGATATGAATATCGATGGGGAACTCTACTCCTGGGCGCAGGCCTTTAACCGGCAATCTCTCGCCCTGTGCGATGAGTTGCGCTTGCTGTTGCCTGAGTCGCAGCAGCTTGGCGCCATCCCGAAGCTCTCGGAATTGGCGTCCGGCGACCCGGCCGGCAAGGGCGCGCGTTCGATGTACGCAGCTAAACGGCTCAAAACCATCGACGATCTGGTGCAGCGTTGCGGCGAACTGGCCTCGATGGAATTTGACTTTCTTTATAATACGTCCCGAGGCCTGTTCTGCATCGGATACGACGTCGGGGAACGCCGCCGTGATCCGGCCTGTTACGATCTACTGGCCTCCGAAGCGCGCCTGGCCAGTTTCCTGCTCATTTCCCAGGGGCAGATTCCCCAGAAACACTGGTTCTCCCTTGGTCGGCTGCTGACCAGTCACGGCGGCGACGTCAGTCTGATTTCCTGGAGCGGTTCGATGTTCGAGTACCTCATGCCTCAGTTAATCATGCCGAGTTATCCCAATACCTTGCTGGAGCAAGCCTGCAAAGCCGCCGTGTCACGCCAGATCGAATACGGACGGCAACGCGCCGTGCCCTGGGGCATTTCCGAGTCGTGCTATAACCTCACCGATATGCACCAGGTCTATCAATATCGGGCCTTTGGCGTGCCAGGGCTCGGGTTCAAGCGTGG
>JBPPMF010000318.1:0-11288 GCA_051305915.1 Thiobacillus sp. | reverse complement strand
CCCATCGCCTCGGCGAGCATCGCCTGCGATTCGGCATCGTCCGGAAGCAGTTGAGTCTGCGCGTCGTCGAGGTACTGGATGCGGTGCTCCAGCCGACGCAGGAAATCGTAGGCAGCGGCAAGCTCTTGTTGCGCGTCTGCCGTCATCAGCTCGTTTTTTACCAGCTCGTCCAGCACCACCAGCGTCGGGCGCTGCTGCAGCGCGGCGATCTGGCCGCCGCGGATGAGCTGGAACACCTGCGCGGTGAATTCGATCTCGCGGATGCCGCCCGGCCCCAACTTGACGTTGTGCGCCATTTCGCGGCGCGCCACTTCGCGGCGGATCTGCACGTGCAGGTCGCGGATCGCGGCGAACGCGCCGAAGTCGAGGTATTTGCGGAAGACGAAAGGCCGCACGATCTGCATCAGTTCGTCGTGGCGGGTGCCGGTGAGCGGCCGCGCCTTGATCCAGGCGTAGCGTTCCCACGGCCGCCCCTGCGCCACCAGATAATCCTCCAGCATGTCGAAGCCCATCGCAAACGGCCCCGAGTCGCCCCACGGACGCAGCCGCAGATCGACGCGGAACACGTAGCCGTCGGCAGTGGCCTCGCCCAGCGCGGCGGTCAGTTTGCGGCCGAGACGGATGAAGAATTCGTGGTTGCTGAGCGTTCGGATCGGGGTGGCGGGCGGGTTCAATGTGGCATCGTCGGCCGCGGTGTCGCCTTCCTCGGGGTAAAGGTAGATCAGATCGATGTCGGACGATACGTTGAGTTCGCCGCCGCCGAGCTTGCCCATGCCGACCACGACCATCTGCTGCGGCAGGCCGTGCGCGTCGCGTGGTTCGCCGTGGCGGGCGGCGAGCGCGGCGTGATGAAACTCGAGTGCGGCCGCGAGGCACACCTCGGCCAGCGTGCTGTAGGCGGTGGTGATTTCGGCCAGGTCGGCACTGCCCGCGAGGTCGCGCGCGGTGGCGACCAGCCATACGCGCTGGCGCAGTTGCCGCAAGCGTTGATGCAGCGCGGCCTCGTCGGCGCAGGGCGGCTCGGCTAGAAACGCCTGCATCGACGCACGGGTGAAGGGCCGGTCGAATTGCCCTGCGACGGCTGCGGCCAATTGCGGCTGCGCCGCCAGCAGGCGGCGGCCATAACGGGAACAGCGGGAAACGCGATCGAGTGCGTGATGGCTCATGGCTTGGGCGGGCTGCTTTGAATTAGGCTGCTTTGATTTAGGCGCTTTGAATCGGGCGCTTTGAATTAAAATCGAACGGTTATCAAACACTTTATCAGTGGAGAGACTGTATGGCAGCCATCGAGTCTATTTTGACCGAAACCCGTGTGTTCCCGCCCGCGGACGCTTTCGTCAAGCAGGCCAACGTGTCCGGCATGGCCGGCTATCAGGCCCTGTGCCGCCAGGCTGAAACCGATTACGAAGGCTTCTGGGCCGATCAGGCGCGCCGGACAATCGACTGGAAAAAGCCCTTCACCCACACGCTTGATGAGACCCAGGCGCCGTTCTACAAGTGGTTCGATGACGGTGAACTGAACGTCTCCTACAACTGCCTCGACCGCCATCTGACCACCAAGGGCGACAAGACTGCGCTGATTTTCGAGGCCGACGACGGCGCGGTGACGAAAGTCACCTACAAGGAATTGCATGCCCGCGTATGCCAGTTCGCCAACGGCCTGCTGTCGCTCGGCGTGGTCAAGGGCGACCGCGTGATCGTCTACATGCCGATGAGCGTCGAGGCGGTGGTGGCGATGCAGGCCTGCGCGCGCATCGGCGCCATCCACTCGGTGGTGTTCGGCGGCTTTTCCGCCAAGAGCCTGTTCGAGCGCATCGAGGATGCCAAGGCCAAACTGATCGTTACCGCCGACGAATCGCTGCGTGGCGGCAAAGCGGTGCCGCTGAAGCGTGCGGTGGACGAGGCGCTGGCGATGGGCGACACCTCCTGCGTCGAAAAGGTGGTCGTCTATCGCCGTTCCGGCGGCGCGGTGAACTGGGGTGCGCGCGACTTGTGGTGGCATGAACTGACCCAGACCCAGGCCGAGACCTGCGAGCCGGTGTGGGTTTCCGCCGAGCATCCGCTGTTCATCCTCTACACCTCGGGTTCCACCGGCAAGCCCAAGGGCGTGCAGCATTCCACCGGCGGCTATTTGCTCGGCGCCATCCTCTCCATGGAGTGGGTGTTCGACGCCAAGCCCGATTCCGATGTTTACTGGTGCACCGCCGACGTCGGCTGGATCACCGGCCACACCTATGTCGCCTACGGCCCGCTGGCGCTGGGCATGACCGAAGTCATCTTCGAAGGCATTCCCACTTATCCGCACCCCGGACGTTTCTGGGAAACCATCGCCAAGCACCAGGTCACCACCTTCTACACTGCGCCGACCGCGATCCGCAGCCTGATCAAGCTCGGCTCCGACCTGCCCGGGCAATATGATCTTTCTTCGCTGCGCATCCTGGGCACGGTGGGCGAGCCGATCAATCCGGAGGCCTGGATGTGGTATCACGAAGTGATCGGCGGCGGCCGCTGTCCCATCGTCGATACCTGGTGGCAGACCGAAACCGGCGCCAACATGATTTCGCCGCTGCCCGGTGCGGTGCCGACCAAGCCCGGTTCCTGCACCCTGCCGCTGCCCGGCATCATGGCGGCGATTACCGACGAGCACGGTCATCCGGTGGAAAAGGGGCAGGGCGGCTATCTGGTGATCCAGCGGCCGTTTCCTTCGCAGTTGCGCACCCTGTGGAACGATCCTGAGCGCTTCAAGAAGACCTATTTCCCCGAGGAACTGGGCGGCAAGACCTATCTTGCCGGCGACTCGGCGCACCGCGACGACAGTGGCTACTTCTGGATCATGGGCCGCATCGACGACGTGCTGAACGTGTCCGGCCACCGCCTGGGCACGATGGAAATCGAATCCGCGCTGGTGTCCAATCCGCTCGTGGCGGAGGCCGCTGTGGTGGGCCGTCCGCACGACATCAAGGGCGAGGCGGTGGTGGCCTACGTGGTGCTCAAAGGCGCACGCCCCACCGGCGAGGCGGCAAAGAAGATCGTCGCCGAATTGCGCGACTGGGTGGGCAAGGAAATCGGCCCGATCGCCAAGCCCGACGAAATCCGCTTTGGCGACAATCTGCCCAAGACCCGTTCCGGCAAGATCATGCGGCGCCTGCTGCGTGCGCTGGCCAAGGGCGAAACCATCACGCAGGACATTTCCACCCTGGAAAACCCGGCCATCCTGGAACAGTTGAAGGAAGCCGTGAAGTAAACGGGACACGGCCGGGACGGCAAGGCGGGCGGCGCAGACCGTGCCTTTCAACCGTCCGGCCTGTGTCCCTTGTGTCATCAAGCAAACCAATCACTTTTAACCCCCACCGAAAGGAAACCATGTCCCACTACCATGCCGTTGTCTGGCTCGACCATAACGAAGCGCGTGTCATGCACATCAGCCAGGACGATGTTGAAAAATCGGTGGTGAGCCCGGCCGAACCGCACCGCAATCTCCATCGCAAGCGCGGCTCCGTCAGCGGCAGCCGCCAGCCAGAAGACAAGCAGTACTATCACGAGGTGGTTGAAGCCCTCGCCGGCGCCACGGAAATCCTGATCGTCGGCCCCGGCCAGGCCAAGCTCGAACTGATCAAGCACATCCATTCCCACGACCAGGGCGTCTCAGACAAAGTGATCGGGGTGGAAACCGTGGATCATCCGAGCGATGGCCAGTTGGTCGCGTTCGCCCGCAAGTATTTCGTGGCCAAGGACAGAATGTTGTCTCAATGATTGAACGCCACCCTTGACTGCAAGTCGGCAGCGTTTTTGGCCAAGCACCCTTCGGGGTGCTTTTTTTTTGTAGGAATTCATTACATATCGCTGTGAGATTCCGCCTGGTTAATTTGTAAGCTCATGATTAAAAAGTAAAAATGCAGGACTCTAAGGCCATTTCCGAAGTCCGGTTATTGCGCATATTTAATGCCTGCCTATGTTCATCCTTGGTCGTATTGGTTTTGTGCGCCCACGGAAGAAGTCTGGTTGTTAATCCCATGGGCAAAGCTGTCCAAAGTTGAGGAAGTGAAATGAACATTATTAAGGAATTAAAATTTGCAGTGCCGTTGTGTGTTGCTATTGCCTGCGGCGCCTCGCCGGCGGTGGCTGTGCCCATTCTGGGTTCGAATTTGACGGGCTTTACGGTTCTGGGTGCTGAGACGGTAACCAATGTCCCCACGAGTACCATTTACGGTAGTGTCGGCGTCTCGCCAGGAACTGCACTCCCAGGATTCAACTGGGTCTCAGGCACCGCGACGGAGGACTCGCAGGTGACTGGAGGAGAGGTACATTCAAACACAGCGGTCGCGGCGGCAGCTCAGGCCGAACTTACCACCGCGAGACTTAATCTTGATTCTTTGTTGGGGGGGACCCTGTTGGCGGGGGATCTGACCCTTGCAGGGCCCCTTGCACCGGGTGTCTATACGGTACCCTACGCGATCAGTAATTTGACAGGTTCACTTACTCTCGACGGCGGTGGCGACGCCAACGCAGCCTGGGTTTTCCAGATGGAAAGTTCTCTCATCACGTCACCCGGATCATCCGTAAACGTGATTGGTACGGGTTCAGGTGCCGGCGTGTTTTGGAATGTCCGCAGTTCAGCGACCCTTGATACCGACACCGTATTCATGGGAAATATTCTGGCGCTCACCAGCATCTGGATGCAAGATCGCGCATCGATTGAATGCGGCCGGGCCTTGGCGGATAACGGCGAGGTGACGCTAATCCAGAACAGCCTTTCCGGCGTTTGCTCGGGTGTATTGAGTGGCAGCGGCGGCTTGAGCGGCGGCCTTGATGTAACAGACGAGGGGAACGTGGTCTTCCTACCGTTCGTCGATGTTGTTGATAGCGGGACCGTACCCGAACCCGCCACATTGGCACTGCTTGGAATCGGACTGTTTGGGCTTACATCGCAATTGCGTCGCCGCAAGTCGGCTTGATTCCGGGTAGTCCCATAAATGGCGCCGCTCATCCGGCGCCATTTTTATGCGCGTTTCAGAGCGGTGGTCGTGTCGACCAGTTCCAGCACCAGGGCATGCAAGCGTGCCGGCGATTTCAGCGCGCCGGTTTCTGCGTCGAATGCCGTGTCGGCGTGGGATAACGAGATCTGGCCGGGCAATACCAATACGCCGAGCGTGTTTAAAATCTGTCGCAGGTGCGGCAGCATGCGCATGCCGCCGAACTGACCGGGTGAGGCCGCCAGGATGGCCGCGACCTTGTTCTGGTAGGGCACCAGGCCCGATTCGCTCTGCCATTCGCGCGACACCCAGTCGATCGTGTTCTTCAGCAGCGGCGGGATTGAGCTGTTGTATTCCGGACTGGAGATCAACAGGGCATCGTGTTCCTTGAACAGGGCTTTCAGGCGCAGGGCGTTGTCGGGCAGGCCGTCGCGGTCTTCGAGGTCGCCGTCGTAGAGGGGCATCGGGTAGTCGGCGAGATCGATCAGGGTGACGTCGCCGCCCGCGGCGAGGGTGGCGTCCACCGCGCTCTGAATAAGCTTGCGATTCCAGGAGTCGCGGCGAATGCTGCCGGAAAAAGCGAGAATCTTGGGCATGGCGTGTCCTTGGGTCAAAAGGAACTGATTGTATCGGGGCTTGAGGCAAGCTCACATACAAGCCGTGCCGTTAGCAAGGCTGGGCGTGTAGGCAGCCGTGGTTTCCCGCGGGGAAACGCGGCACAATTCGCCCGAGCTGTACAAACCGATCATGCCTGCTTTCCTCCGGTCATTCGCAATGCCTGCTGAAAAATCTCCGTCCGACAGAATGCGGCTCGATAAATGGCTGTGGGCGGCGCGTTTTTTCAAGACGCGCAGCCTTGCTACCCAAGCGATCGATAACGGCCGCGTGAAGTTGAATGGCGATCGCGTCAAGCCCGCGCGCGAGGTCAAGCCGGGCGACCGACTGGACCTGCATGCCAGCGACGTCGACTGGACGCTGACGGTGCGTGCGCTGTCGATGCAGCGCGGCCCGGCGCCCGTGGCACAACTGCTATACGAGGAAGACCCCGCCAGCCAGGCGCGCCGCCAGCAACAGATGGGCGAGCGCAAACAGTCGGCGAGCCAGGCGATGCCGATCAAGGGACGCCCCACCAAGCGTGACCGGC
Source organism: Thiobacillus sp. (assembly GCA_051305915.1). Lineage (GTDB taxonomy): Bacteria > Pseudomonadota > Gammaproteobacteria > Burkholderiales > Thiobacillaceae > Thiobacillus. The sequence continues at coordinate 5,171 of JBPPMF010000318.1, read as the reverse complement.
GGCAGATCCACCGCTTTACCAGCAAATGAGGGCCGCAATTTACTGCCGAATTTCCGCCGCAAAGGGGGGGCAGGCGCATAGAATCGGAAGATCAGAGAACCGTAATTTATGACCGTTTCCCCCGCCTTGTTGTTGTTTTTACGCCGCGCTTCGCGCTGGCTGGCAGCCTTGATCGCATTGGGTGTGGCGGGCTTTGCGACAGCTGCAGCGCTGATGTTCTTCTGGGTGTTGCCGAATATCGACGATCACCGTGACACGGTGGCCAGCCTGATGTCGCGCTCGCTGGGACAGCGGGTGACGCTGGAAGCGGTGTCGGGGGTGTGGCAGCAGGCGCGTCCGGAATTCCGTTTGCGGGGCGTGCGACTGTACGATCAACAGGGCGCCCCGGCGCTCTACCTGCCCGAGCTGGAGGCTGCTTTTTCCTGGCGTTCGCTGCTGTTGCTGGAGCCGCGCTTCAACCGGATTGAACTGCAGGGACTGGCGCTGTGGGTGCGGCGCGCGCGCGACGGCGATTTTTACGTGAGCGGGATTCCCGTCAATCCAGCCGACCCCGACAGCCGGTTTTCCAACTGGCTGTTGCGTCAGGGCCGCGTGCATGTGGGCAATGCCACGCTCAACTGGCTGGACGAGGTGAACGATGCGCCGCCACTGGTCCTGACCGACGTCGATTTCACCTTGATCAATGTTCGCCGCACCCACAGCGTGCGCTTGCGTGCCGTTCCGCCGATCGGCTTGGCCGGGCCGCTGGCGGTCGAGGCGAAACTGAATGCGCGCGATGTGGACGATCTCAGCACCTGGAATGGCACGGTTGGCGCGGCCGTGGCGGGGGTGTCGTTCCCGGGGCTGATCCATTGGCTGGCCCTGCCGTATCAACCCCGGCAGGGCTGGGGCGCGCTAACGATGCAATTCGAGGTGGCGCGCGGTGCGCTCAGTGGCATGACGGCGGTGCTGGATCTGCACGAGCTCGAATCGGTTCTGGGGGATGGCCTGCCCGCGCTGCGGCTGGCGCAGGTTCAAGGCAAGGCCATGTGGCAGCGCGGCCCGGACGGTCAGCGGGTGGCGTTTGAAAACTTGCGGGTGGCGCGACCGGGCGCTGCCCTTGGCGCGCCATTCGACCTGGGGCTGACCTGGAACGCCGGTTCGCGCGAAATCACGGCGCAGGCGCTCAGTTTGAGCGGCTGGCAATCCTTATTGCCGAGCCTGCCGATGGATGCGGCGCTGCGGGCGCGCCTGCACACTCTGCAGCCGCAGGGGCGATTCGATGACTTGCGCTTCCGCTGGCAAGGGTCGCAGCCGGGACTTAATAATTTCAGTATTGCGGCCCGCTTCAGTGGACTGGGCGTGGCGGCAGTCGGCAAGCAGCCTGGATTGGCAAACCTGACGGGGCATCTCGAAGGGGACGCGCTTGCCGGTGTGTTCGAGATCGATTCAAGGCAGTTGGTCCTTGAACTGCCCCGGCTGTTCCGTGAGCAGTCGTTTGGACTCGATAGCCTGGGTGCGCGTGGCAGTTGGAAAAAAACATCCAGTGGCCGCCGTCTGACGCTGGATAAAATGACCTTTGCCAACAAAGACTTGGCAGGCTCGGCCCAGGGGCACTACGAGTTGATCGCCGATCACCCCGGTGTCATCGATCTGGCGCTGCAACTGACTCGCGCCGAGGGCACCGCGGTGCATCGTTATTTTCCCCTTCTGATCGGCGACCACACGGTCGACTGGGTGAAGCGGGCGGTGGTGACTGGTCGTTCCGATGATGTGCGGTTCGATCTGAAAGGGAATTTGAAGAAGTTTCCGTTCGAGCATGGTGAAGGGGTGTTTCGGGTCGATGCGCGGGTCAAGGATGCCGTCATCGACTATGTGCCGGGCTGGCCGCGCATCGAGGGGATTCAGGCGCGACTGTTATTCCAGGGCAAGACGATGGAGGTGACCTCCAGCCAGGCACGGATTTACGGGGTGGCCCTGTCACCGGTCAAGGCGGTGATTCCGGACCTGATCCACCACGAAGAGCTATTGCTGATTGACGGCCAGGCCAAAGGCCCGCTCCAGGATTTCATCCGCTTTGCCAACTTCAGCCCGGTTGGCGAACGCCTGCGTGGCTTTACCGATGCGCTGGATGGTAGCGGTCCGATGGAACTCGCACTCAAACTAGAAGTGCCGCTGCGCCATAGTCATGACACTACGCTTACTGGAACGCTGTCGTTCCAGGGCAATAGCCTGTTTCCGCCAGGTTTGCCCAGGCTGGATCAGGTACGCGGCAATATCGATTTCACCGGTGACAGCCTCAACGCGAAAGGCATCAGTGCGCAGTTTCTGGACGGCCCGTTGCGTCTTGACACGGTGACCCATGACGGCCAGGTGCGGATCCTGGCGGAGGGGCGCGCGAGTGCTGCGGGCATGACGCCCTGGCTCGGCGTTGCATGGGACCGGCGCCTGTCGGGGCAGGCCGCATGGAGCGGCCAGATTGACCTGGATCCGGCGGGTGACCGCATTCGCGTGGAATCCGATCTGGTCGGGCTGGGCTCCAGTTTGCCGGCACCGCTGGCCAAAGCGGCCACGCAGCCGTTGCCCCTGCTGGTGACGAGTCAGCCGCAGGGCGATCGCCAATCGAATGAAGTCAGGCTGGGAAAAACCGTCACTGCAGTGTGGAACAGCACAGCGAAAAGCGGGCTGGATCGGGGTGAAATCCGCTTTGGCGGGCAGGCGCGCATGCCCGCCGACCCTGGCTTGCGTCTGGCCGGCAGCGGGCGCGGGATGGATATTTCGGGCTGGGCGGCCTTGTTGCCCAAGGGGGATGACCAGGAATCCCTGCCGATTTCCTCGATTGATATCGGCTTCGACGCATTTGACTTGATGGGGCGTCGTTACCGGGATGTGCGTGTACTGGGGCGCACCCGCAATGGCCTGCTGCGCACCCAGGTGACGGGGCGTGAACTGAATGGCGTGCTGACTTATCGCCCGGCGGGTGCCCAGCCCGCCCGCATGTCGGCGCAGTTCAAGCAATTGACCATTCCGGCGCGGGCGCCCGCCACCGGCGAGGTGGATGGCTTCAGCATGAAGGCCATTGATTTCCCGACGCTCGATATGGCAGTGGAGGATTTTCGGCTGCAGGATCGTCGGCTGGGCCGGCTGGAGGTGTTGGCGCGCGGCGCGGCGCAAGGCTTGGTGATCGATAGCCTGAAACTCACGCATGCCGATAGCGTGTTTCGCATGAGTGGCCTGTGGCGCGACAGCGCACCGAGCGAGACGCGTGCCGAGCTGAATCTGAGCGTGCTGGATGCCGACAAGTTTCTAAACCGCTTCGGCTATGCCGACACGCTCAAACGCGGCAGTGCGGAGATTCAGGGCAATGCAACCTGGGCCGGATCGCCTGCCGATTTTTCGTTTCGCACGCTGGCCGGACAACTCGATTTCAAGGCGCGCAACGGACAGTTTCTCAAGACCGAGCCGGGCGCCGCCAAGCTGCTGGGGGTGTTGAGCCTGCAGTCCCTGCCGCGCCGGCTGAACTTTGATTTCCGTGATATCTTCAATGAAGGCTATGCCTTCGACGATATCGGCGCCACCCTGCGTATCGCGCGTGGTGTGGTTTATAGCGATGACTTCAAGATGCGGGGGCCGGCAGCCAAGGTCAATATGTCCGGACTGGCCGACCTCAATCGGGAAACCGTGCAGCTGCGGATTAAAGTGATCCCGAAATTGTCCGAAGGTGTCGCTGTGGCTGGCGCCTTGCTCGGCGGGCCGTTGGCAGGGGTGGGCGCACTGGCTGCGCAAAAACTGCTGCGCGACCCATTCGAGGAAGCCACCAGCCAGGAATACATGGTGACCGGGGCGTGGCTGGAACCCGATGTCAAAAAACTGGCCAAAACGCAGGCATCCGAACCCTGATCGTGGAATCTGTTACATGACGACGAAAAAACCCGTAAGACCCAGTGTGGCTCGCCCCAAAGGCGCACAAGTGAAAAAATCCGCGCCGCAGGCAGGGACAGTACGCGTGGCGGCGATCCAGATGGCGTCCGGGCCCAATGTGTCGGCCAATCTGGCCGAAGCCGAGCAGCTCATTGAGTTGGCAGTCGATGCAGGCGCGCACTTGATCGCGCTGCCGGAGTTTTTCTGCATCATGGGGCTGAAAGATGCCGACGTGGTGAAGGCGCGCGAGGCGGATGGCAGCGGCCCGATCCAGTCGTTTCTGTCGCGCATGGCAAAGAAACATCACGTCTGGCTGATCGGCGGTTCGGTGCCGCTGGAAGCCGGTGCGGCCAACAAGGTACGCAACAGCTGTCTGGTGTACGACGAACGCGGCAAGCAGGTGGCGCGCTACGACAAGATCCACCTGTTCGGTCTCGATCTCGGCAATGAGCGCTACCAGGAGGCCAAGCTGATCGAACCGGGTGACAAGGTCGTCGTCATCAACACCCCGTTTGGCCGCATCGGCCTGTCGATCTGCTATGACCTGCGCTTCCCCGAGCTGTATCGCGCCATGCCAGACGTCGACATCATCGTGGTGCCGTCGGCCTTCACCGCCACCACCGGCCGCGCGCATTTCGAAACCCTGATCCGTGCGCGCGCGATTGAAAATCTTGCCTATGTGATTGCCCCGGCGCAGGGCGGATACCACTTGTCCGGCCGCGAAACCCACGGCGATAGTATGATCGTCGACCCCTGGGGCGTGGTGCTCGACCGCCTGCCGCGCGGCTCCGGTGTGGTCATCGCCAACATCAACCCGGCCTATCAGGCCAGCCTCAGAAAGAGCTTGCCCGCACTGCAGCACCGCTTCATCCAGTACACGCAGATCGAAGTGGATGTGGTGGAGCGCCGAGCCATAGCCAAGCGCGAGCCCGCCGCCAAATAATTTTGAATCCAGTTGGATCAGGACCCCTAATGAACCCCACCGACGCCTTCGTTCCCATTCAAACGGCAGAACAGCTTTTTCATTCCGCAGAAGCTACGCTGCTGACGCCCAACGGCCTCGGTGCCGACAGTCTCGCGCCGGTGTTCAGCCGCCTGCTGACGCATGACGTCGACTACGCCGACCTGTATTTCCAGTACTCGCGTTCCGAGGGCTGGAGCCTGGAAGAAGGCCAGGTCAAATCCGGCAGCTTCAGCATCGACCAGGGCGTTGGTGTGCGCGCGATCTCGGGCGAGAAAACCGCCTTCGCCTATTCCGACGACATCAGCCT
>JBPPMF010000313.1:0-2006 GCA_051305915.1 Thiobacillus sp. | reverse complement strand
CTCGGGCGCCCGGTCGCCGCCGGCCGCGCGGCTTGTGGCGTGTCAAGCGGCCGAGCCGGCAGCACCTGGCCAGGCCCTAGGAGCCCGTCGGACTTGAGCCGAACTGGCTGGTCCTTCCTATCTTTGGCTGTCGTGTGCAGCCGCGCGGAGCCGAATCTTCCTCTTCGACGCCCCTGATCGTCCTTTGAGTCGCCCAGGGCCCGTCTTTCAGCCTCGCGTTCAGGGTATCGCCAAGCATTGGCCCCTCCTTCACGCCGCTTGCAGCACATGCAGCCGCTTGATGTTCCAGGCCATCGTCACCAGCGACCACTCGCCACGCGCCTTGTCCAGCCCGCGCATGCTCATCTGCCGCCAGCCCATCACGCGCTTGATGATCCCGAACACCGGCTCCACGGTCTGCTTGCGCAGTCCATACAGTGCTCGACCCGCCTGAGTGCCCAGCCGATGGGCCATCGCGGCCACTGGATCGTCTGTTTCCGGCGCCGGCGCGTCCGTTGCGAAGCGCTGCAGCACGGGCATGTGGTGGGATTCGCGCTTCATCGACAGCATGGGCTCGACTTTCTGCGCGACACAGGCACTCACGTTGGCCGCGCTGAAGTAGCCCGTGTCGGCCAGCAGCGACGAGACCTCTCCAAGGGCCGCCGGCAGGGCCTGAACCTTGTCCAGTACCGGTGCGATTTCTCGCTTGTCGTTGGTGGCCTGCGTGACGTGCGCGGTGACCACGAGCATCGTCCGGGTGTCGACTGCCGCTTGCGCGTTGTAGCTCTGCCCGAAGCCGCCACCCGAGCTGGGCATGATGCGCGACTCTTCGTCGGTGAGGTTGACCTGGTCGCCAGCCTTGGGTTCAATCGAAGGCGGCTCAGGGTCCTTGCCGCGGGGCTTCTTGCCGGCTTCGCGCTGAGCCTGGCGCTGGGCGCACTTGGACTCGTAGGCCTGCTGCTCCACGGCGTGGCGCTCGGCCGCGCGTTCCTTGATCTTGGCCTTGGCTTGCGCCAGCGCGGCTAGTCGTTGTTCGCGTCGGGCGATCTCCGCGGGCACGTCCAGCCCGTCGTTGACGGGGCGGCTGTCGCTGTCCTCGGCCAGCTTCAGTAGCAACTGCACCTCCTGGCGCAACTGAGCCTCGATCTTGTTGGCGTGCTCCCAGGACAGCGCCCGGTGCTTGCTGGCGCTGGCCGCGATCTTGGTGCCGTCCAGCGCAATGCTGCCCAGCTTCAAGCACTTCATCTCACGCGCCAGCATCAAGACCTGGACGAACAGCGCCTCGATCTGCGGCAGGAAGCGGCGCCGGAACGTGGCGATGCTGTCGTGGTCGGGCTGCGTGTTGGCGGCAATGAAACGAAAAGCCACCGAGTCGTGGCAGGCGCGCTCGATCTTGCGGCTGGAGTGCACCCCGGTGGCGTAGCCGTAAATCAGCATGCCCAGCAAGACAGCCGGGTGGTAGGCCGCGCTGCCTCGTCCGGCGTATTGCCGTGTGAGCTCGCTGAGATCGAGCTGCTCGACCACCTCCACCACAAAACGCGCCAAGTGATCCTGCGGCAGCCACTCGTCCACCGACGGCGGCAGCAGGTACGCGGTGTCTCGATCAACGGCGATGAAGCGGCTCATGTGTCAGGGCGTTGCTGCGGCTGACACCATTGTCTGAACCCAGCCCATCTTGGGGTAGGCGGGAAAGCCCGACAGACTCCTAGTGTAGGGCGCTCGGTATCCATGTACTTATTTCTTCGGAGGAAGCGAGCCGGAACGTACGGGGACGCGGCGACTTGGATAAGTACAGAACAGAGCGGCGCACTGCACTAGAGATTAACCATGCGCTGGTGCAATCGATGAGTGGGCCCGTGAAAGCAACTGTGCAGGCTTCACTCCTGCAGGGGCTGAACGTCGTCGTCGATCAGAGCGAACAAATCCACGGCGCGGTCGCCGAATGCGTTGCCGAGTTGTCCTCCGTAACTTCAACGCTTGAACAGACGCTTTCAGACGGCCCCGCGCAGCCCGCCCTGGAAAACGCG
>JBPPMF010000305.1:0-3266 GCA_051305915.1 Thiobacillus sp. | reverse complement strand
CGCCAGCCAGGCATCCAGACGGCCCAGCTGGCGCAGGCTGCCATACACAATGTCCTGCAGGGCGCCGCGCTCGCCCGGCGTTTCCAGTTGCTGCAGGCGCCGCGGCAACACCTGGTGCAGCGCCGCGCCGGCAAGCACTTCCTCGAGCGCCCCAGCGGCAAGTTTTTGCAGGTTACGCATGATGAGACATGCCCCGTTGAGTCGGTTGATTCATGGAATTCCAGCCACTGCGATGAGCGGCGGATGATAGCAGGGCGCGGATGTCGCCGCGCTTCCGATACGACAGGCCGGCCCGATCAAACGCCGAAGCGGGTTCCAGGCAAGACCGAGCGGCCGGCAAGAAACGCGGCGGCGCTCATCCGCTTGCTGCCCGCCGGCTGAATCTCCTGCAGGACCAGCGCGCCGCTGCCGCACGCAATCACCAATCGATCCGCCCCGGCTTGCAGCACCTCTCCCGGGTCGCACGACGCCACCGGTGCTTTGGCACTTCGTGGATCGGCGTCGGTCAGGGCGCCGACGTCGGCAACAGCCTGGGCCGACCAGATTTTGAGCGGTGCGCCGTCCAGCAGCGTCCACGCGCCGGGCGCCGGATTGTAGGCACGCACCGCGCGCGCGAGCGCATCGGCGGGCTGGCGCCAATCGAGCCTGGCTTCTTCCTTGCTGAGCTTGGCTGCGTAGGTGGCCTGCGTGTCGTCCTGCGTCTGCGGCACCAGGCTTGAGTAATTCGCCAGCGCCGCGACGATGGCGCGGGCGCCGGCCGCGGCCAGCGTGTCGTGCAGGCTGGCCGCGGTATCTGTTTCCAGGATCGGTACCGGCGTTTTCAGCAGCATCGCCCCGGTGTCGAGGCCGGCGTCCATCTGCATGATGGTGATACCGGTCTCGCCATCGCCGGCCAGGATCGCGCGCTGGATCGGCGCTGCGCCACGCCAGCGCGGCAGCAGCGAAGCATGGATGTTGAGGCAGCCCAGGCGCGGCAGATCCAGTACCGCTTGCGGCAAAATCAAGCCATAGGCGGCAACCACCATGACGTCGGCAGCCGCCGCGTGCAGTTCAGCCTGGGCCTCGGGTGTTTTCAGGCTGGCGGGCTGGGACACCGGCAGGCCGCGTGCCTGCGCCGCCTGCTTGACTGCGCTGGGGGTGAGTTTCATGCCGCGCCCGGCCGGGCGGTCGGGCTGGGTCAGCACCAGAACAATGTCGTGCCCGGCGTCGGCCAGGGCATCAAGGGCGGCAGCCGCGAACGGCGGCGTGCCGGCAAAAATGATGCGCACTGAATCCGGGCTCAGAGCGACGCGCGCACGGGCGCGGCGTCGGGACGGTGCTCGCGCGCCTGCTTGGACAACCTGGCCTTGATACGACTGCGTTTGAGGTTGGACAGATAGTCGACGAACACCTTGCCCATCAAATGATCCATTTCATGTTGGATGCACACCGCCAGCAGGCCGTCGGCCTCGAGTTCGAACGGCTTGCCGTCACGGTCCAGCGCGCGCACGGTCACGCGCTCGGCTCGCGTCACTTTGTCGAAAACGCCGGGCACCGACAGGCAGCCCTCTTCGCTTTCCTCGCGGCCCGACTGGGCGACGATTTCAGGGTTGATGAATACCCGCAATGCGTCGTGGGTTTCGGAAAGATCGATCACGATCACGCGCTCGTGGACGTTGACCTGGGTTGCGGCCAGCCCGATGCCAGGTGCGGCGTACATGGTTTCGGCCATGTCGTCGATCAGTTGACGAATACGCGCATCGACCGCAACCACCGGCTTGGCGACGGTGTGCAGGCGCGCATCTGGGTAATGCAGGATATCAAGTTTGGCCATAAAAAGTTTACGAATGAAGGAACTAGGCGCCCACTTTGATGCAGAATCTGCGCTTGCTTGCGCACAACCCTAAATATAAGGCGGCGGATAGCCGTAAGCTAAGCGCACAGTATATTTTCATCGCAAAATTAGACAAGGTCTAAATGGAGGGTTCCCCCGTGCGTCAACTCATAGTTTCTCTTGCCCTGCTGCTGGCGACGCCCGCAATGGCCGACACCCTGACTCTGCAGGACAACGCGCCCGACACCTATGTCGTGGTCAAAGGCGACACCCTATGGGACATTTCCGGCCGCTTCCTCAAGGATCCGTGGCGCTGGCCGCAGATCTGGAACCTTAACCGCGAAGAAATCAAGGATCCCCACTGGATATACCCGGGTGACCTCGTCGTACTCGATCGCAGCGGCAATGACCCGCGACTGGTGCTGGCCAGAGGCAGCGCCAATGGCTTGCCGACCGTCAAACTGTCGCCCGGCGTACGGGCCACCGACATCGGGAGCGAGGCCATTCCAGCCATTCCGATCAATGCAATCCACGCCTTTTTGAACCAGCCGCTGCTGGTCAGCGATGACGCGCTGGAAAAGGCGCCGCAGATCATTGGCACCAATGAAGAGCGTGTCATCATGACCACCGGCGACGCCGTGTTCGCAACCAGCGACGATTCAGGCACCACGCGCTGGCAGATTTATCGCAAAGGCCAGGCCCTGACGAATCCAGACGACGGCGAGTTGCTCGGCCATGAAGCGGAATACCTGGGCGACGCGGAAACCGTGGCCGCCGGCAACCCGCAAAAGCTGCGGATCACCCGCGTAAGCCAGGAAATCTTCCCGCAGGACAAACTCATGCCGGCCCGCGAACAGACGCAGTTCGAGTTTGTGCCGCACGCCCCGGAAAAACCCATTTCCGCCAAGGTGATTTCTGCCTACGGCTCCACCGGACTGGCCAACTCGGGACGCTACCAGACCGTCGTCATCAACCGTGGCGCCCAGGATGGCCTGGAGCCGGGTCATGTGCTGGCCGTCTACCGCGCCGGCAAGGTCGTCAAGCTGGATAAAGCCGGGCGCCAGCGCTGGGTCTACATGGATTCTGGCTGCATCAAGCCGGGGGAAGAAGTCAGCCCCAACGAATTTTATAATCCCCGCAAGGTCATGCAAGACTGCAAACCGGGCGTAGAAGTCCAGGCCGGCCCCTGGGTCTACACGGATGTGGGCTGCATCAAGCCAGGCAAGAAAGTCAGTTTCGACCAGTTCTTCGATCCGAAGGAAGTCTACGACCGGGCCTGCACGGACAAACAACGCACGGAAACCGTGCAGCTTCCGGATGCACGGACCGGCCTGATCATGGTGTACCGCGTATTCGACCGCGTGTCCTATGCGCTCATCATGCAGTCCGAGCGGCCGGTCTATCTGCTCGACACCGTGAAAAACCCCTGAGCGTGCACGCTCCCGAAAGACGC
>JBPPMF010000232.1:0-33951 GCA_051305915.1 Thiobacillus sp. | reverse complement strand
TTCATCTTCCAGCCGCGGCCCCAGCGCTTGTCGGCGTAGCGCTCGAAACGCTCGGCCACGACACCCAGCGCCGCGGCGGCCTGTGCCACCCTTGCAGCCTCGTCGCCGCCGTTGGGCGCCTGCTCGCGCTGCGGTTCGAGCCGGGCGTTGCGGGCCGGCATTTCTGCCCTGCCCTGACCGGCTACGGAGGCCGGCGCTGCGGCACGATCGGTTGCCAGTCCGTGTGCCAGTGCAGCCCGAGGTGAGGATGCGGACGCGTCGATCACGCCATCGTCGCCGAACACTGTTCCGCCAGCGAAGCGGCAGTCCCCAGGCCCGCCCTCAAGTACGTTCAGCGCCTCGGCAGCCCGTGCCTCGGCACCGTCCAGTCCTTCGTCGGGCCGCAGCAGCGCCGCCACGTCGACCGGCGCCTCGAGTTCGATCAGCCATTGCGAGGTGCGCACGGGCCGGCCCTCCTCGTCGATCCGTGGCACTTCGACCAGCCGCTTGGTCAGGTAGAACGGTGTGTGCTTGCCGTCCAGGAAGCCGGAGATTCGGCCGCCCCGCATGAAGCCGATGGTCTGGAACTTCTGGATCGCGGCGTTCATCGCGTAGAAGCTGTTGGTCGGCAGCTCGAAGGCGCTGATCGACTTGATCCCGGGGATGAAGAAGATGAACCGTCCCGACAGGTTGCACTTGCGGTCCTGGTACTCGGCACAGGATTCGGGATCGCACAGGCCGCCGTTGTCGGCGCGGCGCATGGTCTTGCGGCCGCCCCAGACGCGGATGGCCCGGCGCGTGCCGCTGACCACCGGCACGGGCGCGTGACTCATGCAGTAGCGGGTCTGGCCGTCCGGGGCGTACTCCGACCAGAAGCGTCGCTCGTTGGCCGTCCACGCCACCAGTTCATGCGGCATCACCGACTGCCACGCATCGGCCGGAAAGACCACCGGGAACCGGTACAGCCGCTTCACCCCGTCGCCCCGGTCTTCGCCGAAAAGGTGCGTGATCTGCCGCGCGATCTCCGGGTTCGGGAAGTCCTCCCCACGCACCGTGAAGTACGGGACGTTCTTCGGCGCCAGCGGGTTCTTCAGATCCGGCGCGGCGTCGGCGATCTCCCGCTCGATGGTGTCGAAGCTCTTGCCCTGCTCGACGCCGCGTTCGTAGATGGCGCGCACGCGCTCGTTCTCGGCCGCGCGGCGCGTCAGCACCTTGATGCCGGCACGGATGCGGCCGGCCACCGGGATGCGGGGTGCCGTGCGGCCCAGCAGTGTGGGCACGGCAAGCGCACCGCCCTGCACCACTGCGACGGGACCGGCCTGGCCGTTCGTCGCCACGTTCTCCATTGCACTTGCCATTGCAGGCTCCTTGTCCAGGTTGAGGGGGATGGAGCAACCATGCTCGCCCCTGAAACGCGTTCATCAACCCCGCGATCCGCTCGCTGCACATCCGCGGGCCGGCTCGACGACAAGCTCGAAGTCGGGCAGGCCGCGCATCAGCAGACGACCCCAGCGCCTGGAGACGAGGCGGCGATCCAGGATCGTTGCCGTGCCGTGGTCCTCGTCGGTGCGGATGAGGCGTCCGAGTTGCTGCTTGAGGCGGACCGCGGTCTCCGGGACGGTGATGTCGATGAAGGGCGAACGCCCCTGTGACTCGATCCACTCCCGGCGCGCCTCTTCGAGCGGAGAGTCAGGCACGGAGAACGGCAACTTGGCGCACACCACGTGCGTGCAGTACTCGCGTGGCAGGTCGACGCCTTCGGAAAAGCTCTGCAGTCCGAACAGGACCGATCGCTCGCCGCTGTCGATTGCGGCACGATGCCGGGACAGCATCTCCATCTTCGGCATCGTGCCCTGCATCAGGGTGCAGCGCCGCAGGTCCTCCGGCAGCAGCGCATAGACCTCGCGCATCTGCTTGCCCGACGCGAACAGCACCAGCGTACCGAGCGTCTGAACGAGACCGGGCATGCGCTCGACAACCTCGTCCGTGTGCCGCCGCGCATCGCCAGGATCCGTGCGCATCGCAGGAATGACCAGCCTGGCGTTCGAACGGTAGTCGAACGGCGACTCCACGCGCAGAAACTGCACGGCCGCGTAGACCGACAGGCCGGACTGCTGGAGGAAGAGGTCGAACGTGCCGCAGGAAGTCAGCGTCGCCGACATCAGGATCACGCCGCTGGCCCGGTTCCAGAGCAGGTGGCGCAACTTGTCGCTGCCACTGATCGGTGATGCACAGACCAGGTAGTCGCTCGACGAGGCCGTGCCGTCGTGCAACTCGATCCACCGGGCCACCGGCGCCTCACCTTCGACGTCCTCGGCCAGCATCAGGCGCCAGGTCTCAACGAGGTTGTCCAGCTTCGCCGCAAAGAACCCGAGCGCTGACAGCACCTGAGTAGCCAGAGACCCTTCGATCGGGGCACGCTGCAGGACGGCCTCGCGAAGCACGGCGAAGGTCTTCTGCAGCTCGGACGCCGAAGAGTGGAGCACACCACCGTGTCGCAGTACCCACTCGGGCAATTCGCCGCTCCTGAAACGGCGGGCCCTCTTCACCTCGAAGGCCCGGGTCGCGTGGATCAGCCGGAACAACTCACCCAGTGCCTCGTCGATGCACCGCGCCTGGTCACGGGCATCACGCAGCAGCCCGTCATCCAGGCGCAGGGCCAGAACGGCGTCGCGCACCGCGTCGGTGGCACCCTGCACCCAATCCCTGGCCCCGCGCAGGGCGTGTCGGGCCGCGAAGTGCTCCACCACCTTGGCCGACAGGCTGTGCGCCTCGTCAAACACGTAGAAGGTCTCGCTCGCAGGCGGCAGCACGCTGCCAGCCTCCATGTCCAGCGCCGACAGGACAAGGTCGTGGTTTGCGATCACCAGGTCCGCCTCCTTCGCACGCTGGCGCGCGGCCTGAAACGGGCAGCGAGCGAAGTCCGGGCAGCGATTGCCCGAGCATCCCTGGCGGTCTGTCGTCAGGTCGGCCCAGAGCTCGTCGGCGACCGGGACGGCCAGTTCGTCTCGATCGCCGTTCCAGCGTCCGGCCTCGAAGGACTCGGCCAGGCCGACGACGATCCTGCGTTGGCGGCGCAGCGCAGACTCCGTGGCGGCGAGGCTGGCGCTGTGAAACTGCCCTTGCAGGCCACTGTGCTCATCCCTGGCCTCGTCAGGCAGCAAGTCCTGCTGGCCCGCTGCCGCGCCGGCGGCCATCAGGCGGGCTGTGCAGGCGTAGCGGCGTCGACCCTTTGCAACCGCGAAGCTGAAGTCCAGCGGAAGCAGGGCCTGCAGCATCGGAGCGTCCTTATCCGCATACTGATGCTGGAGTGCGACCGTCGAACTCGACACGACGAGGCGCTTGCCGAGCGTGCGTGCCATCACCAGCGCAGGAACCAGGGCACCGAAGGACTTGCCCGTTCCGGTGCCGGCCTCGATCACCGCGATGTGTTCACCCCGGCCGCCACCACCTTCATTCGGCTCCTGCCGGCAGCAAGCCAGAGTGTTCGCGACAGCGGCGACCATCTCGAGTTGAGGACGTCTCGTCCTGAACCCAGCGATGCCGTCCCGCAGCGCGTTCATGCACTGCCGGACGAGGTCCTTGTCGGTGTCGGTCAGCATCGGAGCAGGCTACGAGTCAACCCACCGCGATCAAGTCCCCGCGTCGCACTTGTGCGACTGGTCCTTCGAGGTCTGACCGCGCCGCACGGAGTCGGCCACGGTCGAAATGACGTAAACGTCAAAGGCCTTGGCCCGACAATCGAGCCCATGAGCCGCTACGTCTTCCTCAACAGCGAAGCGAAGGACGTCAAGGTCCTGGCGGCGGCTCGGAAGGCTGCGCGCCCGCGTGGGGCAACCGTGGTGAAGAGGACCACGTTACCCGAGCGCAAGCTTCTGGAGAGCACCAAGGCACTGGGCGCGCCGGCGGCTGTCGCCAAGTTATAGACCAGGGCTTGACGCAGACCGGCGGCGCGGAAGAATTCACCACGCTGCCGCCGATAAAGCTTATGTCAATTTGACTAGGGTTTCAGCAGACGGAATCCCGTCGCGATGCGACAGCGCGTCGCCGGAAGTTCAACCGACCGCGTCTTGTCGCACGGTCGCATAGTGGTCAAGGAAGGTGAAATTGCTCACGACCGCGTCACCAAACCAGAACCTGCGCTCGTCGGGCGTGCTGCCGTTTCCACGACCGGAGCCGTAGAGCGATGACGCCAAAACTGCCCGAATAAACTCAGCCATCTTCCGCAGCTTGGCATCGGACTGAGTCACAAATCCCAATGGCACGTTATAGCGATCGGCGTTGGGTACCACCCACTGATACGCCGCTGCGCCGAAGATGCCAGGGACCAGCAAGACCTCGATGCACTCTTGCGCAGGCTGGTAGGGACCAAGAATCACGCGGCTGAAGCCTGCATCGAGCAGATGGCGTGCTCGCTTGACGAGGCGATCACGGTTCTCATCCTGCCGGCATGGCGCGATGACAACAACGTCCAGTTCTGAACCTAGGCCTTCCTTGAGCGCGGCACGGATGCCGTTGATGAGGTCACGAACAAGGCTCGTACGTCCCCATAGATCCGAGTCCGGAATTACCCAAAAGACGGCGGCGGGCTGATCGGCATTCCCCGTCTTCTTTGATGCAGAGAGCGATTTGCGCAGTCCATCTAAAAGGCGTGACTGGCATTTGGGCATGTAGAGCGCGCCCAGGAGAGCCTTGCTCTTGCCTGCGTCATAGACCTCTCCGTTCGCCTGTCCATGCACGTCTTTCACGTACCGTGCAAAGTCGAGTGTCGGTTCCTTTCGCAGACCTATCCGCCCGTCAGGCTTGACCACTGTGGTCTTCTCTCCACTGGCGGACGGAGGTAGTAGATAGCGCGCAAGCAATTCATCGTCGAAACGCTCAATGAAGGCGCGCAGGTGGTCGGCCCGAATCGAGAGGGCGGCGATCCGATCGGCAGTCAGGGTTCGCACCTGAGACCGCAGCGACTCCGGCAGGAGTTCGAGCTGAGCATCTATCTCGAACTCAACGTTGCCCTCTACGTCGACTTCGAAGTGCACGGGCAGCGGTACGCTGAACGGGCGACCGGCGCGGATCTCGTCCACCTTGTAGCAAGCGTAAGCGCGTCGGCTGACCTCTTCAAGTTCAAAACGCTCGATGTCGAGGAAGTGCTTGTGAAACGCCGCCTCTGCGCGGTCGATCGTCTTGCCCTCCATGGGATCGTCCGAGTTCCACTTCAGTTCCAGGGCGTTGTCCCAATAGCTGCTCGACAGCGCTTTGGGCAGCGGAGTGAAGCTCAGCAGTTCGAAGACGGGACGGCTCTGCCGCTCGGCTATCCTCGTGAACCGTGGCAACCCGTCAGACGACGCTGCGAAACGCGATTCCGCGTATGACGTCAATGAAATTCGGCCGTTGGCCTCGCCAACGAGGCCTTCCTCCCTCAGAAGCTCAAGCAGATCCCGCAATTCGCTTGGGGAAAGGCCAAAGTATTCTCGCAACGCGCCAACGTCCAGGGGACCGCTCAGATGCAGCAAGCGCACCGCAAAGTCCGTCATGACAGGAACCTGCCGGTCGATGGAGACATGGCAACGGACGTTGAACAATTGGGCAGGAATTGCCACTGCGACCGTATTGAAACGCTCACGCATGTGACAGGCTCCGCTTCAATTCTTTGGATGGCACGAACTGGGCTAGTCGTTGCTCCGCAAGGCGATCGACTTCAACGAGTACGCGGTGCATCGGCGTAGCCGTCCGAGGCCTCCACATGGCTGAAGAGCTCACGATCACCAGCCGATCCTTCGCCCGGGACATTGCCACGTTGATCCGCTCCGGATCGCTCAGGAAGCCGATTTGCTCGCTAGTGTCGTTGCGCACCAGCGAGAGCACGATGATGCGGTTCTCCTTTCCCTGGTAGCTGTCCACTGTACCTACTGAAAAGCGGCCACGAAGCCCGGACGCCCACTCAGCCTGCTCAAGCTTCTTCCGGATCAAGTCACGTTGATCGGAGTACATGGCGATGATCCCTATGATGGGCTCACGATCACCTTCCTTCGCCTGTACCTGTTCCAAGAACTCCGCCGACGTCAGGATGGACCGAACTACTTCCACGACGGCCGAGGCTTCTTGCTCATTCACAAGCGCACCTTCGTGAGTGCCGGCCGATCGGTGGAAGGCCTCGCGTCCCTGGTCTTGGGTGTCGACCCACACGACCTGCGAGGCGAGGAACGGCGGCAGCCTCTCGTATTCGTCCCCCGGCGGTGTGCGCCCAACCTCGAGTGCGTCGGCGTAGAAGCAGTGCGACACGAGCCGGCTGATGTGCTCCGCCATGCGGTACTGCACGCGCAATGTCCGTCCGACCGACTGGCCATACTTTGAAGAAAACGCGCGCTGGAAGTTGTTCATCCGCCGGAAGTCTTTGCGCGACATTCCCAACAGCGCAGACGCCTGATCCTCAACAGTGCGAGGGTAGGACGGCGGCAGTTGCAGGTGATCTCCCACCAGCAGTACTCGCTTGCCCGCCTGCATCGCGACGACTAGCTCCATTGGGGACGCGCGTGCGGCCTCGTCGACTATTACCCAGTCGTACGGAACTTCCGTGATGCCAAGCGCCTGCTTGCCAACGCCTACGCAGGTACCCGCGACAATGCTGGAACTGCGTGCGAGGAAGGCGGTGTAGTTGGAGCGCGGACTGCGCAGCACCTGAGTGAACTCCGTTGACAGGCGAGCGATCTGCGCCAGACGAGCGCGTTTGGCCGGGCTCGGCGAGCCGTGCTGATGAGCCAGCGCCTCCAGCCTGTCGTCCAAAAGATCGCGGAAGTTGGCCTCATCGCCGACAGACGCATGAATGTCGAATTGGCGTCCCGCGACCTCGACGACCACTTGGCTAAGCCTTTGCAGATGCTCCTTGGCCGAGGGGTCTTTGCCGTCGGCCTCGTCGATAGCGCGTGTGAGGCGGTCAATGCTCTCGAGTAACGGGCCCAGCGTCGTGTGAAGTTCGGTCGCGGCACGTACATAGCCTTCAGGAAGGCCCATGGCGACGCCCACCGCTCGCACACGATCCTTGATTTCAGCGTCAAAACTCTCACGGTAGCGCTGACGCAGCGAATCTTCCTGGACGCTACGGAGTCCGGGTGACACCATCGATTGCTGGCCGACGCGCACCATGGAGACATCCATGCTCGAGGCACGCAGCGATCCGGTCACCTTGTCCATGGCGTTGTTCACGGCCTCGTGTGACTGGCTGACCAGCAAGATGTTGCGACCCAGCCCCCGCGATAGAACCAGGTGGACGAACGACGCAATGAACTTTGTCTTCCCCGTGCCGGGTGGCCCCTGCAGTAGTGAGATCGGGCCGTACGACAGGGCTGTCCGCAACGCTCCTTCCTGGGATGCGTTCAGGTCGTACTCACCGAGGTCACCCAGGTCGACCGCGCCGTCATGCTTCGGCATCCGTTCGGTGTCCGGATCGAAGTAGTCAACCAGCGAAGGAATGAGGCCACCACCCGCGAGCACCCGCTTCATTGCCGCGACCCGCCGTTCGGACGCGACCCTTTCGAAGCTGCCGCGCACATGCAGGACATCGCCCGTCTTCGGAGAGAAGCGCATGCTCTTGGCCTGCACGCGCATCACGTCGCGTCCGATGTCGGGAGATACCCAGCCCACGGTGAACCATCGGTCGCTGCCGTCGGTAGCGTCCACCCCGCGCTCCAGCAACTCGATGTCCTCGTCCTCCGAGAAGTCGAGAACCCCGCCCTCGCAGTCAAAGGGGATGATCCACTCATCGCTTTGCGGGGGGAATTGCTTCGCGCCTTGCCGCACCGTGATCTTGGTGACGTTCATCTCATCGGTGTCCGACAGCGCAGTCCAGAGCGCCATTGCCGAGACCCGCTGCAACGGCGCGGCCTCAGACTGGCGGGCATATGGGTCCGCGCCGACAGCCACGACAGCTTCGTCACCTTCAGGCTCATCCGGGACGTTCGCGCTGTAGGACTGGTAAAGCAAACCGGCCAGTGCGGCGACGTCAGCTTCGTCCGCAAAGGTGACATGTATCTCCGCGTTCAGCGAGAACGTCTTGCGCCGGTAGGCGCTGACGAAATCGATGTGGTCGACTTCCTTCACTGCAGCGTCAAGGACAACGTCTTCTTCAGGGTCGTATTTGATGTAGAGGTCTTGCCGAATCCCGACGACGTTGAATCGCACGTGCCCGGTCTCCGCATGTCGAATCGCGCGCACCGAGTACTCGCCATTGTTGGAGACCAACGCCAGCGACGAAGGCCCGCCACGGCCACGGCGCTTGAGGGTGGTCTTGACCGTCGGAATCAACCGAGGCTTCGGGAAGAGTTCGTCCTGCAGCGTCTCCGCGAGAATGTCCAGCGGCGGAAGGGCGTCCACCAACTCAATGGCCCGAGCTACATCGCTTCGAGTGCCCGCGAACTCCTCGGGCAACAGCGTCAGGACAAGCGCACACACGGCAGACGCGTCGCGGTGTAGCGGTGAAGCGCTCTCCAACGCCGGCGGCACCATGCCGACTGTGATCCCATCGTCGCCATCGGCGCTCAGATCCGGGATGTCCACCAACACGACCCGCGGCAACTCGCCCTCAAGGGTCTGCGGCACAACGACGTTGTCCGCCTTCACGTCGCCGTGCGAAAGCCCCAAGACGTGGAGGCGTCGCACGGCGTTTAGCAGGGCGTGCGCGAGGAGCGCGCGTTGCCGACCGTCTGGGGAGGCAGCCAGCCACTCGGTAAGCGTTCGGCCCTCCGTCCATCGCGTGACCAGCATCAGGCCAAACGTGTTCAGTCCGAAGTCAAGCACCTCTGGTGCCGCATTGAAGCCGGACTGCCGCAGCGACCGTGCCTTCTGCAGGAAGGCGAGCAGCCGCAGGTTGCGCGCCAGGTACTTTGGGTCGTACTTGAGTTGCGGCCAGCACTTCACCAAGACGCGGCCGCCGTTTTGCTCTGACTCGTAGACCATTTTGGTCGGGACAGACGAGATCACGCGTTTGGCCATGAGGGTCATCGGACCGGCGTCGGTCTCGTAGCCCTCGAAGTCCGCGGCGCAAACATCAGGCCCAGCATCGACGGCCAAGCAAGCGTTCAATGCGTCGAGAGCCTCGGATGCGTTTCGGTAGCGCGCTGCAGGGTCGAGGTCCATGGCCTTGGCGTACCAAGGTGCAAGCGCTGGGACATTGAGCGTGAGGGTGCCGTCGTAGACGGGTACGTCGTTGAGACGCTCCAGTTCGCGGCCCTCGAGCAACTCGTAGACGAGCACGCCGAGCAGGAAGACGTCGCGGACGAAGGGCTCCGCTGAGCGAGCGTGCGCGGCGACGCCTTCGTCTTCGGGCAGTTCGATCGATCCAGTCTCCAGCTCAATGCGATGGACACCGACGGTCTGAGCTTGGGGGATGCGCGCAGCGGCAAATGTCGACAGGATCACGCGGGCCGGTTCGAGCACCCACAGCGTTCGCTTCGTGATGTCGCGGTGGGCGATCCCCAGCGCATGCAACTTCGAGAAGCGAGACAGGATGCTCTTTGCCAGCGAGCGTCGATCTGACTCGGTCATGTCGCTGTTGCGGGCCAAGTGCTCGGAGAGGCGTTCAATGCCTGTCGGAAGGCGATACGCCTCTATGAAATTGGTGGTGATGTCGTCCGCCGTCGCCGAGCCAATGGGCTCCAACAGGTCCACGTGCAGTTCCGGCGCTTGGACTCGTAGCGTCTCGTTCAGCCGCAGTTCGCGAAGGCCGATCGTCTGGCGCTCGACTGTGGATGTGCCACCAGCGGCGAGTTCTTCGAAGTTCCACTTTCGCAGCAGGGCCTTGGAACTTCTGCTCTCTTGGTGCTCGGCCAAGAACTCCGACCAGATCTTTCGCGGATGGATGTAGTCCGCCTGATCCTCAATCTGCTCAAAGCCGTGCAGCAAGGTGCGGCGTTTGAGGACTGCCGGGTTGGACGTAGAAAAGATGGCGTTGTACTGTTGCCGCTGTGGAAGGGGATCTACGGACCGATAGTTCCAAGTTGGAGGGATGTCGGGAAATCGTTTCTTGTAGCGAGCCGCGTCGGACGCGGCATGCACGAAGTCGGGAAGCATCGCGACGAAGCGGCGCTGCTCGTCCGGGAAATTCATCAAGCGGCACTTGGGATGGCACAGCACCACCAGGGACTCAACGAATGGCACCTTGAGGGAGGCGTTCTTCTCCTGGATGAACTTCCTCAGCGCGCGTGCCTTGTTGTCGGTGATGTCTACCGGCGAGGGCATCGGGTCGCCGCGATGGAACCACTGACCGGCCGAGAACTCGATGTCGCCAGACCAATTCTTGAGCTCGACTACCAGGATCCGATTCGTCGTCAGCAACAGCAGATCGATGTCCAGCGGCTGCTTGGAACCTCGTGTGACCAGTCGGAATGCCGCGTAGGCACCCCACTCGCGGGGCAACTTCGCTTCGAGTTCGCGCAAGGCGGCATGCTCGACTTCGAGAACCCCCCGGGGACTGAGATAGTTGATTCGCACAGTGGAAGCCTCCCGAGTCTGATTTGCTGGTGAGCCGTCTACTTCGGACGGATCCCACGAACCTCGAATTGTGGTGTCGGGCTCACGGCACAGCATAAATGGTGGACGGGCTGTTCAATCGCCTGTGCGCATTCCAAGACGATCGGGAGGCCCGTACTTGTCGTCCCTAGTGAAAATCTCTACTACTCGTCGCCAGCCCACCCAGCAAGGCCGTCAGATCCTCGACATGCCCGGCGATCAGGTTGCGCACGTCGCCATCGCGCTGCCAGGTGCCCTTCACCGCCATCAGCTTTGAACGCAGCAGCGGCCCGCGCAGTTGCGCCTTGAGCTTGGGCCACACGATCACCTGCACGCTGCCGGTTTCGTCCTCCAGCGACACGAACATCACGCCCTTGGCGGTCTCGGGCTGCTGCCGCACTGTCACGATGCCGCAGGCCCGCGCCAGCCGGCCGTCGGGCAAGTCGTGCAGCTCGGCCGCTGTGCACCAACCCTGCTTGGCCAGCACCGGTCGCAGGATGGCCAGCGGATGCCGGCGCAGCGTGAGGCCCGTGGCCGCGTAGTCCCAGACGACCTCCTCACCTTCAGGCGCGGCCGGCAGTTCGAGCTCTTCCTCGTTGACCGGCGCCTGTTTCAGCAACTGCGGCGCCGAGCGCTGCCCCGCCGCCTCCCAGACCTGCTGCCGCCGGTGGCCAGCCAGGCTCATCAGCGCATCGGCCGCGGCCAGCAGCGTCATCTCGTGCTGTTCGATCTCGGCCTGCTTGGCTAGGTCCTCGGCGCCGTCGAAGGGCCGCTCGCGTCTAGCCTTGAGGATGCGCAGCGCCGACTCGGCTTTCAGCCCCACCACCAGGCGCAGCCCGAGCCGCACCGCCGGCGGGTGTGGCAGGCCTTCCAGGGTGCAGTCCCACTCACTGCTCATCACGTCGACGCGCCGAACCTCGACACCGTGGCGCTTGGCGTCCTGCACCAGCTGGCTCGCCGAGTAGAAGCCCAAGGGCTGGCTGTTGAGCATCGCTGCCAGGAACTCGGCGGGGTGGTGGCACTTGATCCAGCAGCTCGCGTAGACCAGCAGCGCGAAGCTGGCCGCGTGGCTTTCCGGGAAGCCGTACTCCGAGAAGCCCTTGATCTGCTCGAAGATCGCCTCGGCAAACTCGCGCTGGTAGCCGCGAGAGGTCATGCCGTTGACGATCTTGTCGTAGTACTGTGCCAGCCCGCCCTTGCGCTTCCAAGCGGCCATCGCGCGGCGCAGTTGATCCGCCTCGCCCGGCGTGAAGCCCGCGGCCAACATCGAGATCTGCATCACCTGTTCCTGGAACACCGGCACGCCCAAGGTTCGACCGAGCGCCTCCTCGAGCGCCTTGCTCGGGAAGGTCACGGGCTCCTTGCCCTGCCGGCGGTTCAGGTACGGGTGGACCATGCCGCCCTGGATCGGCCCGGGCCGCACGATCGCAACCTCGATCACCAGGTCGTAGAAGCAGCGCGGCCGCAGCCGCGGCAACATGCTCATCTGGGCGCGGCTTTCGATCTGGAACACGCCCACCGTGTCGGCCTGGCAGATCATGTCGTAGGTGGTCTGGTCCTCGGCCGGGATGTCCTGCATCGCGAAGGCGTAGCCCTTGCGCATGCCGATGAAGGCCAGGCTCTTGCGGATCGCGGTGAGCATCCCCAGGGCCAGCACGTCGACCTTGAGCAGGCCCAGCGCGTCGATGTCGTCCTTGTCCCACTGGATCACGGTGCGGTCGGGCATCGACGCGTTCTCGATCGGCACCAGGCGCGACAACGGCCCCTTGGTCAGCACGAAACCGCCCGGGTGCTGCGACAGGTGCCGCGGCAGGCCCATGATCTGGCCGGTCAAGTCTACGAGCTGCCGGATGGCCAGGTCGTCGAGCGAGAGGCCGAGTTCCTCGATCCGCTCGGTCTTGATACCGGCGCCGTCCCACCAGGTATGGTTCTTGGCCAGTGCCTCGATGGTCTCCTCGGGCAGGCCCAGGGCCTTGCCCACGTCGCGGATCGCCGACTTCGGCCGGTAGGTGATGGCTACGGCGGTGAGCGCCGCGCGGGCGCGGCCGTACTTGCCGTAGAGGTACTGGATGACCTCCTCGCGCCGCTCGTGCTCGAAGTCGACGTCGATGTCCGGCGGCTCGTTGCGCTCCTTGGAGATAAAGCGCTCGAAGAGCACCGACATGCGTGCCGGATCCACCTCGGTGACGCCCAGGCAGTAGCAGACCACCGAGTTGGCCGCCGAGCCACGGCCCTGGCAGAGAATCTGCCGCGACCTCGCAAAGGCGACGATGTCGTAGACGGTCAGGAAGTAGTGCTCGTAGTGCAGGTCGCCGATCAGCTGCAGCTCGTGCTCGATCTGCGCCTCGACCTTTGCGGGGACACCTTCGGGCCAGCGCCGCCCTGCCCCTTCGTAGGTGATACGGCGCAGGTAGCTCGAAGGCGTCTCGCCCGCCGGCACGACTTCATCGGGGTACTGGTACTTCAGCTCGTCGAGCGAGAAGCTGCAGCGCTCGGCGACCTGAAGCGTTTCGGCCAGCAGGTCGGCGGGAAAGGTCTGCGCCAGGCGCAGCCGGGTGCGCAGGTGCCGTTCGGCGTTGACCTGAAGCTCGCGGCCGCATTCGGTTAGCGGCCGGCCGGTGCGGATCGCAGTCATCACGTCGTGCAGCGCTTTGCGCGATCGCACGTGCATGTAGACGTCGCCGACGGCCACCAGCGGGATCGCCGACAGGTCACTCGCCTCACGCAGCTTGTGCAGCCACATCTCGTCGTCGAGCTGCCGCAACAGTTCCACACCCAGCCAGCAGCGACCGGTGAAGTGGGTGAGCAACCAGCGGGCGAGGCCCACCAGCTGCGCGTCGGTCGATCCGCGCACCGGCGAGGCCACGACGACGCAGTCCGCCAGTTCGTCCGAGGCGATGTCGCCAAGGTCCAGGTGGTAGGTCCCCTTCTCGGAAGCGCGTCGGAGCTTGGTGATGAACTCGCAGAGGTTGCCGTAGCCGTTCAGGTTGCAGGCAAGCACGCCCAGGCTGAAGGGCCCCGGCGCGTCATCGCCGGACGGCTCCGGCACGGCCACGCTGACCTGGCTGCCGATGAGCAGCTTGAGGCCGATCTTCTTGGCCGCCACGTGGGCGCGCACCACGCCGGCAACCGAGCACTCGTCGGTGAGCGCGAGCGCGCGGTAGCCCTGCTTGTGCGCACGCTCGACGAGTTCCTCGGGCTGGCTCGCCCCCACCAGGAAGCTGAAGGTGCTGACGCAGCGCAGTTCGGCGTAGTCGGGCAGCCCGGCGGCCGGCACCGAGGAAGCGGACCTCGGCACGGGCGTGCCCGCGCCCTGCCCCTGGCGCCCATCGCCGGCCGTCATGCAAACACCCCGTGCAGGTACCAGGCAGTCTCTTCGCTCGCCAGCCGCTCCTGGTAGATCCACAGCACGCCGGCGTGCTCGCTCAGCGCCACCCAGTAGTCGCGCTGGACATGCCCGGTCGTCGCATCGCAACCCTCGCCCAGCCGATGCCACCAGCCGCCTTCGACGCGGTGCGGTCCGGTCAGCAGATGCAGCACGCCCTGGTACAGCGGGCGGTGGCCGCGCGTTGCGAGCTTGAGCGGCGTCGGCAGCACCCAGGTCGGCTGGGGCATGTTTAGGGGCTCTGCGGCCTTGCGGGGGCGCGGCATCGGCACTGGCTGCCACATCTGCATCCACTCGAGACGGTGGTCCTCGGTGAGGACCGGGCGGAGCACCCGGTCAGGACCCAGCCGGGCCGCGATGCGTTCGAGCACCAGCTGCAGGGACTCGCCCTGCTGCGCCTCGTCGGGCAGCAACGACGCGCTCTTCTCGTGCAGCGAAACGACTTCGGTCGCGTGCAGCCAGAGTTCGCCGACCGGCGCCTTCAGCTCGGTCTTGGCCAGGTGCTCGGCGAGCAGCCGGCAGAGGTGTTCGAGGTTGCGGCTGGGCTCGGCGGTGCGGATCGTGATCTCACCCCCCTGCCCTGCCTCTTTCGAGCGCATCACATCGTGGGCACACTTCAGGGTGAAGGCGGTGGTCCCGCTGTGGCGCGCCGCCAGCCAGCCGCACATCTGCAACAGCAGCCGGCGGGCGCCGAAGAGCAACGCCGGCGCCATCTCGACGCGTGACATGAGCTCCAGGCGCGCGTCGAAGGTCTCTGGCAGCTGGACCCACACATGGGCCTCGGGCCGCAGGCCGTAGGCGCGGTCCAGGGCGCCCAGCAGCAGCTTGTCGAAGCGCCGGCTCACACCCCCGCGGGGGAGCCGGCGCACATCCCCCAAGGTGCGGCACCCCAGTCGGGCAAGGATCCCCTCGTGGGGGGCCACCGCCGTGAGGGCCCTCATCGGGAGGGCGTCGAGCAGTTCCTCAAGCGGGCGCTTGAAGCCGTTCTCAATGCCAGCCCGCGCCAGCAGGTGGGCGGCCAGACTGTTGGTCGCCCAGGCGAGCGCACTCACCCCTTGGTCGGCCCCCTCCTGGAGGATGCGGTCGCGCAACGCGCGCCTGCCCCCGAATAGGCGTGCGCTGGCCTCCAGCTCGAGGAGGACAGCTTCTTCGGAGGTGGCAACCCGGGGTGTGAACTGCAAGGCCCACGTTGCGACTCCGCGAAGTGCCTCATCGGACGGTGGCGCGCCGTCGGGCCCGGGCGGAAGGAGTAGCGCCGCCCAGAGCATGGACTGCTGCCTCGTGAACCACAGGGCGCGCCGCGCCCTCCGAAAGAGTCGGCCGCGTCGGCGTGTGGTGAGTCCCGTCGCGTGGAGCGCCCTCCCGCGTCGCGATGAGTCGGCTGGGCAGCTGCAGGCGCGGCGTCAACACCGCTTCAAGCCCCCCGGGTACCGATCGCAACCGGACCACGCCCTCATGGGTGGGCCCACGGCGCTTGAGCACATGCACCTGGATCTCCCAGTCCAGCGCGAAGGTGGCCATCACCCGCAGGCTCGCGGCCGAGGCTTCGTGCTGGGCCGCGGCCGGGCGGAACAGGAACACCGGACCCTCGCAGGCCTGCGCGCACACCTGCAGGCGCCGGATCTGCTCGGGGCGCGCCTGCGGCAGCCAGGCGACGAGCGCGCCACAGGCGCCGGACTTCACCAACTGCTCGGTGCACCACAGGCGCTCGGCAGGCGTATCCGCACGGACCCACACGAGGTGCATTTCGTCGATGCCGCTGTGTCGCAGTCCAGGCAGGTGCGGTGTCTTGGGTGGCCCGACGACCACCACATTGCGCCCGGCCGCGACGATGCCGCGCAGCGCCGGACCGATCACGCGCCACTCGAGAACGGACGGCTGCGGGCTGAGCACCTCGGTGATCGACTGGCACGGCCAACCGCCGCCGGGCAGTTCAGCGTCGAGCGCCTCGAAGCCGCTGGAGACCACCTCGCCAGCCTGCGCACCCAGGTCGCAGCCGCGCCAGATGGCCTGTTCGATCTCAGGCGGCAACTCTCCCGGCTGGGAGCGCCGCGCACGCGATCTCGAAGGATGAACAAGGGCCTGGGTCGGCAACCCATCGTCGTCGCCGGCCCACGACAGGACAGCCGACATCGAAAAGCCTGGTACTGTATGGGCATCCAGTATTGCACCAGTCCGGCGGAATTGCCAAGGGGTCGCTGAATGCAGGGCTGGCCAGCCTGGTCGCCGCGTGACGAAGTGCCCTTCCTGTGGGTGAATGGAGTGGGGTAGCCGCGCATGTCTGGGGGGTGGGACTGGCCACTGAGTGCCGCATCCCACGACTCATCTCCCGCGGATGCCCGACCTGGGCGTCAGTTTCGTCGGCTTTGGCGGCCAACAAATTGCGGTCGATGTCCGCCCCCTTGCTAGGCGTTCGGGTGAAGCACTGGACCGCCCTTCCCGCCTCCGGCGACGAAAATGGCGGCCGCACATCGCGATCTGTTCGTATAGCGCCTGGAGCGGCTCGGAGTCTCGCTTGCCAGATGACGGCCAGACGGGAATGCCAATCAGCCCGACGGGACTGCGTCTACGCGCTCGGCTCAACACACGCCCACCGAGTTCGAAGCCCGAGTGCCTCAGCCTCGGCGAGCGACCGGCGGGGGTCGTCGATCGACATGGTCGAGCACAACTCCCAGTGGGAGGACGTTTACGAAATACATCGGCCGAACTTTGGTTCCGAGGCGCGAAGGCGGAGCGGCGAGGAATCTTCAGCGCTCAAGTTCCTCACGTGCGTGCCGAAATGCAGTGGAGTGCGGTACCGAATTGGGCCCACTCGCTCGCCCCAAACCCTGTAGCTGCTAGACTATTTCGCATGCGTCGTTGGTTCGCCATTGCTCTGCTCGCCTTGTTGCCGTTCCAGTTCACCTGGGCTGCCGTGGCAAGCTATTGCGGGCACGAAAGCGATGCGCAGGCGCAGCACTTCGGACACCACGAGCATCAGCATCATGGTGATTCGACCGTGGACCAGGACAGTGGCGACTTGGCTGGCAAGACCTTGGGCAGCAGCGATCTCGACTGTGGACATTGCCATGGCAGCTGCTCGGCGATGCCCACACCCTGTGATGGCTTGACGCCACTCGCCATCGCCTCGCATCCGGCCACGCTGGACGAAGGCATCGTGCGCACCCTGACGCACAGCCCGCCCGAGCGCCCTCAGTGGGCACCCCTCGCCTGATCGGCGAGGCGGCCACTTCTTCTTCCTGAAGCCCGTCCGCGCCTGACCGCGTGCCGTCGTCGACGGCCGCTCAGCCGCGACGCGACCTGCTGGGTCGCCCTTGCCGATCTCCCGTGAGTTGTCCTCAACCCTGGAGCATCGGATGCACCGACGAAATTTCATCACGCACGCTCGCTGGCGAACGACCGCCAGTGCCACGCTGGCCCTTGCCTTCGCATTCGCACTGAGCACTGCCGCAGCGGGTGCATTGGCCCAAACCACGGCGAAGCCCGAAGGGTTGACGCTGAGCCAGGCCTTCGAAGCGGCATGGGCGCGCCAACCTGAACTCGCGGCCCTGGCGGCACGCCGGGACGCAGCCCGGGCACAGCAGCAAGCCGCTCAGTCCTGGACACCCGAGCCTGTGGCGGTGGAGGTGACCGGCAAGACCGACCGCCTGAACCGAAATCTCGGCACACGCGAATACGAGGCGGGCCTTGCGATCCCCCTGTGGCTGCCTGGCGAACGCGGGCGCAGCCAGGCACTGGCCGAGGCCGAAGGCCGTGCTGTCGAAAGCCGCACCACCGCAGCCCAGCTGCGTGTGGCTGCCGCGGTGCGTGAAGCCTGGTGGAACTGGCAACGCGCGCGTGCCGATGCCGCCACTGCGCAGGGCCAACTCGACAACGCGCAACGGATCGCAGCCGATGTCGGCAAACGGCTCAAGGCCGGCGATCTGGCACAGGCCGACCAGCACCAGGCCGATGGCGCCGTGGCTGCCGCCCAAGCGACGGTGGCGCAGGCGCAAGCCGCCGTGATCGTGGCCGAGCAGTCCCTGCGCACGCTGGTGGCGTTGCCCGGCCTGGCGCTCACAGCCGGCCCGGCGGATCTCATCGCCGAGCCGGAGCCTGGCGCTGCGGGAACCGACATGGACACGCACGGCGAATTGCTGGCGCTGAAGGACCGCGCCTCGGTGGCCGAAGGCGTGGCGGCCCTGGCGGCGACGCAGTCGCGCGCCAACCCCGAACTGACGATCGCCACCACGCGCGACCGCGGGGTCTCAGGTGAAGCCTGGCAACAGACCTTCACGGTCGGCGTGCGCATTCCTTTTGGGGCGGGTCCGCGTCACGACGCGCGCACGGCGGCCGCGCGGGCCGAGACCATCGAACTGCAGGCGCAGTTGAATCTGGAGCGGGCCCGGCTGGCGGGTGAACGCGACTCGGCCAAGGCACGCACCGAATCCGCCCGGCTGCAGTTGGCAGCGGCCGAGCGCCGCGCACAACTGGCGCGCGAATCCCGCGGCTTCTTCGACAAGTCCTTCCGCCTGGGCGAGACCGACCTGCCGACCCGGCTGCGCATCGAGGCCGAAGCGGCCGAGGCCGATCGTCAGGCTGCACGCAGCCGCATCGAGCTCGCAGCCGCCATCTCCGCATGGCGCCAGGCGCTTGGCTTGTTGCCGCAGTGAAGCCCGCAGCTGCGACGAAGCCACCCGACGCTCGACCAAACACCTCTTCCGGACATTCCCCCATGAAGCCCTTCCACACCCTGGTCGCGATTCCTCTCGCGATCCTGATCCTGGCACCGAAACTTGCCATGGCCGGTGACGGCCACGACCACGGCGAAGCCGCACCCACCGCCACGGGTCCCGCCCTGCCCAGGTTCGCCGCCGTGTCGGACCTGTTCGAACTGGTCGGCGTGCTCAACGGCAAGCAGATCACGCTGTACCTGGACCGGGCCGCCGACAACAGCCCGGTCACTGAAGCCCAGATCGAACTCGAGATCGGCGGCAAGAAGTTCAAGGCGGCCAAACAAGGCACGGACGAGTTCGAAGTCGTGCTGGCCGAAGCGCCCCAGCCTGGCGTCCTGCCGATCACCGCCACGGTGAGCGCCGGGTCCGACGCCGACCTGCTGGCTGGCGAGTTCGACATCCATGAAGCCGCACACGCTGACGAGGCGGCCCACCCGCATTCGTGGAAGGAATATGCAGGCTGGGCGGCGGGAGGAGTCGCCGTGCTGGCGATCCTGCTGACCGTCGGTCGCCGCGTACTGTTGTCGCGCCAGACCCGTGTCGGAGGTGTCGCATGAAGCGCGCCCTGATCCTCTCCAACGCGCGCCTGGCCATCATCGCCAGCATCGTGATGGTGCTGTCCGCCGTGCCTCTGGCACAGGCCGGCGAAGGCCATGACCATGGCGACGGCGGTGCAGCACCCAGTGCCAATGGCCCGCAGCGGCTGCCCGACGGCAGCGTGTTCCTGCCCAAGCCGGCGCAGCGCCAGCTCGGTGTGCGCACCATGGCCACGGTTGACGCCGAGCTGCCGCGCTCGGTGGAACTCACCGGCAAAGTGCTGATGGACCCGAACGCCGGGGGCAAGGTGCAGCCGCTGAATGCCGGGCGCATCGAGCCCGGCCCGCGTGGCCTGCCCAACCCAGGCCAAGCGGTGCGCAAGGGCGAGGTGCTGGCCTACGTGGTGCCGTCTGCAGCACCCATCGAACGCTCCAACCAGTCGTCCCAGTTGGCCGAGCTGCGAGCGGCCAAGTCGCTGGCCGACAAGCGTGTGGCCCGCCTGAAGGAACTGGCGGACACGGTGCCGCGCAAGGACATCGAAGCCGCAGAAAGCGAATCCGCCAGTCTGGCCGAGCGCATTGCCGCAATCGGTGGAGGCCTGGCCACGCGTGAAGCGCTGGTGGCGCCCGTGTCCGGCGTCATCGCGTCGGCCCACGTCGTGGCGGGCCAGGTGGTGGATGCACGCGAGCTGCTGTTCGAGATCGTCGACCCGAGCCGCCTGCGCATCGAGGCCCTGGCCTTCGATCCGGCGCTGGCGGCCAATGTGGGCAGCGCCACGCTGTCTGTCGGCAACCAGCGTGTGCCGCTCGAGTTCATCGGTGCCGCGCGCAGCTTGCGCGAGCAGGCGCTGCCGCTGGGTTTCCGCGCCCAGGGCGCTGCCCTCAACAGCCTGGCCGTCGGCCAGCCGGTCCGTGTCTTCGTGCAGACCAAGGAGAAGGTCAAGGGGCTGGCGGTCCCGGTCGCTTCGCTGATGAAGAACCCGGCCAATCAGACGATCGTCTGGGTCAAGACCGCGCCGGAACGGTTCGAGCCCCGCACGGTGACGACCGAATCGCTGGACGGCATCAGCGTGTCGGTCACCGCCGGCCTGAAGGCCGGCGACAAGGTCGCCACCCAAGGCGCCACCTTGATCAACCAGGTGCGCTGACATGTTCAAGTGGCTACTCGACAACAGCCTCGGCAACCGGCTGCTGGTGATCATCGCCAGCGTGGTGCTGATGGCCTACGGCGCGTTCACGCTCACGCGCACGCCGGTGGACGTGTTCCCCGACCTCAACAAGCCCACAGTGACCATCATCACCGAGGCCGGCGGCATGGCCGCCGAGGAGGTGGAACAGCTCATCACCTTCCCGCTGGAAACCACGATGAACGGCCTGCCGGGCGTGGAGACGATCCGCTCCACTTCGTCGGCCGGCCTGTCCTTCATCTACGTCACCTTCGACTGGAGCACCGACATCTTCCGCGCCCGCCAGCTCGTCAGCGAGCGACTCGCGGCGATGGAGGAAGGCATTGCCGAAGGCGTGCTGCCGCGCATGGGCCCGATCAGCTCGATCATGGGCGAGATCATGCAGATCGCGATCCCCGTGGACACCACGAAGATCAGCGCGATGGCGGTGCGCGAATACGCCGACTGGGTGTTGCGCCCTCGCCTGCTGTCGGTGCAGGGCGTGGCGCAGGTCATCCCCATCGGCGGTGAGGTGCGGCAGTTCCAGGTGCAACCCAACACCGTGCGCATGGCCGAACTCGGCATCACGCACGAGCAATTGGAAGCGGCGTTGAAGGGCTACTCCAGCAACACCTCGGGCGGCTTCCTGGAGCTGAACGGGCGTGAGTACCTGATCCGCAACCTGGGCCGCACCTCGCTGCTGGACGATCTGAAGAACCTGGCCCTGACCTCCAAGGCGGGCCAACCGATCCTCATGCGCCAGATCGCCGACGTGACCTTCGCTGCGGCCAATAAGCGCGGCGACGCCGGTTATGAAGGCCAGCCGGCCGTCATTCTGGGCATCCAGAAGCAGCCTTCGGCCGACACCATCGCGCTGACGCGGAACATCGAGGAAGCCTTGGCGGGATTGAAGACTTCCTTGCCGGCCGGCATGCAGGAGCCCAAGGTCACCTTCCGCCAAGCCAGCTTCATCGAGGCCTCGATCACCACGCTGCAGGGCAAGCTGATCGGCGCCTCAGTGTTTGTCGCGGTGATCCTGTTCTTCTTCCTCGGCACGCTGCGGCCGACGATCATCGCGTTGACGGCCATTCCCGTGTCGATCTTCATCACGGCCCTGGTCTTCCGGTACTTCGGCCTGTCGATCAACACCATGACGCTGGGCGGGCTGGCCATCGCCATCGGCGGGCTGGTGGACGATGCCGTGGTGGGTGTCGAGAACGTACTGCGCCGCTTGAAGGAAGACCGCGCCAAGCACCCGCACTCGCGCATCCACCCTCTGGAAGTGGTGGCGCACGCCACGATGGAGGTGCGCTCGGCGATCCTGTACGCCACAGTGATCATCGTGCTGGTGTTCATCCCGCTGTTTGCACTGCCCGGGCTGGAAGGCAAGCTGTTCGTTCCACTTGGCATCGCGTTCATCGTGTCGACGCTGGCCTCGCTGATCGTCTCGGTCACGGTGACGCCGGTGCTCAGCTTCTACCTGCTGCCGCGGATGAAGAACTTGGACCATGGCGACACGAAAGTGCTGCGCTGGTTGAAGTCGCGCTACCAGTCGACGCTGCAATCGGTGCTG
The DNA here is from genome assembly GCA_051305915.1 of Thiobacillus sp. GTDB lineage: Bacteria > Pseudomonadota > Gammaproteobacteria > Burkholderiales > Thiobacillaceae > Thiobacillus. Next base: position 12,097 of record JBPPMF010000232.1, on the reverse strand, counting down.
AACGCGCCGAAGGCCGCGCTGGCGGCGGCCGGCGTGGCCGTGGTGGTGGCGGCAGCCGCGGTGCCGTTCTTTCCGACCACCTTCCTGCCGCCCTTCAATGAAGGCACGCTGCTGATCGGCCTGCGCCTGAATCCTGGTGTCACGCTGGCCGAAACCTCGGCGCTGGCGCGTCAGGCCGAGGTGCTGGTGAGCCAGGTGCCCGAGGTCACGCACGTCGGCCGGCGCAGCGGCCGCGCCGAACTGGACGAACACGCCGAGGGCGTGCACGTCAGCGAACTCGATGTGGGACTGAAACCCACCGCCCAGTTGACGCGCACGATGGATGAGATCAAGGCCGACATCCGCGCGCGGCTGATCAACCTGCCCGCCGCGCTGGAGATCGGCCAGCCTATCTCGCACCGCATCGACCACATGCTCTCGGGCGTGCGTTCGCAGATCGCCATCAAGATCTTCGGCGAGGACCTGGACGCACTGCGCGGTCAGGCCGACGTGCTGCGTGCGAAGCTGGCCGCCATTCCCGGCATCGCCGATCTGCAGATCGAAAAGCAGGTGCTGGCGCCGCAGATCAAGGTGCGGGTGGACTACGCCGCCGCGGCCCAGTACGGCGTGCCCGCGCCGCAGGTGCTGACAACGCTGCAGAACCTAGTCGAAGGCGAGAAGATCACCCAGATCGTTGAAGGCAGCCGCCGATTTGCGCTGGTGGTGCGCCTGCCGGAGTCAGCGCGCTCGGTGGAGGGCCTGGGCCAGATCCTGATCGAGACGCCGAATGGCCGCATCCCGCTGTCGAAGATCGCGACCATCGAGGACGGGGACGGCCCGAACCAGATCAGCCGCGACGACGGCAAGCGGCGCATCGTGCTGTCGGCCAACGCGTCAGGGCGGGCCTTGTCCGAGATCGTGGCCGACATCCGCAAGGTGGTGGCCGAGACGAAGCTGCCCGAGGGCTACTTCATCACCCTCGGCGGCCAGTTCCAGGCGCAGGAAGAAGCCTCGCGCCTGGTCGGCCTGCTCAGCATCGTGTCGCTGACGCTGATGTTCGTGGTGCTCTACAGCCGCTACAAGTCCAGCGTGCTGGCGGCGCTGATCATGGTGAACATTCCTTTGGCGCTGGTGGGTGCGGTGCTGGGCTTGTGGCTGTCGGGCCAACCACTGAGCGTGGCCGCGCTGGTGGGCTTCATCACGCTCGCGGGCATCTCGGTGCGCAACGGCATCCTGAAGGTCAGCCACTACATCAACCTGATGCGCTTCGAGGGTGAGAACTTCGACCACAAGATGATCCTGCGTGGCTCGCTGGAACGTCTCAGCCCGGTGCTGATGACAGCGCTGGTGACGGCCTTCGCGCTGGCGCCGCTGCTGTTCGAGGCCGAACAGCCCGGCACCGAGGTGCTGCACCCGGTGGCCGTGGTGATCTTCTCCGGCCTGATCAGCTCGACCTTGCTCGACACCTTCCTCACACCCGCGATGTTCTGGCTCTTCGGCCGCAAGCCCGCCGAAGCGCTGATGGACAGCAAGGATGCCGAGGCACTTTGATTCCATCCCCCTGTCAACGTTTTCCAACCCCTGAAAGGACTCTCATGAAGACATCAATCCTCCTCGCTGCCATTGCCCTGACTTTGTCCGGCACGGCCTTCGCCGCCGGCGGCCACGATCATTCGCCCAAGCATGGCGGCGTGGTCGCCGAGGCGAAGGACATGGACTACGAACTGGTCGCCAAGCCGGCCGCGATCCAGTTGCACCTGCGCGACCACGGCAAGCCGGCCGACGTTTCCAAGGCCAGCGCCAAGCTGACCTTGCTGACCGGCACCGAGAAGCAGGAAGTCGAGCTGAAGCCAGCCGGCGACAAGCTCGAAGCGACCGGCAGCTTCAAGGTCGGCCCGGGCACCAAGGCCGTCGCTGTCGTCACCGTCGCCGGCAAACCGGCCGGCACGGTGCGTTTCACGATCAAGTAGGGAACACCGCCGTGGACCACTCCAGACTTCCCCAACGGAGAACCCTGTTGATCGGCCTGGCGGCAGTCGGGCTGGTCCCACTCGCGGGCTGCATGACTAAACCGATGCGCCCGGCCAACGCGGACGGCACCTACTGCTTTGCGACCGGCAAGTCGTACAGCCGCAAGCTCACCTGCACGACCGCACCCATCCCCTCGGAGCAGGTCGAGACGGCGGCAAAGCGGTTTGAAGCCGTGCCAGACATGCTGACCGTGTATGTCGTTCGCAAGCGCTGGGGGGACGCGAGGAATGCGGTCCGGCTGTCGCCAGACATGGGCGCTGCCATCGTGACGGTCCCCGAGTCCCTTGTGCGGCTTCGCCTGAAGCCTGGATCACACACGCTGGCGGCAGATTGGGACGAAGGCCGTGCATCCATCGACATCGCAGGCGCAGCAGGTGAAGTCGTCTTCGTCGAACTGGTCGGCTCGGTCTGGACATGGGGCAGCAGCTACCGGCTGGAGCGCGGCGATCCCACGGAATCGCGTGCTCGGGCTGCGCCTCTGCGCCTGGTCGCAGATGTTGGCTGATTGCGCTTGAGCGGCAGGCTTCTCGCCGGGTGTGCCAGCTTTGCGATGCCAGCCCAGATGCCTGCAACGCGTCGCATGTGGACCGACAACGCGGGCGGAGTTGCCGTTGTCCGATGTTCCCTGACCTCGGCCGACTCGACACAAGAACGGGAGGCGCGCGATGAGGATGCAGCTGCCGGATGCAGCGATCGCACAGACGATGCTGTGGATCTGGGTGGCCGTCGTGGTCGTCGCTCTCGTGCTGGTCGCGCTTTGGCGTCGATGGCGGAGGGCCCACCCACCGCCAAAACCCGAACAGAAACTCACCTACAGCCAATCGCTGTCGAAGCGGCTGTCGGCTGCCCGCCGCGACGGCAAAGGCAAACGGCAACGCGGGCCACCAGATGCTGGTGGCCCGCGCGAACGCTAAGGCTTGCCGGGTGCTCAGCCGCCGCGCTGAAGTTCCATCCGCGCGCGGCGCTGTTCGGGCGACTCGTTCTGCAGCTCGGCGATCACCTGCTGGCGTGTCTTGCCGGGCCCCGTGGCCTTCATGGGCAACGGCGCGTTGCGCTGCATCAGCGCGAGCGTGCCGTCCTTGCGAGCCGCCTCGACCTCGGCCATCACCTGGGCACGTGTCTTGGTGCTCTTCCAGTGGTCGGGGTGCTCGGTGTACCCGGCGTCAGTGTTTGCGGGGTGATAGAGGGAGTTGGCCTGCGCCATCACCGGCAGCGTCATGGCCAGCGCAACGAGGGGCACGGCGGCGTGTTTGCGAAAGTTCATGGTCAGGGTTCCTTGAAGAAGAGGTTGCCTGCGACCTTGTGTCGCGGCATGCCCGATGGCATGACCATGACTTTAGAAACCAGCCTCCAACAAGACTCGGTCCAGCAGATGACAAGTCGGTCACTTGCGGGGGTCGCCAAATGAGGGCTTCAACGGCATGAGACTTTTGGTGATCGAAGACGAGGTGAAGCTTGCCGAATACCTGCGCAAGGGGCTGACCGAAGAAGGCTACGTCGTGGACGTGGCGCACAACGGCGTCGACGGTCTGCACCTGGCGATGGAGGCTGACTACGACCTGCTCGTGCTGGACGGCATGCTGCCCGGCATCGACGGGCTGGGCTTGCTGGCCGCCCTGCGCCAGAGCAAGCAAACGCCTGTGCTGATGCTCACGGCGCGCATCCGGGTCGAGGACCGTGTCAAGGGTCTGCAAGGGGGTGCAGACGACTACCTCGTCAAGCCGTTCGCGTTCTCCGAACTGGTGGCCCGGATCCAGGTTCTGCTGCGCCGCGCGCGGCCGGCGCGCGATGCTGAAGGTGCCACGGTCCTGGGTCTGTCTGACCTCGAGATGGACCTGATGCGCCGCAAGGCCACCCGGGCCGGCCGAAGGCTCGACCTCACAGCCAAGGAGTTCACCCTGCTGGCATTGCTGCTACGTCGCCAGGGCGAGGTGTTGTCCCGCACCGAGATTGCGGAGCAGGTGTGGGACATCAACTTCGACAGCGCAACCAATGTCATCGACGTGGCGGTACGCAGGTTGCGCGGCAAGCTCGACGCGCCCTTCGAGCGCACGCTGCTGCATACGGTGCGCGGCATGGGTTACGTGCTGGAGGAGCGCGAGGAATGAGCACGCCGGGCCGCCCCAAGTGCTCATGCTCCCGCTTGGCGGGACCGGCCGCAGGCCGTAGGGCACCCCAATGAGCAGGAGCCGCGTCGGCTCCCTCGGGCGGCGTCTGTCGATATGGCTGGCGCTTCAGAGCCTGGCCGGACTCTCCGTGGTCTGCGTCGCGGTCTACGCCGTCACGCACGTGAGCCTCGAGGCGCGGCAGATCGAGGCGCTGACGCAGAAGCAGACGCAGGTGCGGCACTTGCTCACCGAAGAGCCGCTGCGCGGCGACGCCAGCACGTTGACCCACAAGCTCGACGACTTCTTCGTCGGGCACCAGGATCTGGCCTTGTCGCTGGCGCGGCCCGATGGCAGCGTCTTCTACCAGCGCGCCGTGGGCGCGTCGTCCCCCGGTAGCGCGCGCGTGGCCCGCTTCGAAGTGGCCGCGCCGGCCACCGCACCGGACAAGCTGACCGCGGTCCTGACACTGGACACGGGCGATGACCGCCAATTGCTGCGTCGGCTTGCACTCACCCTGCTGGCCGCTGCCCTGGGCGGGGCTGCGTTGGTCTCGGCGGGCGGCTTTGTGCTGGTGCGCCTGGGGCTGCGCCCCGTGCGTGACCTGGTGGAGCAGACACGCCTGCTTGCGGCGGACACGCTGCACCGGCGCCTGGATGGCTCAGGCCAGGCCGAAGAACTCGAACCGCTGATCGCGCAGTTCAACGAACTGCTCGGCCGCTTGTCACAGGCCTATGAGCAGTTGGAAGGATTCAATGCCGATGTGGCGCATGAGTTGTGCACCCCGCTGGCCACCCTGATCAGCAGCACCGAACTGGCGCTGCGCAGGGCTCGCGGTGCCGACGAACTGCGCGAGGTGCTCGGGTCGAACCTGGAAGAACTGCAGCGCGTGGCTGGCATCGTGCAGGACATGCTCTTTCTCTCGCAGGCCGATCGTGGCAGTTCGGCGCGGCGCGTGGCGACGGCCAGCCTCGCCGGGGTGGCCCGGCAGGTGGCTGACTATCACGACGCCGCGCTGGACGATGCAGGAGTTCGGGTCGAGGTCATCGGCGACACCGGCGGAGAGTTTGATCTGCCGCTGTTGCAACGAGCGCTGTCAAACCTGGTTGCCAATGCAACGCGCTACGCGGACCGCGGCTCGACGATCCGCATCGAGATCGATGCCCTGACGGGCGGCGAAGTGCGGTTGGCTGTGGCCAATCAAGGTGCGACTATCGAACCGGCCCACCTGCCACGGTTGTTTGATCGGTTCTTCCGCGGCGACCGCGCCCGCAGCGGAGCGCATCAGAACCACGGGCTGGGTCTGGCCATCGTCGCTGCGATCGCCCGCATGCATGGCGGCCGGCCACTTGCAAGTTCAGCCAACGGCACCACCTCGATCGGCTTCACCCTGCTGCCCGCGACGGGTGTTTCAGCAGCGCCCTCCGCTACGGCGCCTTCATCTTCTTGATCTCCTGGTCGACCAGGGCCCGCAACTGCGCCTCGCCGAAGTCACGCAGCGGCGTGCCATTGACGAAGAACCCCGGCGTCCTGTCCACCTTCAATGCCTTCATGTCGGCGATGTCCTGTGCCAGAAGCTGGGCCACCGCGGGGCTGTCGGCGTCGGCCCGGGCCTTCGCCATGTCCAGGCCGAGGTCCGTGATGAGGTCCCAGATCAGCTCGGGTCTGGCGTTGCCGTGCGCCGCCCACTGGGGCTGGCCAGCCAGTGCCCGCTCGACCGCCGGCCAGTACTGGCCCTGCAGCCTCGCCGCTTCCAGAATCTTCACTGCGGTGTCCGAACCCTGATGAAGGGGCGCATGCCGCACGACCAGCCTGACCTGTCCAAAGCTTGAAGTGACGATGGTCTTGACCAGCGGATAGAAGGCCCGACAGGTTTCGCAGGCCGGGTCGAAGAACTCGACGATGGTGACCTTGGCAGCCGGATTGCCAAACACGGGTGAACTTGCCCTGATCAGCGCATCGCTGTTCGACTGGGCGGCCTGGCTCACCTGCTGCGTTTCGCGACCCTTGAAGACAACGGCCCCCGCGATGAACGCGACCACGACGGCCACCACGGAAGCGACAACGATCCACTGCTTATTCATGCTCTTACCCTTCTGTTAGCAACCCACAGCAGCGCAAGAATGCCCGTGAATGCGATGGCTGAGAGCAAGGGGATCGGCACGACTCCGGCCACTTGCACCTCTGCGTCTGCACAGGAACCGCCCTTGCCGCAGGGCACCAGCCCCTCGATCACCACGCCCCAGAACACAGCGCAGTGGTAGACCGCCAAGCCCCAGCCTGCCCAGGCGAAGGGCCACGCATACCGGATGCTGCGACCATCAGCTTCCAGCAGGCCCAGTCCCAGGATCACCGCCAGCGGAAACATGGCGATGCGCTGGTACCAGCACAACACGCAAGGCGTCATGCCCATCACTTCACCCAGGAACAAGGCACCTGCCGTCGCCAGCAGCGCAATGAGCCACGCTGCAAACAACGGCGCCCAGTGTCTTTGCGCAGCCGGCATCAGCGCTCCTCGTCGCGCAGCAGTCGTTCGAGGTCCGGCGGCAGCGCTATCGGCTCGAACGGGCTGACGTTCGACGCGCCGGTGTTGCCCAGGGGCAGGCGACCGCTCAGGTGTCCGATGGGGGTCAGCGCCAGGCGCAGCAATTGCCCGCGCAGTTCTCGGCCGTCACGCAAGACCCACGCCGCACGGAGCATCAGCAGGTGCACACGCAGGTGCGGGCCGATCTCGCGCTGACCCAGCACATGGGCACGCTCCAGCAAGGTCATCGCGGCAGCCGGATTCGATGCGGCCATCAATCTCTGGGCTTCGGACAATGCCGCATCGTAGGCCACGGCGCGGGGCGACATCGGCCTCACCGGCTCTGCACGCCGGCCTTCAGCAGGCGCAGCCCGTTGACCACCACCAGCAGGCTGGCGCCCATGTCGGCGAACACCGCCATCCACATCGAGGCGTTGCCAAACACCGCCAGCACCAGGAACACCGCCTTGATTCCCAGGGCGAGCGCGATGTTCTGCCACAGCACCGCATGCGTGAATTTCGACAGGCGCACTGTCTCGGCGATGCGTCGCAGGTCGTCGTTCATCACCACCACGTCGGCGGCTTCCATTGCGGTGTCGGTGCCGGCCGCACCCATGGCCACACCGATGTCGGACTGGGCCAGCGCGGGTGCGTCGTTGATGCCGTCGCCAGTCATCGCGGTCATGCCGTGCTCGGCCTGCAGCGCCTTGATGGCAGCGAGCTTGTCTTCCGGCAGCAGGTTGCCCCGTGCCTCGGCGATGCCTGCCTCGTGCGCGATGGCTGTGGCGGTGGCTTGGTTGTCGCCCGTCAGCATCACGGGGGTGATGCCCAGGGCCTTCAGCTCCGCCACCGCCTCGCGCGATGAAGGCTTGATGGTGTCGGCCACCGCAAAGAGAGCCACCGGGCCGGTGTCGGACGCCAGCAGGCTGACCGTGCGGCCGGCCTCTTCGTGCGTGCGCAGCTCGGCCTCGAGCGAGGGCGAACACTGGCCCCGCTCTTCGATCAGCCTGTGATTGCCCAGCACCCAGAGCTTGCCGCCGATTTCCGCCCGCACGCCGCGGCCGGCGATGGCCTTGAAGTCCTTGGCTTGCACGCTGTTGGATTTGAGCCCAGCCGCAATCGCGCGTGACACCGGGTGGTCGGAGTGGCCTGCCAGCACTGCAGCCATGTGTTCGGCCGTGGCCGCGTCCATCCCGGCCGCCGTGGCCGTGTCCAGCACCTTCCACTCCACCAGCTTCGGCTTGCCTTCGGTGATCGTCCCGGTCTTGTCGAGCGCGATGGCCTTGAGATTGCGCGCTCCTTCCAGGTACACGCCGCCCTTGATCAGGATGCCACGCCGGGCCGCTGCCGCCAGCCCGCTGACGATGGTCACTGGCGTCGAGATCACCAGCGCGCAGGGGCAGGCGATGACCAGCAGCACGAGCGCTTTGTAGATGGATTGCATCCAGGTCCAGTCCAGCAGCCAGGGCCCCAGCAGGGCCACCGCCAGCGCAACGACGAAGACGGCCGGGGTGTAGACCGCAGCGAACCGGTCCACGAAGCCCTGAGTGGGCGCGCGCGTGCCCTGGGCTTCTTCAACTGCGTGGATGATGCGCGCCAGAGTCGAGTTCGAGGCCAGCGCCGTGACGCGAAACTCGAAGCTGCCGGTGTCGTTGATCGTGCCGGCAAACACCGGGTCGCCCACGGCCTTGTCGACCGGGATGCTCTCGCCGGTGACCGGCGCTTGGTTGATGCTGGTGCTGCCGGCGGTCAGGACACCGTCCATGGGCACCCGTTCACCCGGCCGCACCCGCAGCACGGCATCCAGCGAGACGGTCGCCACCGGCTGCGTCACCCAGGTGCCGTCGGTCTGGCGCACGGCCGCTTCTTCGGGCGCCATCTCCAGCAGGCCCTTGATCGCATTCCGGGCGCGATCGACTGCACGCGCCTCGATCGCCTCGGCAATCGCGTACAGCGCCATCACCATGGCCGCTTCGGGCCACTGGCCGATCACGAACGCACCGGTGACGGCCACGGTCATCAGGGCGTTGATGTTCAGCCGCCCGCGCAACAGCGCCGTCAGCCCCTTCTTGTAGACATCGAAGCCGGCCAGCCAGATGGCAGCGGCGGCCACCGCGAGGCCGGTGCCTTTCCAGATTTGCGTGTCTGGCGCGAAGTAGCCCACCAGTTCAGCGGCAATCGCCAACAGCAATGCCATCCCCAGGCGCCCATATCCTGCCGGCCCAAATGCGTTGTCCTGCCCGTGATCGTGCCCATCATCGGCCGCGTGTTCGGGTGCGGCGTCGGGCTTGCCCTCGGCCAGCGGCTGCGGATCGAAACCTGCCTTGCGGATGGCCGCCACGGCCAGTTCCAGGGCTGGCCCCGGTGCATCGAGCGCCAGGCTGCGCTGCCCGAGCTGGAAGGTCAGCGCCCGAATCCCGCTGATGCCCTCGACGGCCCGCCGGATCTCGGACTCCTCAGCGGCGCAGTCCATCGTCGGCACCCGAAAGCGTGCCCAGCCCGCACCCGGCGGTGGCACCGCAGCGGCAGTTGCAGCAGGCGCAGCGGGCACATCGCAAGCACCGCAGTGGTCATGGCCATCGGCTGGCGGTGGTGCCTTGGCGGGGGGCGCGGCGGAGTTTTCGGAACGGTTCACGGTGGCATCCTTCAATCGGCAGACTGCATTGAAAACCCTGAAGTCGGTGTAAGGTCAAGATCTTTTCGATATCGAGGGGACACCATGCGCATCGGAAACCTGGCTGAAGCCACCGGCACGCCCGTCGAAACCATCCGCTTCTACGAGCGCGAAGGCCTGATTCCCGCCGCACAACGCAGCGACAACAACTACCGCATGTACACCGCGGCGCATGCCGAGCGGCTGGCGTTCATCCGCCACTGCCGCAACCTGGATATGGCGCTGGACGAGATCCGCTCCCTGCTGCGCTTGCGCGATGCGCCGCCTGAGGACTGCGGCGAAGTCAATCAGTTGCTCGACGAGCACATTGGGCATGTCGCGCAACGCATCCGAGAGTTGCGCGCGCTCGAAAAGGAGCTGAAGGCGCTGCGGGCACGCTGCAGTTCGCCGCACCCGATCGACGAGTGCGGCATCCTGAATCAACTGGACAGCGTCGCTGCCCAAGGCCCCAAGACAGCAACGCACCGGCACATACGTGGATCGCACTGATCTCGCGGGCAACGAAGCCTGAGCCTCCGACGCATGGCCGGCGCGGCCACGACAGCCACGACAGCCACAACGGCCACAACGGAATGAGGCCGAACATGACGAATCTGTCATCTGCCGGTCCCAAGCCTGTTGGTCACCGGTTTCTAAAGTCGTCTCTGATGCCCCCAACGGCATTGCCAGCCATGCAGCGGCATGGCCGGAGAACTTCAGACAAGGACAAGTCATGCAGAAAAGCCGACTCTTCGCCGTCATCGCCCTGTGCGGCTTGGCCGCCGCACCGCTCGCCAGCCTCGCCGCTGGCGCAGATACGTTTGCCAACGGGCAGTCCTACTACGGCCAACCGGCCTCGCCGCAGGCCGCCACGCGTGCGGTCGATCTGGGATCGGCCAGCAGGATCAACGTCACCTATGGAGAGTCGGTGACTTTTCGCAGCGGGGGTCAGCTGTTCACCTGGACTTTCAATGGGCTCGACCGTCGTGCGGTCGATGTCACCAAGATTGCCCCGGCAGGCTTCCCCACCAAGCCGCTCGTGGTTCATGTCGGTCTGAACCCGTCCAACCGCAGGTAGTGAGGGCTGGGGGAGCGGGGCCCGGCGCGCTGGCGCGGCGTGTGAACTCCTGACCCTCGATTGCTCGCTGCAGGCTCGCATGGATCCTAGCCTGTCGGGGTAGGGTACCGCCCATGCAAGAGAGCCATTCCCACCCCGGATATGTGAATGTCGCGAAGCGCCTTCTGGCGTGGTGCCCTCACTAGAGTGACGTTCGTGATGCAGCCCATGCCTCCCACGCCAGGCGAAAACGCCCGGTGTCTGTCAACCCAAATTGCGGGAAAACCAAATGTTCTCGCAAAAGCTCCCCTCTGCCGCTTTCGTCGCAACCCTCGCTCTGGCGGCAGGCTCCGGCTTCGCTGCTGGTGACACCCTGCCGAACGGTAAATCCCGCTTCGGCCAGCCCACCGCAGAGTTGCAGGGTGCCCGCGTGGTCGACGCTACGAACGCCAAGACGCTGAACGTGCGCTGCGGCGACACGGTGACCTTCGTCAACGGTGCCAAGAAGTTCTCGTGGAAGTTCGACACCACGAACCACGGCGCCGTGCCGCTGGCGAAAATCGCACCTGCTGACTTCGGCGTCGTCGCATCGACGGTCTATGTCAGCCGCAACGACTACGAGCGCGGTGGCTGATGTACACCGGTCCCGTCGCACCGGCCCGTCGCCCAGCGTTGCGCCGTGGCGGGGTTCCGTCAGTGCGTGCCGGACGGACGGTCGGCTGACCCATACGCCTGATACCATCGTCAACTGTGCGCCGCGTTCTCGTCATCCTCATGCTCTCGCTGCTGCCGTTCCAGTTCGTCTGGGGCGCTGCGGCCAGCTATTGCCAGCATGAGCAAGGCGCGGATATTGGGCATTTCGGCCATCACGTCCACAAGCACCAGGGCAAGGCGCTGAAGGCCGCGGGCGAATCGACACCGGACAACAAGAACACGGCCGCTGGCGACGACCCTGATTGCGCGACCTGCCATCTGAGTTGCGTGTCCCCAATGATGCACACGGCGGTGTGGTTCAGTTCGGAACTCGCCGAACCGATACTTGCCACGCCGAGCGGCGAACAGCCGCCGTACATACCGAACGCCATCGAACGCCCGAATTGGACCCTCGCCGCTTGATTCGGCGAGATCGTCCCCACACGCACCCCATCCCCGCGTAGCACCGACCTCTCGCCGAATTCTTCCGGTTTGTTGTTTTCTACAACGAGGAGAGTTCGATGCGATCGAAGACGCTGGCATATGCCATCGGTATGGCGTGTGCCACCTGGGCCGCCGGTTCCATCCTGTTCATGCCCGCCGTGGCCTGGGCACAGTCCACGCGCACGGCCCCGGTCTCAGCGCCAGCCCAATCGTCCGTCACCAATTCGGTCGGCGTTCAGCGTCTGACGCTCGGCGAGGCGTTGAGCCTGGCCGAGTCCACGAACCCGACGCTGCGTGCCAAGCAGGCGCAACTGGCCGCCGCAGAAGGGGTTCAGGCGGATGCCAATGCGCTGCTGTTCAACAACCCCCAACTGTCCACCGACCTCACGCGCCGCTCCGTGCCGCAGGTCGGACAGGGCAACGAGCGCCGGCAGGAGTGGAGTGCCGGCTTGTCCCAGACGCTGGAGATCGCCGGCCAGCGCGGCTATCGCCGTGAAGCGGCCGACGCCGCCTTGGCCGCCTTGCGGGCGGAGATTGCCGATGCGCGCCGGTCGGCTCGCGCCACTGCATCACAGCGCTTCTACCGCGTCCTGGCACTGCAGCAGCGCGTG
>JBPPMF010000227.1:0-2048 GCA_051305915.1 Thiobacillus sp. | reverse complement strand
CCGAGCGCAAACACCAGGGCGTGAATCACGGTCCACAGGGGCCGCACCGCGGGGCTCAGTTGCGACAGCATGGCCAGCGCCCCCACGGCCGAAGCCACCACCGCGCCGGCGACGGCATAGCTGGCCACGCGCGCGGCGTGAAAGGCCGCGGTGGGCACCCAGCCGCCCTGGCGGCCAACGGCCGCGGCACAAGGCGCGCCGCACATGGCCGTGCAATGCGGTGCGCCGGCCAGGCCCAGCATTGCGGCGCTGGCGATCAGCGCACTGTCCACGCTAGATGATGCGCGAGAAGCGTTCGCGCACCTTGTCGCTCTGCAGGTATCTGTCGAAAGTCATGGCCACTGCGCGCACGAAATACCAACCCGTGGCCGTGACCTGGATGCCGTGCTCTTCGACCTCCACCAGACCCATTTCTGCCAGGGGCTTGAGCCGCTCCAGTTCTGGGGCGAAGGTCTGGCGGAAGTTGATCAGGTGCGCCAGCTCGATCGATTCGTATTCCACGCGGCCCTGGCACATGAGCGCCATGATCACGCTGCGGCGCAGCAGATCGTCGCGCGTCAGCGCCAGCCCGCGCACCACGGGCAGTTCGCCCTGTGCCAGCGCGTCCTGGTATTCGACCAGCGTCTTGGCATTCTGGCTGTACGTGGCGCCCACGCGGCCGATGGCCGAAACGCCCAGGCCGATGAGGTCGCAGTCGGGCTGCGTGGTGTAGCCCTGGAAATTGCGGTGCAGCCGGCCCTGCCGCTTGGACACTGCCAGTGCGTCGTCGGGCAGCGCGAAAGGGTCCATGCCAATGTAGACATAGCCGCTGGCAATGAAGCCGGCCAGCGCGTTGCCCAGCATCTGCACGCGCTGCTCGCCGGTGGGCAGGTCGGCCGAAACAATGCGGCGCTGCGGCTTGAATCGCTGCGGCAGGTGGGCATAGGCGTACAGCGCGATGCGCGTGGGGCGCAGTTCGGCCACCTGGGCGATGGTGCGTCGGAAGGACTCGGGCGTCTGCTTGGGCAGGCCGTAGATGAGGTCGGCGTTGATCGACTCGAAGCCCAGCGCGCGCGCCTCGTCCACCAGTTCCTTCACGCTGTCGTAAGGTTGCACGCGGTGCACGGCCGCCTGCACGTCGGGGTCGAAGTCCTGCACGCCGAAGCTGACGCGGTTGAAGCCGATGTCCAACAGGTGGCGCAGCCGCTCCTTCGTCGCCGTGCGCGGATCGACCTCGATCGAGACTTCGCACTTGGGCACGATGCGGAAGGCCCCGCGCACCAGGCCCATGAGCTGCGCGAGTTCTTCGTCGGAAAGAAACGTGGGCGTGCCGCCGCCCAGGTGCAGTTGAGAAAGCGCCTGCCCACGGCCGAGTTCATCCGCGTGCAGTTCGATCTCGCGCGCCAGCAGGCCCAGGTATTCGGTGCCCCGGCTGTGGTGCTTGGTGATGATCTTGTTGCAGGCGCAGTAGTAGCACAGCGAATCGCAGAACGGGATGTGCACGTACAGCGACAAGGACGGCACGCCGCCGACCACGGCGCCCTCGGCACGCTGTCGCAGCGCCTGGCGGTACTCGGTGGGCCCGAAGGCCTCGACGAAGCGGTCGGCGGTTGGGTAGGAGGTATAGCGGGGACCAGGGACGTCGAGGCTGCGAAGCTGCGCTTCGGTCAGAGGCGCCTGCTCGGTGGCGGTGGGGGGTGCGTTCATGGCGCTACTCTGCCGAAGTGGGGGACTTCACCCTTGATCTTAAACAAGAGCCGGCCCCGACAGCCTGAAGTGGCCGGGTTTGCCCCAGGGCATGGCCCCAGAGCGGTGCGCTTGGGCGATACTCCGCTGCAAGGCAGTCAAAAACCATCGCCGTGCAAAAAGCCACTCAAACTTCCGCGTTCGTTGTCCGCATGGAGCCCTTCAAGGTCGCCTGCGGCAACTGCAATCTGCGTGAACTGTGTCTGCCGGTGGGCATGTCGGTAGAGCAGATGGAGCGCCTGGACGCCATCGTGGCCTCTCGGCGCTCGGTGGCGCGCGGCGACGCGCTGTACCGGGCGGGGGACCCCTTCGCCTCCTTGTAC
>JBPPMF010000225.1:0-2816 GCA_051305915.1 Thiobacillus sp. | reverse complement strand
CAAGCAGGCCTCGCTGGCCGGCACAAAAGTGCTCGACGTTGGCTGCGGCGGCGGCATCCTGGCCGAAGCGATGGCCGGTGCCGGTGCCGAAGTCAGCGGCATCGACCTGTCGGACAAGGCGCTCAAGGTTGCCAGGCTGCATCTCTACGAATCCGGCCACAGCGTCGATTACCAACTGGTGTCGGCCGAAGATTACGCCGCGCAGCACACGGGCGAATTCGACGTCGTCACCTGCATGGAAATGCTCGAGCACGTGCCCGACCCGGCTTCCATCGTCGCCGCCTGCTCACGCCTGGTCAAACCCGGCGGCTGGGTGTTTTTTTCCACCCTCAACCGCAACGCCAAGAGCTATCTGTTCGCCGTCATCGGCGCCGAATACGTCCTCAAACTGCTGCCGCGCGGCACCCACGATTACGCCAAGTTCATCAAGCCCGCCGAACTCGCCCGCATGGCGCGTGAAGCCGGGCTGGACACGCAGGAACTGATCGGCATGACCTACAACCCGCTGAGCAAAATCTACAAGCTGGAAGCCGACACCGACGTCAACTACCTGCTGGCGACCCGCCGCAGCGATTGAACGCCCAGGAGATCAAGACCGTGAAGCTTGGCGACATCAAGGCCGTCCTGTTCGACCTCGACGGCACCCTGGTCGACACCGCGCCCGACCTCGGCTACGCGCTCAACCTACAGCGCAGCCGCCGCGGCCTGCCGCCACTGGCCGACGACATCATTCGCCCGCAAGCCTCGCATGGCGCGCGTGGCCTCCTCGGCATCGGCTTCGACCTGCTTCCCGACGATCCCCACTTCGCCTACATGCGCGAAGAGTTCCTGCAGCTCTACGCCGCCAACATCTGCCGCCACTCGCGGCCCTTCCCCGGCATCCTCGACCTGCTGGCCGAACTTGAAGCACGCGGACTGAAATGGGGCGTGGTGACCAATAAACCGGCGGCCTTTACCGAACCCCTGATGTCCATCCTCGATCTGGCAGAACGCGCCGCCTGCATCGTCTCCGGCGACACCTGCCCGCAGCCCAAGCCGCACCCCGCACCCATGCTCGCCGCCGCCGAACTGTGCGGCGCCACCCCGGCACAATGCCTCTACCTGGGCGACGCCGAGCGCGACATCGAAGCCGCGCGGGCCGCCGCCATGCCGGCCCTGGTCGCCGCCTGGGGCTACATCGACGTCAGCGACCAGCCGCACACCTGGGGCGCCCACGCGCAAATCCGCCACCCCGTCGAAACCCTCGATTTTCTGGCCTGATCGATGACCTATCTCCTCGTCAAAAATCTGCACCTCGCCACCATCGTTCTCACCTTGGCGCTGTTCGTCCTGCGCGGCGTCTGGATGGTGGCGGATTCCCCCCGGCTGCAGGCGCGCTGGGTGCGCATCGTCCCGCACATCAACGACACCCTGCTGCTCGCCAGCGGCCTTGGGCTGGCCGTCATGATCCAGCAATATCCCCTGATGCACGGCTGGCTCACCGCCAAATTCTTCGCCCTCATCCTCTACATCGTGCTCGGCACCATCGCCCTCAAACGCGGCAAAACCAAGACCCAGCGCATCGCAGCCTGGATCGCCGCCCTGCTGGTATTCGGCTACATGGCTGCGGTCGCAGTCGCGCACGACCCCCTCCCCTTCGTGCGCTGAACCGGCCAATCGAAATTTTTCAAGACGCAGGAACTTTCCCTCCCGGCCTCACTCTATGCGTTACACTTGTTGTAGCAACACATGGGGGCCGACTTGGCTTCGACGTGGGTCGCAAAGCAGCGTAGGGCATACCGAGGGTCAGAGCACCTCGTAAATCCAACTGAAAAAACTTTAGTCGCAAACGACGAAAACTACGCCCTGGCCGCTTAAGGTCCAGGACTCACACTAGCCTGTTCATGGGCTAGGTCGGGGCAACCCGGCAGTGAGTTAATTTGCATGAAATCGCGTTCATCCGTGTCGCTTGGGTGAGTGCTAAATCCAAGGCGACTCGGCAAAATCCAGCCTGTTCGGCGGGCGTGATCAAGCTTAAAGCATAAAAACACCGGACTAAGTATGTAGAACTATCTGTAGAGGGCTTGCGGACGGGGGTTCGATTCCCCCCGGCTCCACCACAACACCCAATCCCCGCCCATACCTGGCGGGGATTTTTTTGCCCACAAAACGCTAACCTCTAGTATTGGCGGCCTATTGGCTGTATCTGCCAGTCTCCACCCGTCCCCTAACGTCTCTTGCCAGTGTTCTAGATACCATCTAAAATGATGGTATCAATGAGGGTATGCCGTGCATAGCCCAAGGGAGATACCATCATGTTGACCGATATAGCTGTGCGCAATGCCAAGCCTGCGGACAAGCCCTACAAGCTGAGCGACGAGCGCGGGCTTTATCTGCACGTCATGCCCAACGCTGGGCGCTACTGGCGGATGAATTACAGGCATGCAGGCAAGCAGAAGACCCTGGCTATCGGGGTTTACCCTGACGTAAGCCTGAAGGACGCCCGCGAGCGGCGGGATGATGCGCGACGGCTGATGTCGAACGGTGTTGACCCCGGCGAGGTGAAGGCGGCGCAAAAAGCGTCAGGCAAGGAAGCAGCGGGCAATAGCTTCGAGGTACTAGCCCGTGAATGGTTTGCCACTGCGCGCGGGGGGTGGGTGGCCAGCCATGCAGACAGGATCATGCGACGGCTTGAGCGCGATGTCTTCCCGTGGCTTGGCAGCAAACCAATAACAGAAGTCAAAGCGCCGGACGTGTTGCGGACGCTTCGTCGCATCGAAGACCGGGGGGCAGTTGAGACAGCCCATAGGGCGATGGGAAACATTGGACAGGTGTTC
>JBPPMF010000144.1:0-3372 GCA_051305915.1 Thiobacillus sp. | reverse complement strand
TTCTGATGCGCTTTGAATTTTCACCCGAGGCGCAGGCCGAATTCAGTGATGGCGAAAGCTACTACGAACGGCAGGTGCCAGGATTGGGCGCGCGCTTTCGCGCCGACGTGCGGGATGCCTTGAAGCGCCTGGGCCATTGGCCACTGGCCGCTCCAGTCGAGCGCGGCCAGATTCGCCGCATGATCCTGAGCCGCTTTCCATACAAGCTGCTCTATGCGATCGAGCCTGACCACATCTACATCATCGCGGTCGCGCACCTGCACCGCGCCCCGGACTACTGGATCGAGCGGGACGCACCATGACGACCTTTACGCCCAAGGTCTACCAGCAGCAGGTGCTCGACAGCGTCGAGGCCTATTTCAAGGCCTGCCACGAGCTGCCCTCGCCCTCGATTGCCTTCACCGCCAGCACCGAACGCCTGTGGGGGCGCGGCAACCCGTACCACCCACTGGCGGGCTTCCCCGCCGACATGCCGTATTTCTGCCTGCGCGTGCCCACCGGCGGCGGCAAGACCTGGCTGGCGGCCAAGAGCGTGCAGCTTGCCAACACGCACCTGCTGCGCTGCGAGCACAGCGTGATTCTGTGGCTGGTGCCGAGCAAGCCGATCCGCGAACAGACGCTGCGGGCGCTGCGCGACCGCCTGCATCCGTACCACAGTGCGCTGCGCGAGGCGGGACCCGTCACGGTGCTGGATCTGGATGAAGCCAAGAGTGTCACCCGCGCGACGTTGGATACCTCGACCACCATCATCGTCGCCACCCGGCAGGCATTTCAGGTGGAGGACGAGGAGTCGCGCAAGGTGTACCAGTCCAGCGGCGCGCTGATGCACCATTTCGAGCATCTGAACCCGATCCAGCGGGCTGAACTGCTGACCGAGGGAACAGGCGCCGATCAGACAGTGCCGTATTCGCTGGCCAATGTGCTGCGCCTGCGCCGGCCGTTTGTGATTGTCGATGAGGCACACAACAGCCGCACGGAACTGGCCTTCGAGATGCTGGCGCGCTTTCGCCCCAGCGGCGTGCTGGAGCTGACCGCCACGCCGGATCTGGAACGCACGCCCAGCAACGTGCTGCACAGCGTGTCCGCCGCCGACTTGAAGGCGGAGGAAATGATCAAGCTGCCGGTGGTGCTGGAAACCGAGCCGAACTGGCAGCAGTGTCTGGCCGACGCCATCGGCCGGCGCGAGGCGCTGCAAAAACAAGCGGACGAGGAGCGCCGTGCCGGCGCGGCGTATCTGCGGCCCATCGTGCTGATTCAATCCGAACCCCGCCGCGCCGGCGTGGACACGCTGGATTTCAACAGGGTTCGCAATGAGCTGATCAACAACCACGGCATCCCGGCCGGCGAGATCGTGGTCGCCACCGGCGATGAACGCGGCCTCGAACAGATAGACGCGGACTACAAGCTCGGTATCGCCGACCCGGCCTGCCCGGTGAAGTTCGTCATCACCCAGAAGGCACTGGCGGAGGGTTGGGACTGCCCATTTGCCTACATCCTGGTCAGCATGGCCTCGCTGTCATCGGCCACGGCGGTGGAACAGTTGCTCGGGCGCGTGTTGCGACAACCGGGCGCCAGCCATCGGCAGGCCAGAGCGCTGAATCAGTCCTATGCCTTCGTGGTGTCGCGCAACTTTGCCGAGACGGCGGGCGCGCTGCGTGACCGCCTGGTGGCGGGCGCCGGCTTCGAACGACGCGAAGTGACTGAGTTCGTCACCGCCGCCAAGGCCGAGCAGGCACGGCTGGATCTGGAGAGCCACGCCGGGCGCGTGGTCGTTCGGCCGGTGGCGATTACGCTGACCGAGAAGCCCGACCTCAAGAGCGTGCCCAAGCCGGTGCGCGACAAGGTGAGCTGGGACGGCAAGCTCAATACCCTGACCATCAGCACGCCACTGACCGAAGACGAGGCCGAAGTTCTCAAGGCTTCGGTCACATCGGAAACCGCTGCCGCTGCGATTGTCGAAGCCGCCGAAGTCAGCCGTACCACGGCCATCGAGTTCTTCCAGACGCCGGCGGAACTCGGCGAGCGCTTGCGCGTACCGCAACTTGCCTTGCGGGTGCAGGGCGAGTTGGTTTTGTTCGACGACCCGGAGGTGCTGGAGTATCCCTGGGAGCTGTCAACGCATGATGCCGCGCCGACCTCCGACGATCTCGCCGCCCTGGGAGCAAACCAGATTTCAGAAGGCGGCGAAATTGATGTGGATGCGACGAGCGGCAAGGTTTACTCGCGCTTCCTGCCGGAGTTGCAACGCGACCTCGGCCTGATCTACCAGCCGGAGCACTGGGATTTGGTGCGCCTGGCGGCGTGGCTGTGTCGCAATTTGCCCGAGCAATCCCTTACCCACGCCAGCAAACTCGCCTTTGTCGCCGCCTGGCTGGCGGAGCTATCGCGTAGCGAGGACTTCACGCTCGCGCGCATCAATCTGCAAAAATTCCTGATCCGCAATCGACTGGAAGCGCGCATCCGCGACCTGCGTCGGCAGGCGGTTGGCAAGGCTTATCAGCAAGTGCTGTTCGGCGCGGACCCCACTGCCCGCGTTGCGGTCAGTGATCATTATGCGTTCGAGTTCAACCCTCAGGCCTATGCCCCGAGCCGCGATTACGACGGCCGCTTCGGGCACTTCGATTTCCGTCGCCACTTCTACGGCCGCATCGGCGATTTCGACAGCAGGGAGGAATTCGAATGCGCCTGCTGGCTGGACATGCAGGCGCAGAAGGGCCGCATCCGGTTCTGGGTGCGCAATCTGGTGCGGCGGGAAGGCAGTTCGTTCTTTCTGCAGAAGGCGGACGGGCGTTTCTATCCGGACTTTGTATGCAGATTGCCAAACGATGCCGTTCTCGTTGTCGAATACAAGGGCGCCGACCGCTGGTCGGCAGCGGCGGACGATCTCCTGATCGGCGATCTGTGGGCGAACCTGTCCGAGGGGCGCTGCCGCTTTGTGATGATCAAGGACAAGCGCTGGGATTGGATTGAGCCCCTGCTGACATGAGCCTTGATTTCGCCACCCTCGACGCCTTGCGCACCCACCACCCGGCGTGGCGGCTGTTGCGTTCGGACCATGCGCCGCTGGTGGCGAGCTTTCTGCACCGCGTGTTCGTCGCGCCCAATGTGCGGGTGATGGGCGCGGCCGATTTGGTCGATGCGCTGGAAGACGAGCTGTACGCGCTGCGCCAGCAGTTGGGCGATGGCACTTTCCCCAAGAATGCCCTCGAGTACCTGAATGACTGGGCCTTTTCAGGCGGCGCAGTTTTGCCGCGCCTGCTCCCAGCCCAACAGCAACGCCTTGCGCGTCGTGCCCCAGCGGTACTCGCCGATCTCGCCGCTTTCGCGGATGACGCGATGACAGGGGATGAGCAGGGCGATGTCGTTGCCCGC
>JBPPMF010000126.1:0-9027 GCA_051305915.1 Thiobacillus sp. | reverse complement strand
GGCCAGCGCCGCGGCAATCGTCAGCAGATCCGGCACGTGCGGCGTCAACGTGTCGAGCAGCGCATCGAACAAGGCTTTTTCGCGCGCCAGCGCGCGATCCTGTGCGGAGAGCGCCTTGTCCTCGAAGGCCTTCAATTCCGGCGTGATGTAGCGCTCGGCGTTCTTCAGCGTCTGCCGCCGGCGATAGTCGTCGGGGACCTTGTCCGACTGTGCGCGGCTGACTTCGATGTAGAAGCCGTGCACCCGGTTGTATTCGACCTTGAGCGTGGTGATGCCGGAACGCGCGCGCTCGCGGGTTTCCAGTTCCAGCAGGAAGACTCCGGCGTCGCGCGTCAGGGCGCGAAGTTCGTCGAGATCGGCGTCGTAGCCGTCCGCAATCACGCCGCCTTCGCGCAGCACGCTGGCCGGCTCCGGCTGAATGGCGCCCGCCAGGAGCGTATGCAGGTCGGGGCGGGCGGCCAGTGCGGCTTGCAGCGCCGACAGACGGGCGCGCTCGTCCGGCAGGGCGGCGGCAAGATCGGGCAGCAGGGCGAGGGTGTCGCGCAGGCCGGACAGGTCGCGCGGGCGCGCGTTCTTCAACGCGATGCGGCCGCTGATGCGCTCGACGTCGGCGCAGCCTTTCAGCATCTGGGTTAGCGTGGCGGCGGTGTCGGGTCGTTCGGCCAGCACGCCGATGGCATCGCGCCGCCGAATCAGGATTTCACGATCGCGCAACGGATGGTGTAGCCAGTGCCTGAGCAGCCGCGTGCCCATGCCCGTGGCGGTGGTGTCGAGCACCGACAGCAGCGTTGGTGCCGCTTCGCCGCGCAGGGTTTCGGTGAGCTCCAGATTGCGCCGGGTGGCGGCGTCAAGCTGCACAAAATCGCTGTCGCGCTCGGCGTGGATGGCCTGGATGTGCGGCAGCGCGGTGCGCTGGGTGGTCTGGATGTAATCGAGCAAGGCGCCAGCCGCGGCAATGGCCAGCGGCAGGTCGGCGACGCCGAAGCCGGCCAGATCGCGGCTGCCGAATTGCTGCGCCAGCCGGGTGTGCGCGCCGCTGGAATCGAACTGCCACGGTGCCAGCCGGCGTACCGCGCAGGCAGCGCCGCTGAAAGTAAAGTCGTCTGGCGCCAGGATTTCCGCCGGCCGCACCCGCGCCAGCAGCGCGGGCAGGGCGGTCATACTGACTTCGGCCACCTGAAAGCGCCCGGCGGCAAGGTTGAGCCAGGCCACGCCGACCGATTCTGTTCCGGGGGCGATGGCCAGAATCAGTGTGTCGCGCGTCTCGTCCAGCAAGCCGGAATCGGTCAGCGTGCCCGGCGTCACGATGCGCGCAACCTGCCGGTCGACCGGGCCTTTGGATGTGGCCGGATCGCCCACCTGCTCGGCGATCACCACAG
Source organism: Thiobacillus sp. (assembly GCA_051305915.1). Classification (GTDB taxonomy): domain Bacteria; phylum Pseudomonadota; class Gammaproteobacteria; order Burkholderiales; family Thiobacillaceae; genus Thiobacillus. The sequence goes on along the minus strand of JBPPMF010000126.1, from coordinate 7,648 downwards.
ACTCCCCCAGCTTCAACAGCCGCGCCAGATACTGTTCGGCGCTGTGATAGGGCACGCCGGCCATCTTGATCGGGTTGCCGGCCGAGGCGCCACGCGTGGTGAGCGTGATGTTCAGCAGCCGCGCCGCCTTTTCGGCATCGTCGAAAAACAGCTCGTAAAAATCGCCCATGCGGTAGAACAGCAGCATGTCGGGATGCTGCGCCTTGATGCCCAGGTACTGCTGCATCATCGGGGTGTGGGCAGTGGGCTCCTTGGCGATGGACATGGACGAACGAGCGGCTGGAATCAAACCTTCAGTTCGGGCGGCAGGTGCGGGGCGATGACCTGCAGCATCTGCGCGAAGATTTTAGGGGTGGCGGCGACGATGTTGCCGGATTCGAGGAAGCCTTCGTCGCCCATGAAGTTGCCGACCAGGGCGCCGGATTCCTGCGCGATCAGGCTGCCGGCGGCGATGTCCCAGGGCTTCAGGTGCATTTCCCAGAAACCGTCATAGCGGCCGCATGCCACGTAGCACAGGTCGAGCGCGGCGGAACCGGGACGGCGCAGGCCGGAGGTGGCGAGCATCATGTCGCGGAACATGTTGAGGTAGGCTTCGGCGAAGCTGAAGTCGCGGAAGGGGAAGCCGGTGCCGATCAGGCACTCCGAAAGTTTGTTGCGCTTGCTGGCACGGATGCGGCGGTCATTGAGCATGGCGCCACTGCCGCGGGTGGCAGTGAAGAGTTCATTGCGCGCGGGGTCGAACACCACGGCCTGGGTGATCTGGCCCTTGTGTTTCAGCGCGATTGAGATCGAATATTGCTGCAGGCCATGCAGGAAGTTGGTGGTGCCGTCGAGCGGATCGATGATCCACTGATAGTCTTCGCCGTTTTTGGCGTCGGCCGAACCAGACTCCTCTGCTAAAATCCCATGGTTTGGATAGGCGTCGAGCAAGGTTTCGATGATGGCGCGTTCGGCCATCTGGTCGACCTCGGTCACATAATCGCGATCCTGCTTGCTCCGTACGGTGAGTTGGTCGAGGTCTAGCGAGGCGCGATTGATGATCGCCCCGGCTTTGCGAGCGGCTTTCACCGCCGTATTGAGCATGGGATGCATGATGTCTGGCAATAGATTCAAAGAACGAGTTCGGCATTTTACTTGATGTATTGAGTCCGTATGCTTCATAAATTCACTTGCCCTCGCTGGTCTTTTGTTTCGTATGGAAACTTTGCCCAGTCGGGCGTATGAATAACTACGCCACTCCATTACAAAATTCCCCTACAAAACAAAATCCTGCGCGATCATCACGCGAATTTATGAAACACACGGACTCGCCAGACCCTAAACTCCTCGCCAATATTCGCATCGTGCTGGCACGCACCAGCCACCCAGGCAATATCGGCGCGGCCGCGCGCGCGATGAAGACGATGGGGCTGTCGCAGCTTTTCCTGGTCGAGCCCGCTGTGTTTCCCAACAGCCAGGCCGATGCAATGGCCGCGGGTTCGACCGACCTGCTGGCGCAGGCCACCCTCTGCAGCACGCTGGCCGAAGCGCTGGCCGACACCACCTTGGCATTGGGTGTGTCGGCGCGCCGGCGTGACATCGTGGCCGAGGTGCTGACCCCGCCCGAGGCTTCGATCCGTTTGCTGACCGAAGCGCAGACCGGCCCGGTGGCGCTGGTGTTCGGCAACGAGACCAGCGGACTGTCGAACGAGGAACTGAGCTTGTGTCAGGGGCTGGTGACGATTGCCGCCAACCCGGACTACAGCTCGCTCAACCTGGCCGCAGCGGTGCAGGTGCTGAGCTACGAAATCCGTCAGGCCTGGCTGGGTCATGCGAACTGGCCGCAGCCGGAAATGGACGCGGCGACGGGCGATGAGGTGGAAAATTTTTACGGCCATCTGGAAACCGCGCTGGCCGAGCTGGAATTCCTCAATCGCGGTTCGCCCGGCAAGCTGATGCTGAAACTGCGGCGGCTGTTTGCGCGCACCCGGCTGGCGAAGGAGGACGTGAATATCCTGCGCGGGATTCTGACCGCTGCGCAAGAGGCGGTCAGACATGATTCAAGGCGGGCCGCGAACAGCGTACGGAACCGCGATGCGGAATAGTTGACTAATATACTCGGAAAAAGCATCCTCAAGCGCATGAACCTGCTCAGCCAACTCAAGGAAGACATCGCCGTCGTGTTCGACCGTGATCCGGCGGCGCGCTCGACCTTCGAGGTCGTCACCACCTATCCCGGCTTTCACGCCATGCTCTTTCACCGCCTGGCCCACAAACTGTGGCGCATGCAATGGAAGTGGCTGGCGCGCTTCACCTCGCACATCGGCCGCTGGCTCACCGGCATCGAAATCCATCCCGGCGCCACCATCGGCCGTCGCGTATTCATCGACCATGGCATGGGCGTGGTGGTGGGCGAAACCGCGGAAATTGGCGACGATTGCACGCTGTATCACGGCGTCACGCTCGGCGGCACTTCGTGGAATAAGGGCAAGCGCCATCCCACTTTAAATCCCGGCGTGGTAGTGGGGGCGGGCGCCAAGATCCTCGGTCCGATCACCATCGGCGCCAATGCGCGAGTCGGCTCCAACGCGGTGGTGGTCAAGGATGTGCCGGACAATGCGACCGCGGTGGGGATTCCCGCCCGCATTCTGGACAGCGCAGCCGAAATCCAGCGCAACCAGCAGGCGGAAAAGCTCGGCTTCTCGGCCTACGCCATTTCGGCCGACATGAACGATCCGGTGGTGAAGGCGATTCACGGCCTGATCGACCACTCCGCCCACATCGACCACCGGCTGGAACTGATCCTGGCGCAACTGCAGAAGTTGGGTGTGGAAATGCCGGCCGGGCAGGATCAGCCTGATGATTTCGATCCGAACTATTTGAATAAAATAGTTGACTAAATTGCTAAGGTAAGGAATAGTTGACTGAAACGCTCGGGAATTTTATAGTTCGGGCGAAATTTCAGGAGAACGAGTCATGAGATTGACCACCAAAGGCCGCTTCGCAGTCACCGCCATGCTGGATCTGGCGTTGCGCGGAGGCAAGAATCCGGTGACGCTGGCCGGCATCAGCGAACGCCAGGACATATCCCTGTCCTATCTGGAACAGCTGTTCAGCCGTCTGCGCCGTCATGAACTGGTCGAAAGCGTACGTGGTCCCGGTGGCGGGTATTATCTTGCCCGCGCGCTCGATGACCTCAGCGTGGCCGACATCATCCGCGCGGTGGACGAACCCATCGATGCAACCCAGTGCGGCGGCAAGGAAAACTGCCGCGACGAGCACCGCTGCATGACGCACGACCTGTGGGTGGGCCTCAACGCACATATATATGACTACCTCGACAACGTGACGCTGGCGTCGCTGGTGGCCAAACAGGGCGAATGCAAGGAAAAGGTGATGCAGGATCGCCGGGCGTTGAAAGTGACGCTAGCGGCCTGACGCCGGATAGAGCTATCTTAAGATTCAGCAATTTAAGGCAACGCGATGAAAACACTGTATTTCGATTATTCCGCTACCACCCCGGTCGATCCCCGTGTGGCGGCCAAAATGATTCCTTACCTGACCGAGCACTTCGGCAATCCGGCCTCGCGCTCGCACCCGTTCGGCTGGGAAGCGGAAAAGGCAGTGGAAGAGGCACGTGCCCAGGTCGCCGCGCTGGTTGGCGCCGATCCCAAGGAAATCGTGTTCACCTCCGGCGCCACCGAATCGAACAACCTTGCCATCAAGGGCGCCGGCCATTTTTATTCCGGCACCAAGGGCAAGCACATCATCACCGTGCGCACCGAACACAAGGCGGTGCTCGATACCGTGCGTGAAATGGAACGCCAGGGCTTCGAAGCCACCTATCTGGGCGTGAAGGAAAACGGCCTGCTTGATCTCGACGCATTGCGCGCAGCGATGCGCCCTGACACCGTGCTGGTGTCGGTGATGGCGGTCAACAACGAAATTGGCGTGATCCAGGACATCGAAGCGATTGGCAAGATCTGCCGCGAGAAGGGTGTGATTTTCCACGTCGACGCGGCGCAGGCCACAGGCAAGATGCCGATCGACCTGAGCAAGCTGCCGGTCGACCTGATGTCGTTTTCGGCGCACAAAACGTATGGCCCCAAGGGCGTCGGTGCGCTGTATGTGCGCCGCAAGCCGCGCATCCGGCTGGAAGCGCAGATGCACGGCGGCGGTCACGAGCGCGGTATGCGTTCGGGCACGCTGGCGACGCACCAGATTGTCGGCATGGGCGAAGCCTTCCGTATTGCCAGGGAAGAAATGGCCACCGAGAACGAACGCATCCGCATGCTGCGCGATCGGTTGTATAAAGGTCTCAAGGACATTGAGGAAGTGCACCTGAACGGCGACATGGACCAGCGCGTGCCGCACAACCTCAACGTCAGCTTCAACTTCGTCGAAGGCGAATCGCTGATCATGGCGATCAAGGATCTGGCCGTATCGTCAGGTTCCGCCTGCACCTCGGCCAGCCTCGAACCGTCCTACGTGCTGCGCGCGCTGGGCCGCAGCGACGAACTGGCGCACAGCTCGATCCGTTTTTCCATCGGCCGCTTCACCACCGAGGAAGAAGTCGATTACGCCATCAAGCTGTTGCACGAGAAGATCGGCAAGCTGCGCGAACTTTCCCCGCTGTGGGAAATGTTCAAGGAAGGCGTCGATCTGAATACCGTGCAGTGGGCTGCACACTGATTTTGAAGTAAAGGAGAACACCATGTCCTACAGCGAAAAAGTACTCGATCACTACGAGAATCCCCGCAACGTCGGTTCCTTTACCCAGGATGACGAAGGCGTCGGCACCGGCATGGTCGGCGCACCTGCTTGCGGCGACGTAATGAAACTGCAGATCAAGGTCGGCAAGGATGGCTTGATTGAAGATGCCAAGTTCAAGACCTATGGCTGCGGTTCTGCGATCGCATCAAGCTCGCTGGTGACCGAATGGGTCAAGGGCAAGACGCTCGATCAGGCGATGGAAATCAAGAACACGGCCATTGCCGAAGAACTCGCGCTGCCGCCGGTGAAGATCCATTGCTCGATCCTGGCCGAGGACGCGATCAAGGCCGCCGTCGCCGACTACAAGCAGAAGCAAGGTCTGGAGTAAATCATGGCTGTGACCCTGTCCGAGCGCGCAGCGCAACATGTCACCAACTACCTGACCAAACGCGGCAAGGGCGTCGGCATCCGTCTTGGCGTGCGCACCACGGGCTGCTCCGGCATGGCCTACAAGCTGGAGTTCGCCGATGAAGCGCCGGAAGGCGACGAAGTCTTCACCAGCCATGGTGTGACCGTATTCGTCGATCCGAAAAGCCTGGCCTACATCGACGGCACCGAGCTCGACTACGCCCGTGAAGGCCTGAACGAAGGCTTCAAGTTCAACAACCCGAACGTGAAGAACGAGTGCGGCTGCGGCGAGTCGTTTAACATTTGAACGACAGGAGCTAGGAATTAGGATCTAGGGGCCAGGGAAAGTGCTGCCCTGGGCCGCGCTCATTAAAGACGCGAAGCACAAAGCCCCCTAAATCCTGGCTCCTAGCTCCTAGCCCCTAGCCCCTAACAATGGACTTCTCCCAAACCCACTTCGAGCTTTTCAACTTGCCCACCGCGTACACGCTGGATCGGACGAAACTCGATGCGGCCTACCGCGAGTTGCAGAACACGGTGCATCCCGACCGTTTCGCCGCGCAGCCGGAAGCCGAACAGCGGGTGGCGATGCAGTGGGCCACCCAGGTGAACCAGGCGTATCAGACGCTGAAGCATCCGGTGAATCGTGGTGTATATCTGTTGAAGCTGCAGGGCATCGATGCGCTCGACGCCAATAACACCAAAATGGCGCCGGCTTTCCTGATGCAGCAGATGGAATGGCGCGAGGCCATCGAGGAGGCGAGCGCCGGCAAAAGCATGACGACGCTGGATGGCTTGTCCGATGACCTGCGTGCCGCGCATCGTCGTATCGAAGCGCAACTGGGCGAACTGATCGACGCGGCGCACGACTATGAAGCGGCAAGCGAAGCCGTGCGCCAATTGCGATTCATGGACAAACTCATTGCCGAAGTCGGCGACGTCTACGAAGAACTGGAAAGTTAATGGCCTTGCTGCAAATTGCCGAACCCGGCATGACCACCGCCCCGCACCAGCACCGGCTGGCGGTTGGCATCGATCTGGGCACCACCAACTCGCTGGTGGCCACGGTGCGCTCCGGCCTCGCCGTGGTGCTGGACGATGAAGCCGGGCATTCGCTGTTGCCTTCGGTGGTGCGCTACCACGCCAACGGCAATGTGGAGGTGGGCTACGCCGCCCAGTCCGCGCAGAATTTCGATCCCCACAACGCCATTGCGTCGGCCAAGCGCTTTATGGGGCGCGGCATTGCTGACATCCAGGACCTCGCCAGCCTGCCGTATCGTTTTGTCGATGCGCCTGGCATGGTGCAGCTTAAAACCGTCGCCGGTGTGAAAAGTCCGGTCGAGGTATCGGCCGAAATCATCAAGGTGCTGCGCCAGCGCGCCGAAGCCGCGATGGGCGGTGAACTCGTCGGCGCGGTGATCACGGTGCCGGCCTACTTTGATGACGCCCAGCGCCAGGCCACCAAGGACGCAGCACAACTGGCTGGCCTCAACGTGCTGCGCCTCTTGAACGAGCCGACTGCCGCGGCGATCGCTTATGGCCTCGACAATGCCTCCGAAGGCGTCTATGCGGTGTATGACCTCGGCGGCGGCACCTTCGATATCTCGATTCTCAGATTGTCCAAAGGCGTGTTCGAGGTGCTGGCGACCAACGGCGACTCGGCGCTCGGCGGCGACGACTTCGACCAGCGCGTGTTCTGCTGGATCGTTGAGCAGGGACGCTTTCAGCCGCTGTCGGCGGGCGACATGCGGCTGTTGTTGACCAAGGCGCGCCACGCCAAGGAAGCCCTGACCGAACACACCGAAGTGCGCGTGACCGCGGTGCTGTCGACTGGCGAAATGATGGATGCGACGCTGACCCAGGCCGCGTTCAACGCCATGACCGCCGCCCTTGTCAGCAAAACGCTGGCCCCCACCCGCAAGGCGCTACGCGATGCGGGCCTGGCAGTGGACGAGGTGAAGGGCGTGGTGATGGTCGGCGGCTCCACCCGCATGCCGTGCATCCGCCAGGCGGTCGCTGATTTCTTCAGGCAGACGCCGCTCACCAACCTCGATCCCGACAAGGTCGTCGCGCTGGGCGCAGCGATGCAGGCCGATGTGCTGGCGGGCAACCGTGCCGGCGACGACTGGCTGCTGCTCGACGTCATTCCGCTGTCGCTCGGTCTGGAAACCATGGGCGGGCTCACGGAAAAAGTCATCCCGCGCAATACCACCATCCCCACCGCGCGCGCGCAGGAGTTCACCACCTTCAAGGACGGCCAGACCGCAATGAGCGTGCACGTGCTGCAGGGCGAGCGCGAACTGGCGGCCGATTGCCGCTCGCTGGCGCGCTTCGAACTACGCGGGATTCCGCCGATGGTGGCGGGGGCGGCGCGCATCCGCGTCACCTTCCAGGTCGATGCCGACGGCCTGCTGTCGGTGTCGGCACGCGAGCAGAGCAGCGGCGTCGAGGCCAGCGTCCAGGTCAAGCCGTCGTATGGCCTGGGCGACGAGGAGATCACCCGCATGCTGAAGGACGCCTTCACTTATGCCAAGGACGATATGTACGC
>JBPPMF010000348.1:0-2610 GCA_051305915.1 Thiobacillus sp. | reverse complement strand
AATTTGGCACAGGCAAAGCTGGCGGCGGGGAGAGGGGCGTGAATGTTCCACGCATGTTGTCGGTTTCGGTTTGCCGTCGTTCCGTCCCCTCTACCCATGCAGCGGCGTACGTCTCAACAGGTCCATAAGTCAGCCAAACAATCACCACCCTTCCCCTGCCGTAAGCCTCGTACACATACGCCCCCGGCCCATCCGGGCGGCGGCCCATTGCGTCACTCATTGCGTGGCCTCCTTTCTTCCCCTGATCGCGTCTGCAATTTCATCGTCACTAAAGGGGCCGTGCTTACCGTCGTCGGGGTCCGGTCCCATAGCCAACCACCAGTCCAGGCAAATCTTGCACTTGCACGTATACGGGTGATTGCTGGCGGCATCGAACTCTGGGGAGATGTCGAACTCCTTAGCCATCTCATCTAGCAATCGCTGTAGATTTGGTGCTCGCCCCATTGTGTCACTCATTGCATGTCTCCAGTTCCCTGATGCGTTCTAGCAGCCGGTCGTTTTCGGCCTGGGTCTGCACGGCGTCAAGCTCCACGTCGCGCAGGCGGCGTAGCTCGACCGCGATAGCCGCTTCCTTTCCGTCACGATTGTTTTCGGCGGCGCTTGCCTCCAGCATCGTCTCCAACACCTCCGCAATGCGGCACAACGCTTCGGCCTGGGCGACGGTCGCCAGTTGTGCGGCGTCGGCGCGCAGGGCGCTGGCCTCGACGCGCATGGCGAACACGGCCTCGCCTGCGCGTTCGGCGCGGTGGGCTTGCTTGGTCAGGTGCGCGCTGGCCGTGAGTAGTTGCGCGCATTGGGCCAGTAGGTCATTCATGGCATTGCTCCTGTGGGGCAGGTGCGACCCTGCCCCGGTTACGCTACTGTTACGGTCGGTTACGTTATGAGTGGAAGCCACAACTCCAGCCACAGAATCGGCATGGGGTCAAAGGGTTCGGGGCCGGGACCAGTGACGGTCCCGGCGATGTACGTTACGATGGCCAGGAATAGGGTCATGCGTCAATCAGTTTCGGCGTGCTTGCGGCCTCGGCTGCACGGTAGATGGTGACCATCGCGTCGGCTACCGGCTGCGAGTATTCCGGGTTGGGCAGCTTGTCGCCGGTCGCGCCGTCCTTGACGTGCGTGGCCAGGCGGTTGAGCAGCTTGTTGGCGATGGCGTCACCGGGCCGGTTGCTCTTGCTAATGTCGGACTGGCACACGACCGCCAACACGCGCTTGTGCCCGTCTGTGGCTCCGGTGGCGTCCTTGATGGTGCTATCCACCAAGCCCACCAGGTATCCGTATTGCTGTGCGCTGCACGGCCCGTTGCTGGCGCGATGCTCTTGCAGCATGGCATCGGCCAGTTTGGCGACTCCGTTGCTGAGCGTCGCCTTCGCCTGCGCGTACCAGGGCGCGTCCTCGAACGGGTTGCCGTCGTCGCCCATGCCAACGTCGATGTCGTCTGTCAGCGGCGCGGCATCGTGCGCGGGCGCATGGCCGTTGGTGCGGGGGGCGGGGGCGGGCTGCGCTTCGATGATCATGCCGTCATCATCAACCATCACGTCACGGCGCATCGGCAACGCATGGTCGCGGTCGTCCTGAACTATGCGATACTCCATTTCGGCCATCACAACATCGTCAGCCGCCGTTGCGGGGTCCGCAATTTCCAGCGAGATGTCAAACGCCTGTTTCAAGGCGTTGATCTCTGCGCGCTTCTCCGCCACCATTTGCGCGGTCCAGGTTTCCGGCATGTTGTCCGGCTTCCACACCTTGTCGTATTTGTCATAGCGCGCCTTCGCTCGCCAAAACCCGACAGCCTGAACCGGCTTGTATGGGATGCCGGCGTCTTTGCACTCACGCGCCACATCAAGCCGCCACAGGGTACAGCGCACACCTACGTCGTCGGGGTCGTACATATCACGCCGCTGTGCCTGCACTTCGTCAGACTCCATAACAGTGAAGTCCGTCATGAAATTCGCGCGGCGGCGAGCAAGTGTCCGCAAACCCTTGACACCGATGTGGGGCCGATACTGCGTGACCCAACTATCCCCGACCTTCTGTTTGCCCAACGGGATAATGTATATCTCGCCGGTGAACGGGTTCAACTGGTGTGCAACTGCGAGCTGGGCAGCGGCCCACACCACGTCGTTTGGCACATCCGGCGGCAGTTGCATCATCGTCGCGATACGGCTGCGTACAGCGGCGATTTGGTTTCGGTCACCCAGATGCGTTTTCACATCGTCGGTCTGGTGTCGTTCGATTGCGTTCATGTGTCTCCCCTATCTCATCCATATCACGCGCCCCAGGCGGGCTGCGTGCTCTGCATTGCGTAACGTGACGGCGGCCAGGGCGTTTAGAGCCCGACACCACACGGCCCAACCAGGCCGGGCGGTCAGGACCGGGACGTACTCGCCCGGCCCCTCCCAGTACACTACGGCCCTAGTACCCACGGCGTCTATCCTCCCAGAACTCGCATTCGGCAATGTGGTCGGCGTATTCAATTTCGTGCGCCACGTCCTCGTCGGTCAGGCGGCTAGGCGGCGTTGCGGTGCAGGTGACGCCCCACTCGGCGGCGATGCTGGCGTCGTGCCCGTACTGCGCTTGCAGCCAGCCACGGGCGGCCTGGATGCAATC
>JBPPMF010000301.1:0-7365 GCA_051305915.1 Thiobacillus sp. | reverse complement strand
TCGCCGTTGACGTCGCGGCGGTCGGCGGAAATGATCGGCGGCCGACCGTCGCGCGGCAGGCCGGACCCGTTGAACACACGGCCGAGGATGTCGCGCGACAGCGGCAGCTTGAACGGCTCGTCGAGGAAGCGCACCCAGGTGCGTTCCAGATCGAGCTCGTCGGTGCCCTCGAACACTTCCACCAGCACGGCATCGTCGGCTGTGCGGATCACGAGACCGGAGCGGATGCGGCCGGCATGGTCGCGCAGTTGAACGCGTGAGCCGGCCGCCACACCGGGCACGCCGCCCATGACGACGAGGCCGCCCTGGGCGGAAGTGGCGGTGCGAAATTCGATGTTTTTCATGACGCGCCCTCCCTCGGGATCGAGGAGGCAGGGGTGTATTCCTGCAGCAGCGGTTCGAATACATCGGGAATCGCGGCAATTTTTACCTTCAGCGCGGCAATGTCATCGGAACCGTGTTGACTCTTCCACCGCCGCGCCTGCGCCAGCAGCGGCAGCTGGATCAGGCGCCGCGCCGGCGCGCCGAGCTTCACCAGTTTCATGCCCTGGCGGTGGATTTCCAGCAGCGCCGCCAGCAGCGCGTACTGTTTCTCCGGCGAGGCAAAGCTGTCGACTTCATCGGTGGCCGACTGTTGCAGCAGACCTTCCTTGATCAGGCCGGCGGCTTCCAGCGTCCAGCGCTGTTCGCTTGATAGCGCCTCGACACCCACCAGGTTGACGATACGCTGCAGTTCTTCCGATGCAGCAAGCAGATCGAGCGCCTCGGCGCGCGCACTTTCCCAATTCGGATCAACCTCTTGCGCCCACCATTTCGCAGCCGACTTTACATAGCCGGAGAAGCTTTCCAGCCAGTCGACCGCCGGGTAATGGCGGGCGTCTGCGAGTTCTTTCGACAGCGCCCAGAAGGTCTGGATGATCTCTTTCGTGTGGCTGGTGACTGGCTCGGAAAAGTCGCCGCCGGGGGGCGACACCGCGCCGATCAAGGTGACCGAACCGTGATCGCCGGCGAAGGTTTCCACCCGTCCGGCGCGTTCGTAAAAGGCGGCGAGGCGCGACCCGAGGTAGGCCGGATAGCCCTCCTCCACCGGCATCTGGCCGAGCCGCCCGGCGACTTCGCGTAGCGCCTCGGCCCAGCGGCTGGTGGAGTCGGCCACCATCACGACGTCGTAGCCCTGGTCGCGGAAATATTCGGCCAGCGTGATGCCGACATAGATCGACGCCTCGCGCGCCACAACTGGCATGTTGGAAGTGTTGGCGACCAGCAGGGTGCGCTCCATCAGCGGCCGGCCGGTGTGCGGGTCCTTTAGTTCGGGCATGAATTCGAGCACGTCGGTGAGTTCGTTGCCGCGCTCGCCGCAGCCGACGTAGATGACGATCTCGGCGTTGCACCAGCGCGCGATCTGCTGCTGCAGCATGGTCTTGCCGGCGCCGAAGGGGCCCGGAATCGCGGCCTTGCCGCCTTTCAACAAAGGATAAAAGGTATCGAGGATGCGCTGCCCGGTGATCAGCGGCGCGACTGCGTGGTCGCGCTGTTTGAACGGACGCGGGATGCGCACCGGCCAGCGGTGGAACAGGTACAGCTTCTCGATGCGACCGTCTGCCAGTTTCACCCGGCCGATGGCTTCGTCGAGCGTGTAGTCGCCTTCGGGCGCCAGTTCCAATAGCTCACCCTTGAGCAGCGGCGGCGTCAGGATGCGGTGCAGGATGGATTCGGTTTCCTGCACGGTGCCGAGCACGGTGCCGCCCGCCAGCGTACTGCCGGCATGCAGCCCAGGTTCGGGTACGAAATGCCAGGCCTTGTCGCGCGGCAGCGAAGGCACGGCGACGCCGCGTGCGATGCGATCGCCGCTCTGTTCCCGCACCGCCTGCAGCGGCCGCTGAACGCCGTCGAAAATGGCGCCGAGCAACCCCGGCCCGAGTTCAACCGACAGCGGCCAGCCCAGTCCTTCCGCCACCTCGCCGGGTCGCAGGCCGGCGGTGTCCTCGTACAGTTGCGCCAGGGCGGTGTCGCCGTCGCGACCGATTACCTCGCCGACCAGGCCCATGCGCCCCACCCGCACCTGCTCGCCGAGCACCGTCCGCGGCAGTTCGAGTTTGACCAGGGGGCCGTTGATTTCCAGGATCTTGCCCATTGTTTTCCTTAACCGTGAACCAGGGTGCCGAGATCGGGCGCGCTGGAGAACAGGCGCTCCATCGCCACCCGTGCCAGTTCGTCGGCCAGACGCATTTGCCGGGCTTCGAAGGTCTGGTCGAGCTGGGCGCGGTTGTCGGCAAGGCGCACGCGGATGCCGCCTTCGCTCGGCTGGCTGTGACTGACGAGCGTCACGGCGCGTTCGGGTGCGGCACGCGTAGCGATTTCGGCCCACTGTGGCGCCAGCCGTTTTTCGTCTTCGGGCCGCACTTCCGCTACCAGATCGCCCGGCGGCAGGGCCAGTGCCGCCGTGGCCAGCCAGGCTTCGAGCAGTACCAGATAGCGCGCTTCGTCCTGCACCAGTTGCCGGAACGCTGTCTTGACCCCGGCCAGCGTGGCTTCGGTCAATGCCCAGCGAACGCGGTCGAGCTCGGCGGCGAGCCGCGTTTCTGCCGCCTGACTGTGCCGCCGCACCAGGCGCTCGGCTTCGACCTTGGCGGCGAGCACTTCGCGTTCCCCGGCCAGCTTAAGCTTCTCCGCCGATTCGGCGAGGATGCGTGTGCCCGCCGAGTCGGCGTTCTGCAACTGCTCGCGCGCCAGCGTCTCCGCCTGCTGCAGCAATGCTTCTTCAAGCCGGGAAACCCGCGCATCCGCTTCCATTTGTCACTCCAGAACAATAGATTGAGTTGAAACTCTCAAGTAAAACCTAAACAGCCGAGCGTGCAATCATTTCAACGCCTCGGGGCCCAGGACCGCCCGCACCACCTCGTCCACCGCAGGCGCGTAATCGTGTGGCGCAGGCAGCGGCGGCAGTTCGGTGATGACGATGCGGCCGCCTTCGTTGCGCAGGCGGTTGAGCCAGTAACCGCCGCTGTGGGCCAGATGAGCTTCCAACAGCACCAGCGCTTCGTCGCCGTTCTTGACCAGTTGCGCCAGCACCGTTTCCACCGTGGCCGCATCCGCGTCGGCATGCACCTCGGCGCCGATCAGGCTGAACCCCCCGGCGAGTCCGGCGCTGCCCAGCACCACCAACCGGGCGCTGCCGTGCGAAAGGTCGGTGTCAGGCATCGGGTCAGATCTTGCCGAGCAGCAGGATCGACATGACCAGACCGTAAATCGCGATCCCTTCGGCCAACCCCATGTAAATCAGCGTACGACCGAACATTTCTGGTTTTTCCGCGATGACCGCGAGCGAGGCCGACCCCACCGGCCCCAGCGCGATGCCGGCGCCGATGGCGGCCAGCGCAGTGGGCAGGCCAATGCCGATCAGCGCTAGGCCCTTGCCCAGGGAAATCTCCAGCAGGCCCTCAGCGGCAGGCTCGGCCGCGAGCACCTCCTGCACGCCCAGCAGCATGACGCCGGCCAGCCCAAGTCCGAACAGCAGCACATTGGCGAGCAGGCTGCCCTTGAGCCAGCCTGCGGGTAGGCGGCGCGGCTTCAGTTCCAGCCAGCCCCCCGCGCCAAGCGTTGCCGCCACGGGTAAAACCAGCAGTGCAATCAACCAGGTCATGTCTCTCCCCCTTAAAAAATGCGCATCAAACCTTGGCCGGCTGCGACGGCAGCCGCAACGGCACAAATTCCGTTCCGTCCCCGCTGAAGAAGCGCGAGAACCCTTCGTAATACATCAGGCGCAGCGCCTGGATGGCGACGATACCGCCCTCCAGAACGATGATCACAATATTGCCGAGCATGATCGTGAACCAGTGGCCTGCCGTTCCCAGCCCGCCGGCCAGCGCGAAGATCGCCAGCGCGAGCGCCACATGATTGAGGCTGAAGGCCGCCACCCGCATGAACGACAGGGTATTGGCAAACAGGTTGATGCCGGTTTCCAGCGTCTCGATCGCGGTGACCAGAATCCGTTCACCCAGCCCGGCCGCGGACTCGTACCACTTGTATGCCGCAATCGTGACGAGGCCCAGCCCGGCTAGCACGCCGGTTGGCTGCGCAAAGTCGGCTGCGCTGGCGAGGCTGACCAGGCTGCCCACCGCGCCCAGATAAAACGCGAGTCCGGCCAGCCCGGTGGAATCGAACAGTGCCTCGCCGACACGGCCGGCGATGAATTTGTTGCGCGCATTGACCAGCAGCGTGAATACGATGAAGCCGACGCCGAATCCCACCGCGAGGGTCAGCACCCGGATCGGATCGTGCATCGGCGACAGCCAGAGCGGCTCGATGATGTCCTCGTAGCCGAAAATGCTGCCGTAGAAGAGACCGAACAGCATCGATGCAGCCCCTGCTGCGATGCCCACCCAAGCCATGCGCCCGAGCCTTCGGTACAGGGCGGCGGCCAGCAACAGGATCACCGCGCCGTGGCCGATGTCGCCGAACATGGCGCCGAACAGCAGCAGGTAGGTGACAGCGAACGGCAGCGCCGGGTCGAATTCGCCATAGCGTGGAATGCCATAGCTTTTCACCAGTGGGACGAAGGGCGCAAGCCAGCCCGGATAGCGCACCAGCGAGGGCACTTCGGCGGCTTCGCGGGCGGAGGGTTCGCGCACATCGAGCCAGTAGCGCCCGTGAAAATGCGCATCCAGCGTGTCGCGTAAATCGTCCAGTTTGCGTTTGGGGATCCAGCCCGACAGGCCGGTCAGCCCGCCCTTGCCACGTACCCCGGCCAGCGCAGCTTCCGCCAGCGGTTGCGCCAGGGTGAGGCGCAGGCGCGCCTCATGCAGGCGCGGGCCGAGGCGGTCGCGCAAGCCCTCCCGGATCTGGCGGGTCGCGCCGGATTGCGTGTCCAGCCTGGTGCGTTCCGCTTCCAGCCAGGTTCGCGCGGCCTGCGGATGGGTACGCAATTCATCCGGCACCGGCAGTTCGCGCCAGCCCGCCTGCGCCAGCAGGCCGCGCACTTCGTCCTGCCGGGTGCGCGGGCCGGCGATCACCGCGAACACCTGCTCGCCGACCTGATCGAAGGGCGATACCAGATGGCCGGCCATCGATAGTGCTTCGGTCACCCGTTTGAAGCCTGCCACCGGCAGGCTGCCGATGTGGACCGCCAGCAGGCTGTCGGCGCGCAGCAGATGCGCGAGATCGACATTGAGCCGCTCCAGTTTGGCGAGCGTGTCTTCCAGCGCGTCGAGATGGCCGTGTGCTTCCACGATCTGCTCTTCGCTTTCATGGCACGCCAGGCAGGCGGTCCACACGTCCTTCAGCCAGGCGTTCAATTCTTCCAGATCGGTCAGCGCCGGTGCCTCGGCATCGGCCGGAATGGCCAGCGGGCCGGTGTCGCCGCACTGTGCCAGCAGCTTCGACAGACGGGCATCGGCTTCCAGCCAGGCTTCGCGATAGGCAATGGCGGGCGATTGGTCGAGCGCTTCCAGTGCGCACGGCGCCGGATTGAAGACGCCGAAGCGGGCCAGGGCCAGCGCGGCATCCTGCGCTTCGGACGCCAGCATCAGCAGTTGAATCCGGTAGAGCGGCTCAGCGCGCAGCATCAGGCAGCCTCCGTACGCCGCAGCGCCTGGCGGATATCCGCCTCGGCCAAGCCGAGATGGCGGCCGCGCAGCACGGCACGAACGGCACGCAGGTCGCGCTCGCGCAGGATCAGGTAGGCGAACGCGCGGGCAATGTCGGGCGCGCTGGAACGCAACACCCGCAGCGCCTGTCCGGCGGCGGCGTGTTCCATGCGGGCGAACACGCCGGGGATGTCGGTCACGCCGGCCAACTGAGTCTGCAAGGCTGAAGGCAATGCAGCCAGCACCGCTTCCAGGCGGTCCAGCGCGGCCAGTGCCTGCAAGCGCGTGCCGGGCAGGCTGTAGCGCGAGCCCACCAGCAGGTAATACACCTGCGCCGGCGGCAGCTTGTAGTTGAAGCGGTAACGCAGCAGCCAGACCAGATTGATGCGGTCGATCAGATTCGCCATCAGACTGCGGAAAGGCGCGCCCACCGTGTCCTCCAGCGGCTGCGCGCGCTGAATCAGGCCTTCGTAGTAACCATGATCCAGCGCTGCATCCAGATTGAATGGATCGTGGCTCTGCTCGAAGGCGCGCCGGGCATGGCGCACGATGCCGGCGTAGGGACTGGCCTCCAGGCGGCGCAACAGTTCGCCGACATCCTCGGCATGCGCCAGGTCCTGGTTGTCGAGACGGCCGAAGGCCCCCATCGGCGTCAGCCGGGCCAGCACGGCGGCGGGCCGTTCGCCAGTCAGCTTGCTGCGCAGCAGGGTTTTTACGTTGGAAATTTCGAAGCGCGCGGTCCAGAAAGTCAGGAAACTGCGCGCGGGGCCGGACAGCGGGCGGATCAGCACCCGCGTCTCGTCGAGGATTTGCGTAATGATGCGTTGCTCCAGCGAGCGGGAATCCTGCTGCTGGACGGGTTGGAGAGTGACGCCCGCGGCCAGTTGCGGCAGCCCGCGCCGGTTCAGCGTATCGGCCACGGCGTCATCTGCTACGCCGATCAGCGCATCGAGCGCGGCGTCCGGCCAGAGGCGGCCGGCATACAGGCTGACGCGGGTGTCGAGGTAAGCGGACATGACGGTCAGAACGTTGATGGGGCTGGAATCGGGGAAACGTCCGCTTTCCCCATCAGGGTCGGGGAGAGGTCATACGGTCGGGTCGAGCAACAAGCTCAGGGCCGCATCCACCGCCTCGGTTTCGTGCCGCGATGCCAGTTCGCGCAGGGTGCGCTGGCGCTCGCCGTACTTGCGCGCGAGCTCGGCCACCGCCTGATCGGCACGCCCCTGCGCCTCGTTCAGATAAGGCGCCCTGAGTTCGGCGCGGCCGGCTTCGAAACGCGCCTCGGCATCGCGCACGGCAGCCAGTGCGTCCTCGATCATGCGCTGGCGTTCCTGGCTGGCCGCATCGATCACCCCCTGCGCGCGGGCCTCGGTTTCAAGCAGGCGTTGCAGTTGATCGTCCACCGGCTCACATGGCAAACATCAGCGCCAGGCCGGTGGCGGCGATGCTCGCCCCTGCCAGCTGCACCGCGCGGCGGCCAAGCAGGCTGCCGACGATGCCCACACCATGCAGGCCCAGCGTGGCGAGCACGAAGCCCAGGCCATACAAGGCGGGCGATGCGGCACTCGGCATTTCCAGCCCATGCGCGTAACCGTGGAACAGCGCAAAGCCGGCAGCGAGCGCCATGCCGGCGGTCACCGCCCACTGGCGCCGGGTGGCGATCAGCAGGCCCAGCACCAGCACCGACAAGGCGATGGCGGTCTCGACCTGCGGCAAGGCGATGCCCGACCAGGCCAACCCGCCGCCCACCATCATCGCGCCGACAAAGGCCACGGGCACC
>JBPPMF010000270.1:0-4852 GCA_051305915.1 Thiobacillus sp. | reverse complement strand
CCAGCAAAGCGTCGATATGTTGCCTGCCTCCCTCAAGCGTTATGCCTGGCTTTCCATCGCTGCGGCCCTCTCCACCATTGTGCTCAAGGGCTGGGCCTGGTGGCTCACCGGCTCGGTCGGCCTGCTGTCCGACGCGCTCGAATCCTTCGTCAACCTGGCGGGGGCGATGATGGCGCTGGCCATGCTGTCATTGGCTGCGATGCCGGCGGACGACAATCACGCGCACGGACATGGCAAGGCGGAGTATTTCTCCAGCGCATTCGAAGGCCTGCTGATTGTGATTGCCGCCATCGCCATCAGCTATGCGGCCATCGAACGCCTGCTCAACCCGCAGCCGCTCGAAGCCGTCGGCATCGGGCTGGCGGTGTCGGTCGTCGCCTCGATCATCAACCTGGCCACCTCGCGGATTCTCATGGACGTGGGCCAAAAATACAGATCCATCACCCTGGAAGCCGATGCCCGCCATCTGATGACCGATGTCTGGACCTCTGCCGGCGTCATCACGGGCGTCGGGCTGGTATGGCTGACCGGCTGGCTCTGGCTCGATCCGGTCATTGCCCTGGCGGTAGCGATGAATATCGTGTGGACCGGCTGGCAGCTGCTGCAGCGCTCCGCCGCAGGCTTGATGGATGTCTCCATCCCGCAGGATGAGCTACAGACAATCGAAGCCGTTCTGGACCGCTATCGCCAACAAGGGCTGGATTTTCACGCGCTGCGCACGCGCCAGGCCGGCAGCCGCGCCTTCATTTCCCTGCACGTGCTGGTACCCGGCAGCTGGAGCGTGCAGCAGGGACACGACTGGTCGGAACGCATCGAAGCCGACATCCGCGCGGTCGTGGCCTACGCCCATATCACCACGCATCTGGAGCCGCTGGAGGACCCCGTGTCGTTGGCAGATCAGGAACTGGATCGCCCGCTGGATTAAGCCGGTTGTTTCAGTGCCCGTGCATCGCCGCCCTGGCTTGAACCAGGCGGCCCTCCCGATAATCGGTGAAGGCCTGCTCGATTTCCTCACTAGTGTTCATCACGAAGGGGCCATATTGCACTACGGGTTCGCCAATCGGTCGGCCGGCAACCAGGATGAAACGAGCGCCTTCTTCGCCCGCTTCGATTTCCATTGCATCCCCCGCTCCCAGCACGGCCAGGGTGTGCTTCGGGAGGGCATCTTCGGCCAGGCGCACGCCGCCTTCGAAGACATAGATGAAGGCATTGTGCGTTTCGCTCAGGGGGAGATCGAATCGGGCACGGGCATCCAACGCGACGTCGAGATAGAGGATGTCGGTGGCAGGATCCTCGATCACCCCAAGCGTAGCGCCGAACCAGCCCGCCAGCACCCGCACCCGGCCCTTGTCCAACGCCACCTCCGGAATCGCGTCCGACGAGAACTCCTGATAGACCGGATCGGACATTTTTTCGCTGGCCGGGAGGTTGACCCACAGCTGGAAGCCGCGCATCAGGCCATCGGTCTGCTGCGGCATCTCGGAGTGGATGACGCCGCTGGCCGCCTTCATCCACTGCACCCCGCCAGCCTTGAGGTCGCCCCGGTTGCCCATGCTGTCTCGGTGTTCCATGTGGCCGTCGAGCATATAGGTGAAGGTGATAAAGCCGCGATGCGGGTGATCCGGAAAGCCGGCGATGTACTCGTCCGGATTGTCGCTGCCGAAATGGTCGAGCATCAGGAAGGGATCGAGGCTCTTCAGCGCCGGCGTGCCGATGCTGCGATGGACGGTGACCCCGGCGCCTTCGGTCACTTCGAGGGTGGGCACCAGTTGGCGAATGCGGCGCGTATTCATGCTCGGCTCCGTGGTGTGTGTGCGCATGATGGTCAATCGTGACTCACCCATCGCAATAAATGAAATCCCGCTTGAACGGATAGTTCAACTGGTTGCCGTCCACCGACTTGCCCGCCAGCACCTGCCACAACTCCATCCAGCCGCGGTCGAAGGCATGGGCGGAACCTGCCATGTAGATACGCCAGATGCGGTATTTCTGTTCGCCGATCAGACGGCGCGCCTCGTCGGCATGCTGTTCCAGCCGGGTCACCCAGTGCCACAGTGTTTGGCCGTAATGCGGGCGCAGATTCTCTGCGTCCAGGCATTCGAGACCACTCCCCGCGGCGGCACGCAGCACGTCGGCCGCATGCACCAGTTCACCGCCTGGAAAAACATACTCGTTAATGAATTCGGCGATGCCGCCACCCAGGCCGCTGGACTCGGGCACGGCCGCGGTAATGCCGTGGTTGAGCACCAAGCCACCCGGTTTCAACAGCGCGTTGATTTTTTCGAAATAGGTGGCCAGGTTTCCACGCCCGACGTGCTCGAACATGCCGACGCTGGCAATCTTGTCGTAGCCGTCGTGCTCGGGCACGTCGCGGTAATCCATCCGGCGCACCTCGACCCGACCGGTCAGGCCGCGCGCCTCGATCTGCTCGCTGACATACGCATGCTGATCGTCCGACAGGGTGATGCCGACCGCGTGCACGCCGTAGTGCTCCGCCGCGTGCAAAATCAGTCCGCCCCAGCCGCAGCCGATATCGAGAAACTGCTCATCGGGCTTGAGATCGAGCTTGCGGCAGATGTGGTCAAGCTTGGCCTCCTGCGCGGCGTCGAGACTCATGTCCGGGGTCTTGAAATAGGCACAGGAATAGACCCGCCGCTTGTCCAGCCACAGGCCGTAAAAATCGTTGGAGACGTCGTAGTGATACTGAATATTCCGGCGGTCCTTGCTGCGCGTGTGGCGCCCCCACTTCCAGCCGCCCGAGCCGGTTCTCGGCTTGCACTCGCCCGCATTGCAGAGGCGATCCCCCAGCGCGAGGATGTCGCGGGCATTGCCTTCCAGATCAAGTTCGCCCTCGACGTAGGCCCGCGCCAGTGCGCCCAGACTGGGATTGGCCATGGCCTTGAGGCTGGCGGCCTGATGCAGGCGCACCCTGACCGCAGGATTGTCAGCGGCACCGACCCGTTCGCCATTCCACAACTCGACCACGAACGGCAAGCCGGAAGCCTCCACCCGTCGCCGCATCTGATTCAGCATCAATTGATCCAGCATTGCGCCCTCCTCGAAATACAGGCGGCGCGATGTTTTTTCTTGACCGCCTGAACTTAGATTTAGGACAAATCGAGCACCAGCGCAGCGCGGATGTTTTCCGCCAGTGTCATGGACGCCACCGGATAGGCCTCCAGATCGATGCCCATGCGGATCGGGCTGCCCGATTTGGCTGCGGCAATCGAGGTGGCATCAAGTTCAAAACGCAGGAAATGCACTGCCGAGGTTTTCTCCTCGTTCTCGCGCGCCAGGTCCTCGTCGGCGATGGCGAACACCTTCGACTGATCGGCTACCTGCACCCATATCTGATCCTCGATGCCCTTCAGATTCGCCAGCGCGACCTTGCGTTCGTCCGGGTCGGAATACTGGATCATCATGGTCGCCTTCCAGTTGGTCCCGTCCGGCACCAGCGGGTTGTAGGCGTCGAGTTCGTCCTGAATGCCGGCGTCCTCGAAGGTGCGCTCGGCGCGCAGCATTTCCTGGATCTGGTAACGCATGGTTTTTTCATCTTCGAAAATCAGCGTCACGTGATCGCCCAGTTCGACCATGCGATTCTTCTTGTGCGCCATGACTTCGGCGCGCATTTCGGGTCGGACCTTGGCGTAGCCTTCCAGGCTCATCAGGCTGTCACGGGTAATGTGCGGCATAACGTTCTCCTTGCTAACGATTCATTCAAGACCATAGGCGATGCGCAGCAGCGTAATCGGATGCTGCTTCTGCGCAGTGGCGGCTTCGCCCATGCCCTGCAGGATGTGACGCGCGGCAATCGCGCAGTCGGAACTCACGTAATCAGGTTGCGGCTCGGACATCTGGCGGAACACCGGCTTGCCGATCTTCATCGACTTGTCGAAGAACTCGCTCTTCACGCCCCAGGTGCCGTCGTGGCCCGAGCAGCGCTCGACCATGGTCACCTCGGCGCCGGCCAGTTGCAGCGCATCGCGCGTCTTGTTGCCGATGTTCTGCACCCGCTGGTGGCACGGCACGTGGTAGGACACCTTGCCGAGCGGACGGGTGAAATCCGTCTTCAAGAGGCCATCGACATTGCGCGCCATCAGGTATTCGAACGGGTCCCACATCGCCTCCTTCACCGCCTGCACATCGGCATCGTCGGGGAACATCAGCGGCAGTTCCTGCTTGTACATCAGCGTGCATGAAGGCACCGGCGTCAGGATCGCGTAGCCTTCGCGGGCGAGCTTGGCCAGATGCGGAATGTTGATTTCTTTCAAGCGGGCCACGGCGTCGAGGTCACCCAGTTCCAGCTTGGGCATGCCGCAACAGGCTTCCTTTTCCACCAGTACGGCGGGGACTTCGTTGTGCGCCAGCAGTTTCAGCAAGTCGTGGCCGATGCCGGGCTCGTTGTAGTTCACATAGCAGGTCGCGTAGATAGCCACTTTGCCGGGCGTTTTCCCACCGGCCTTCACCGGAAACTCGCCGCGCGGCTTGGCGGTGGAACGGAATTTCGCACTGTCGTATTCGGGCAGCTTGCGGTCGGGGTGGATCCCCAGCACGCTGTCGACCAGTTTGCGGATCGGCTTGTTTTTCAGGCTGGCGTTCACCGCCTGCACCACCACCGGAATCGAGGCGAGCTTGCCCATCGCATCGGTGCTGGACAACAGCTTGTCGCGGAAGCTGGTGCCGCCCTTCTTGAACTTGACCGCCTTGGCCCGCAGCATGACGTGCGGAAAATCGATGTTCCACGGATGCGGCGGCACGTAGGGGCATTTGGTCATGTAGCAGAGATCGCACAGGTAGCACTCGTCCACCACCTTCATGTAGTCGGCCTTGGCAACGCCGTCCACTTCCATCG
>JBPPMF010000077.1:0-2138 GCA_051305915.1 Thiobacillus sp. | reverse complement strand
GGCGTGGATGGCATAGCCGCGGCCGAGGTGGCGATTGTCCGACCCCCACAAGGCGATCAGTTGCCCGCCTTCTTCCTTGACCACCCGCGCCAGCGCGAGCAACTGTCCGGCCTCCATGCGGCCGCGCCAGATATGCGTGCCGAGCGGTTCGAGATGCCAGTCGTGTTCGCCGATCTTCATCTCAGCCTCCCAGAAGTTGCGCCGCCTGCCGGTACCAGTCGGCGAGATACGGCGGAATGAACAGGCCCAGCATCAGGACCAGGCCCAGATGCAGGAACACCGGCGTCAGGGCGGGCTGGTAAGGCAGTTTCGCCGATTCGGTCTCGCCGAACACCATCGGTTGCACCTTGCCGAAGATGGAGGCAAACGCCACGCCCAGCGCCAGCAGCAGGAAGGGCGTGGCCCAAGGATGCTCGTGCATGGCGGTGGTGATGATGAGGAATTCGCTGGCGAACACGCCGAACGGCGGCACGCCGAGGATGGCGACGGTGCCCAGCATCAGCCCCCAGCCGATGGTGGGGTTGGTCTTGATCAGCCCGCGGATGTCGCCCATCAATTGCGAGCCGGCCTTTTGCGTGGCGTGGCCGACGGCGAAGAAGATGGCGGACTTGGTGAGCGAGTGCATGGTCATGTGCAAGAGCGCGGCGAAGTTGGCCACCGCGCCGCCCATGCCGAAGGCGAAAGTGATCAGGCCCATGTGCTCGATCGAGGAATAGGCGAACATGCGCTTGACGTCGGTCTGGCGCTTGATCAGGAAGGCCGCGACCACCACCGACAGCAGGCCGAAGCCCATCATCAGGTTGCCCGCCATCTCGTTGCCGAGCGCCCCGTCGACCAGCACCTTGGAGCGCATCACCGCGTAGAGCGCGACGTTGAGCAGCAGGCCGGAGAGTACGGCCGACACCGGCGTCGGACCTTCGGCGTGAGCGTCCGGCAGCCAGCTGTGCAGGGGGGCGAGGCCCACCTTGGTGCCGTAGCCGACCAGCAGGAAGACGAAGGCCAGCGACAGCACGGTGGGCTCCAGTTGCGCCTTAATGCCGTTCAGCTGCGTCCACTGCAGCGCGGTGCCGCCCGAGCCCAGCACCTTTTCCGCCGCGAAGTAGAGCAGGATGGTGCCGAACAGCGCCAGCGCGATGCCGACCCCGCATAGGATGAAATACTTCCACGCCGCTTCGAGCGAGGCCGGGGTGCGGTACAGCGAGACCAGCAGCACGGTGGCGAGCGTTGCCGCTTCCATCGCCACCCACAGGATGCCCATGTTGTTGGTGGTCAGCGCCAGCAGCATGGCGGCGATGAAGATCTGGTAGCTGCTGTGATACAGGCGCAGGCGCTTGTCGTTGAGCCGCCCGTGCTCCGTCTCGATGCGCATGTAGGGGCGCGAGAACAGCGCGGTGGTGAAGGCGACGAAGGCGGTCAGCGCAACCAGGAAGACGTTGAACGAGTCGATGAAGAACCAGCCGGCGCCCACCATCATCGGGCCGTCTTCGACGATGCGGTGCGTCAGCCACGCGGCCGCCAGCAGCGTGGCCAGGCTGAACAGCGTATTGATTTCAGGCGAGTGTTTCCGGCAGCCCCACAGCGCCAGGAAGATGCCGCCGGTGAGCGGAATGCCGAGTATCCAGTAAATTTCCACGGCTTATTTTTCCTTGAGTTTTTCCATGTGCTTCAGATCGAGCGAATCGAAGGTCTCGCGAATCTGGAAGAAGAAGATGCCCATTACCAGCACGCCGACCATCACGTCGAGCGCCACGCCCAGTTCCACCACCAGCGGCATGCCGTAGGTGGCGCTGGTGGCGGCGAAGAACAGGCTGTTCTCGATCGCCAGAAAGCCGATCACCTGGGGAATCGCCTTGCTGCGCGTGATCATCATCAGGAAAGCGAGCAGCACGCAGGCCAGCGCAATGCCCAGGGTTGAGCGCGTCACCGTGCCCGACAGTTCCGAAATCGGTTGCGCCAGATTGAAGGCGAAGATCACCAGTACGATGCCGATCAGCATGGTGGTCGGGATGTTGATCATCGGCTCCACATCGCGATCCATCTCCAGCTTCTTCACAATTCGGAAGAAAAACCAGGGCATGGCGATCACCTTGAGCACCAGGGTGAGCGCCGCCGAGTAATACAGGTGATGCTGGCCAGTG
>JBPPMF010000239.1:0-18010 GCA_051305915.1 Thiobacillus sp. | reverse complement strand
TTCGGGCCGACGATCTGGCGCGCCTGCATGCGCGGTGGCCGGCATTCGCTGCGCTTTCTACCGAACTGCTGGCGAACTGGCCGACGCTGATGCCAGGTTTCCATCGCCTTGCGCTCGACGGCGGCAGGGTGCAACTCACTCTGATGCTGGGGGATGCAGCGGATTGCTTGCCGCAACTGGAAGCCAGGGTGGATGCCTTTTATCTAAACGGCTTCGCCCCCGACTGTAACGCCCACGGGTGGCAGCCCAGCCTGTTTGACACGCTGGCGAAGCTTGCCCGTTCCGGCGCGCGGGCTGCAACCCGCACTGTAGGCGCGCCGGTGGATCGGGCCTTAATGGAGGCAGGGTTTGTCTGCGAAAAGCGCGCAGGTTTTGCCCGCGAACCCGATTGCCTGAGCGCGCGTTTTGCGGGCCGATCAACGGCTGCCGAATCTGCTGGGCCGCGACATGTCGTTGTGGTCGGCGCCGGCGTGGCAGGGGCTGCAACAGCGCATGCGCTGGCACAGCGTGGCGTCGCGGTCACTGTGCTGGAGCGTGCCGATACGATTGCCCAAGGCGCGTCGGGTAACCCGGCTGGGGTGTTCCGGCCGTTGGTGTCGCGTGACGACAACCTTGCCAGCCGTCTGACGCGTGCGGCTTTTTTGCATGATTTACGCACGTGGGCGGCGTTGGACGGCATCGATTGGGCGCGCTGCGGTGTGCTGCATCTGGCACGCGATGCCAATGCCGCGGCGAAGCAGCAGCAGGCGCTAGCCGATACCGCGCCACCTGCCGACTTCGCGCGCTGGGTGGAGCAGGACGAGGCGTGTGAACTGGCCAACTGGCAGGTCACATCGGGTGGCGTGTTTTATCCGACGGCGGGCTGGGTGGTGCCGGGCAGTTTGTGTCGCGCCTGGCTCGACCATCCGGCGATTCACCTCAGAACCGGCTGCGCCGTTACGCGTGTACAGGCCGGCTCAAGCGGCTGGCAGGTGCTGGGAGCCGATGGCACGGTGCTGGTCGAGGCCGATGCCGTGGTGTTGGCGAACGCGCGCGATGCGCTGAGTCTTGTTCCTGGACAGAACTGGCCGCTCAACACCGTGCGCGGCCAGATCACGCAACTGCCGTTCGACTGCCTGCCGGAAATCCAGCGGGTGATTGCGTGCGAAGGTTATGTGGCGCCGTGTGCGGGCCGGATGCTGGTCGGCGCAACCTACGAGCACGATGACGATGACACGACGCCGCGCACGGCCAGCGATCTCGCCAATCTGGCGCGCCTTGAGACGATCCTGCCGGGCGCGGGTGAACGTTTTACAGTGAATGAGGTGAGCGGGCGCGCCTCACTGCGCGCGACGCTGCCGGATCGATTGCCGATTGTTGGCGCGATCGATGGACAGGCGGGACTGTACGTGGCGGCCGGCTATGCTTCGCGCGGCGTGGTGTGGGCGGGGTTGTTGGGCGAGGCGCTGGCCGACCGGATCACGGTGCAGCCGCTGCCGCTAGAGCTTGAATTGATGCGGGCAATCGCCCCGCAACGTTTCAGGTGTTGATCAGGCAGCGGTGAGGGGTTTGCCCTTGTGGGCGGCGACTGCCTGTCCCGCCTGGTCGTACAGGCCGCCCTGGCTGGTGGCGCTGTGGATCAGCACGTTGAGTGCCTGGCGGGTGGAGGTCAGGCGCATCTCGATCAGCGCGCCGATGCGCTGGTTCATGGCCTGGGCCTGTTGTTCCATTTCGCATAGTTGCTGCCAGCAGGCGCGCTGCTCGGGCTGCTTGAGTTGCGCCAGCCAGGCGTCCATGCCGGCGTGATCGGGGCTGTGTCCGGCCGCCACCAGATCTGCATGGCGGCTTTGCACATGGTCGCTCACGGACTGTAGCTGCGTGAGCTTGGCCGTGCTCAACAAGGCCAGGCGGTCAGCGTCGCCGTCGATGAGGGCCTGTTCTTCCGTGCCCAGCACATTTAGCAAGGCCTGCCATGCGGCATTTTCCGCCTTCAGTTTGGCCAGCAGGCCTGCGCTGTGCTGCGGTGATTTATCGGGCGACACGGATCGTATCCTGCGCCATGTCGAGCAGACCCGCGGCGATGTTCTCGCTATTGATGACGTACTGACCGCTGGCGATGGCTTCCTTGATGCTCTCCACGCGGCTGCGGTTGACAACCGGAACCGCGGCAAGCTGGGTTTCCAGTTGCTTCAGTTCGGCCGCACGCGCACTCAGGCTGACATCGGTTTGCTCGGTAGCAGTATGCGTGCCCGACCGTGCCTGAGCCGGCCGGTTGTCGACGGCGGGCGGCAGCGTAAGCGACTTGAGTCCGGTATCAATTTTCATGGCAGATTCCTGAGTCTGGACAGGCGGATAGGTGTGACACCCGCAAGGCTATATCAGTAACGGAAATTTGCAAATAATTTTTAGCGGTTTCAAGCACGTTTCAGAAGGGCGGGTTCAGGCACGCTTCAGAAGGCGATCACCACCTGCTGGTCATCGTGCGCAATGCCGCTGACCACCTGGCCGGAGCGGGTCTTGACCCGCACCCGGTCGCCGCGGCTGGCATTGGCCAGCGCCTGGCCTTCGCTCTGGATCGAAAACCCCGGACCGCTCATCACCAGCCGGGTGACTTGTCCCTGCTGGACCGCGAGCGGTGGGCGCAACACCGCGCTGCGCAACGGGGCGCCTGCGGCGAGGCCGGATACGGCGCGGTACCCCAGTATCGTCTCGGCATCGGTGACAACGTCGGCGGGCAGGTTGCCGAGATCGCCCTCGCGCAGCGTGATGTCGGCCGCCGTCAGGACATGGTTGGCGCTCAGCGGCTGCCGGGTCACGACATAGTTACCGATCACCCGCACTTGGGCAGCCAGGTAAACCGTCCATTTTGTTGGGGCCAGGCAGCGCACGCCGACAGTGATCTTGCCGATGCTGCGGCTGCCCGGGGGCTGAAACGTATCGAGTGAAGCGCAGGTGGGCAGCGCGCTGCGCGGCGGCTTCACCTGGATCGATACCGTGCCTGGCAGGCCGCTGGTCTGCGTTTTCAGAAAGCGTTCGACATGGGTTTGCAGGGCGGCTGGATCTTGCCGACCCGTCGCCTGGGCGACGATGGAAACGCACAGACATGCGATCGCCAGCATCACCTGGTGGGCTTGTCTGCCTGTATGGATACGTGCTGCTGCCATTCCGATTCCTCGCTCAACCTCTCACACTGCGCCATTGTAGAAAGCCGCCTGTCATCTTAAACGGCGAAATGGACCGGATTTTTGCCGCTTATCGTGCGATTGGATGGACAGGGGGCTGTCTAGGATGCAGTCATCGCAAAAAGGCTTTGCAGTTCAAATCGCAAAGCAAACGAGGTGACCGACATGCTGAATCGGCTGGACGACATGCTGAACTTCCACACCCAGGCGCTGCGCGTACGCGACCAGCGCCAGCAGGTGCTGGCCTCCAACATCGCCAACGCTGATACGCCCAATTACAAGGCGCGCGACCTGGACTTCAAATCCGCCCTGCAGGGTGCGCTGAAGGCTGCGCCCGTGGCCGGCGGCGTGACGCTGGCGACCACCACGCCTGGCCACCTGGGCGGCAAGCCCGGCCTGGCAGCCGACGCGGGCCTGCTGTATCGGACGCCGGCGCAAGGCAGCGTCGACGGCAACACGGTGGACATGGACGCCGAGCGTGCAGCCTTCGCCGACAACGCCATTCATTATGAATTCAACCTGAACCGGCTCAGTTCGCAGATCAAAGGTCTGCTGTCGGCCATTCAGGGATAGGTCAGAGATAGGGAGTCTAGCGCATGTCTTTATTCGATATTTTCAGCGTGGCCGGCTCGGCCATGAATGCCCAGTCGCAGCGACTGAACACCGTCGCCAGCAACCTGGCCAACGCGGATAGCGCAACCAGCGCCAATGGCGAAACCTACAGGGCCAAGCAAGTGGTGTTTTCGGCCATGCCCGTGGGTCAAAACGGCGCAACCGGGGTGAACGTCGCCGCGGTGATCGATGACCCGTCGCCGATGCGGATGGTGTACGACCCGAAGAATCCGCTCGCCAACGAGACCGGCTACGTGACCATGCCCAACGTCAATGTGGTTGAGGAGATGGTCAACATGATTTCCGCTTCACGTTCCTATCAGTCCAACGTGGAAATGATGAACACCAGCAAAACCCTGCTGCTCAAGACCCTGAGCCTGGGTCAGTGACCGGCCTGAACGCTAACGAGGATACGCCATGAGTACAGTACAAGAGGCAAGCAATGTCAGCAGCCTGTTCGGCGCAGGAACGGCCACCGCATCCAAGAAAACGGATGAGGCACAGGATCGTTTCCTGAGCCTGCTGGTGGCCCAGATGAAGAATCAGGACCCGATGAATCCGCTCGACAACGCCGAGGTGACCAGCCAGTTGGCTCAACTGTCCACCGTGCAGGGTATCGAGAACATGAACTCCACCATGCAGGCGCTCGCTGCCAGCCTGGGGGTCAACCAGATGGCGCAGGCCGCCAACCTGATCGGACGCGCGGTATTGGTGCCGGGCGACAGCATCCGACCCTCCGAGATTGAGAACGTGGTGGGCTTCGAACTGAAGACGCCGGCGGACAATGTCATCCTCACCATCAGCGACGCGGCGGGCGCCAAGGTGCGGACGGTGAACCTGGGCGAACGCAAGGAAGGCATGAACCTGGTTGAGTGGGATGGCCTGCGCGACGACGGCAGCGCCGCTCCCGACGCGGCGTATCACTGCAAGATCGAAACCGTCAGCGAGGGCAAGACGGTGGCCGTCACCGCCCTGCATCTGGGGCTGGTCAACAGCGTTTCGCAGGACAGCAAGGGCGTGCAGTTGAATCTGGCAGGCAACGAGAGCGCGAGTTATGCCGATATCCGGCAGATTTTTTGATTTTCTGAGCAGGGCAGCGTGAACCCGACAGGGCGATCGATCGCAATCAACACAAGGAGCAGAACATGGGTTTTCAGCAAGGTTTGAGCGGCCTCAATGCCGCCGCAAAGAATCTGGATGTGATCGGCAACAACGTCGCCAACTCCGGCACGGTCGGGTTCAAGCAGTCTCAGGCGCAGTTTGCCGACGTCTATGCCAGCTCCCTCACGGGTGCCGGTGGCTCCAACGTCGGCATTGGCACCAAGCTTGCGCTCGTGGCCCAGCAATTCACCCAGGGCAACATCACTGCGACCAATAACCCGTTGGACATGGCGATCAACGGCGGCGGCTTTTTCCGCATGGAAAACAACGGTGAAGTGACTTACCAGCGCAACGGCCAGTTCCAACTGGATCGCCTGGGCTTCATCGTCAACCCCAGTGGTGCAAAGCTCTCCGGATATACGTCGGACGCCAGCGGCACGCTGCTGACCGGCGCGCCGGGTCCATTGAGCATCAACACCGCCGACCTGACGCCGCAGATGACGACCGAAGTGAATGCCGTGCTCAACCTGGATTCAGGCAGCGGGGTGCCGACTGTCATACCGTTCGATATGAGTGACCCCAACACGTTCAATCATTCGACGGCGGTTTCGGTCTTTGACAGCCTGGGCAATGCCCAGACGCTGCAAACCTTCTACGTCAAAACGGCAAACCCAGGAGAATGGGAGGTCTACGCAGTGAGTGATGGCGTGCCGATTGGTGCTGGTGCTGTTGCTACCCTTGACTTCAACACCAGCGGTATTCTGCAGACGCCGATGCCGTATGGGACGCCCGTCACCGTTCCTGCCACGGATACGAGTGCCGAACCTACGTTTGATGTCACGTTCGACTTTGCCGGAACCACCCAGTTCGGCTCCGCGTTCAGTGTCAACACGCTGAACCAGGATGGCTACACCTCGGGGCGGCTGGCCGGCTTCAACATCGGCGCCGATGGCATGATCCAGGGCCGCTATACCAACGGCCAGTCGGCCGTGCTGGGCCAGGTGGTGCTGGCCAATTTCTCCAACCCCAATGGCCTGCAGCCACTCGGCAATAATATGTGGGCCGAGACCTCGGCTTCCGGCACGCCGCTGATCGGGGTGCCGGATTCCGGCAGCCTCGGCGTGCTGCAGTCGTCGGCGGTGGAAGATTCCAACGTCGACCTGACCGCGGAACTGGTCAATCTGATCACGGCGCAGCGGGTCTACCAGGCCAACGCGCAGACCATCAAGGCGCAGGATGCGGTGCTGCAGACCGCGGTCAACCTGCGTTGATGAGCTGAAGCGATAAGGGGACACCATGGACCGTCTCATCTACACCGCCATGACTGGCGCGAAGCACATCCTGGAACAGCAGGCGACGACTTCGCACAATCTGGCGAACGCAACCACCACCGGTTTCCGCGCGCAGGTCGACCAGTTCCGCGCGGTGCAGGTGCAGGGCGCGATCCTGCCGACCCGAGCTTTCGTGGTCGACTCCACCACCGGCAGCGATTTTCGCGGCGGCGCGATCCAGCATACCGGGCGTGAACTCGACGTGGCGGTGCAGGGGGACGGCTGGATTGCGGTGCAGGCCGAAGATGGCACCGAGGCCTATACCCGCAACGGCAGTCTGAAAATGGACGAGAACGGCGTGCTGCTCACGCGCGACGGTCTGACCGTGATGGGGGATGGCGGACCGTTGGCGATCCCCCCGGGCCGCAACATCGCAGTGGCCAAGGACGGCACGATTTCACTGGTGCCGGATGGGTCTGAAGCGACCGGTTTGACTGCGGTGGGGCGCCTGAAACTGGTGAACCCGCCGCAAACCGACCTGGTGCGCGGCGACGACGGCCTGTTCCGTCTGCGTGACGGCAACCCGGCTGACGCCGATCCCAACGTGTCGCTGATCAGCGGTTCGCTGGAGTCCTCCAACGTCAACGTCGTCGATGAAATGGTCAACATGATTTCGCTGGCGCGCCAGTTCGACATGCAAATCAAGTTGCTGCAACGTGCCGAAGACAATGACAGCAAAGCAGCCCGGCTGCTGAGCATGAGTTGATTTTTTGTCCGCGCCCTTCGCGGATGAAATGATTTTTTAAAGGAGCCGATATGATTCGCTCACTATGGATTGCCAAGACCGGTCTGGATGCGCAGCAAACGCAGATGGACGTGATTTCCAACAACCTCGCCAACGTCAGCACCAGCGGCTTCAAGCGCGCGCGTGCGGTGTTCGAGGATCTGCTGTATCAGACCATCCGCCAGCCCGGTGCGCAGTCGTCCGAACAGACGCAGCTGCCGTCCGGCCTGCAGATCGGCACCGGCGTGAAACCGGTTGCGACCGAGCGCATCTTCACCCAGGGCAACCTGCAGCAGACCGGCAACGCCAAGGACGTGGCGATCCAGGGCAACGGCTTTTTTCAGGTTCTGATGCCGGATGGCACCACCTCCTACACCCGTGATGGCTCGTTCCAGGCCGACGCTAACGGTCAACTGGTCACTTCCAGCGGCTATGCGGTGCAGCCCGCCATCACCATTCCGGTCGACACGCAAAGTCTGACAATCGCGCGCGACGGCACGGTTTCGATTCAGCAGGCAGGATCGCCGACCCCGGTCACGGTCGGCTCCCTGCAACTGGCGATGTTCATCAACCCGGCCGGCCTGCAGAGCCTGGGTGAAAACCTGTACGGCGAAACCGCCTCATCCGGTACCCCAAGCTCCAACGCGCCCGGCAGCAACGGCGCCGGCCTGCTTAATCAGGGGTATGTCGAAACCTCGAACGTCAACGTTGTGGAGGAGATGGTCAACATGATCCAGACCCAGCGTGCGTACGAGATCAACAGCAAGGCCATCACGACATCCGACCAGATGCTGCAGCGCCTGACCCAGCTGTGAGATTTGCCATGACGACTACACGCGCGTTGGGAATGGCCGCACTGCTGGGACTGGCAGCTTGCGGCACCACGCCGACCTCCATCGTGGAGCAGCCAACGACGGCCCGGCCGCAGGCGCAGCCCACCCAGGTGGCCAGCAATGGCGCGATCTACCAGGCTGCTGCCTATCGTCCGCTGTTCGAGGACCGACGCGCGCGCCATGTCGGCGACGTGCTCACCATCCTTATTAACGAGAAGACCCAGGCTGCCAAACAAGCATCGTCCAATGCGTCGAAAAGCAGCGAGGTCGATTCGTCGATCAGCGCGGCGGCTGGCCTCTCGCTTTCCGCTTTGCAGAAACTCGGCGTAAACGCCGAATCGTCGAGTCAGTACGAGGACAAGTCAGCGCTCAACTCCAGCAATACCTTCAGCGGCAATGTCACCGTCACCGTGATCGAAGTGCTGCCCAACGGCAACCTGATTGTCGCCGGCGAAAAACAGATCGCGCTCGACAAGGGCACCGAATACATCCGCCTGTCGGGCGTGGTGCAGCCAGACACGATTCAGGCGGGCAACACCGTGTCGTCCGGCAAGGTGGCGGATGCACGCATCGAATACCGCACCAGCGCCAACTTCGACAAAGCTGAAATGATGAGCTGGATGGCGCGTTTCTTCCTCAGTTTTATTCCGCTGTAAGGGTGGGTACATGAAAATTCTGCAGCTGTTTGTATTCACCAGCCTGCTGGCCGCGCTCGCGCTGAGCAGCACCGCACATGCCGAGCGCATCAAGGATATCGCCGCCATTCAGGGTGTGCGCATCAACCAGCTCGTGGGCTATGGCCTGGTGGTGGGCCTGGACGGCAGCGGCGACCAGACCACGCAAACACCCTTTACCGTTCAGAGCGTCACCAACATGCTGACGCAAATGGGCGTCAACCTGCCGCCCGGCGTCAACATGCAGTTGAAGAACGTCGCCGCCGTGATGGTGACGGCCGAGCTGCCGCCGTTTGCCCAGCCCGGCCAGGCCATCGACATCACGGTGTCGTCGATCGGTAATGCCAAGAGCCTGCGCGGCGGCACCCTGGTGATGGCCCCACTGAAGGGCGCCGACGGGCAGATCTACGCCATGGCACAAGGCAATCTGGTGGTCGGCGGCGCCGGCGCCTCGGCCAACGGCAGCCAGGTGCAGATCAATCACCTGAGCGTCGGCCGCATCCCCTCCGGCGCGACGGTCGAGCGCACCATCACCACCGTGCTGGGCGAATCCGGCAGCATCAATCTGGAATTAAGGCAGAGCGACTTCACCACCGCCAGCCGGGTGGTGGAAGCGGTGAACGCGCAGTTTGGCAAGGACACGGCGCGTGCGCTGAACGGCCGCGTGATCCAGGTGCGTACCCCGATTGGCGAAAACGAGCGGGTCGCATTTCTGGGCGCGATCGAAAGTCTCGACGTCAGTCCGGCGCAGGCCATGGCCAAGGTCATCATCAACGCGCGCACCGGCTCGGTGGTGATGAACCGGGCGGTCATGCTCGACCCCAGCGCGGTGTCGCACGGCAACCTGTCGGTGGTCATCAGCACCGAGCCGGTGATCAGCCAGCCCGCGCCGTTCTCCAAGGGGCAAACCGTGGTCGCAGCGCAGTCGCAGATCGAAATCCGCCAGCAGCCGGGCGAGGTCATGCTGCTCAAGGGCAGCGCTGCGCTCTCCGATGTGGTGAAGGCGCTCAATTCCATCGGCGCTACCCCGCAGGACCTGCTGGCGATCCTGCAGGCGCTGAAAGCATCGGGCGCGCTGCGCGCCGAGCTGGAGGTCATCTAGATGAACGGCATTGGCGGCGCCGATCTCTCATCGAAATTTGCGCTCGACGTCCAGGGCGTCAACCAGCTCAAGCTCGATGCCAAGAACGCGTCGCCCGAGTCGCTGAAGCAGGCGGCACAGCAGTTCGAGGCGGTGTTCATGAACATGCTGATGAAAAGCATGCGCGAGGCCACCCCGCAGGACGGCATGTTCGACAGCGAGCAGACCCGCATGTATACCTCAATGCTCGACCAGCAGCTGTCGCAGCGCATGGCCAGTCGCGGCATTGGCCTGGCCGACGTGATGGTGCGCCAGCTGTCCATGACCGTGGGCATCCCGGACGCCGACGCGCCCGCAACCGCCTTCCCGATGAACCCGCCGGATCAGGTGATGGCACCGCCGGCCGCCACTCGTAGCGGCAATGTCCCTGCCCATGTCGAGGACTTTGTGCAGCGCCTGCTGCCGTACGCTCAGGCGGCAAGCGCCTCGACCGGCATTCCCGCCCGTTTCATGCTGGGGCAGGCGGCGCTGGAAAGCGGTTGGGGCAAATCTGAAATCCGCGGGCCGGACGGCCAGAACAGCCACAACCTGTTCGGCATCAAGGCCGGTGCCAGCTGGAAAGGTAAAACGGTCGACATCGTCACCACCGAATATGTCAACGGCAAGCCGCAGAAACAGGTGGAAAGCTTCCGCGCCTATGACACCTATGCCGATTCCTTCCGCGACTACGCCAACCTGCTGCGCGGCAACGCGCGTTATCAAAATGTCATCGCCCAGGGGCAGGACGCCACTGGCTTTGCCCAGGGTTTGCAGCAGGCCGGCTATGCCACTGATCCGAATTACGCCCAGAAATTGATTGGTGTGATCAGGCAGCTTGATCGGGCTTGATGGGCCTTTAGTATCCGGAAAACCAACCGATACATCCATCAAGCGTCTGAAGCACACCATTCCACAATCAACCCGCGCACAGAGAAATAGATGGCATCCAGTATTCTCAGCATTGGTCAGAGTGCACTCACTGCCGCGCAGGTAGGACTCAGCACGACGGGCCACAACATCGCGAACGCCGCGACGCCCGGCTACAATCGCCAGGTGGTGGTGCAGGGTGCAGCCTTGTCGCAGAGTTTCGGCTTTGGCTTCATGGGGCAGGGCACTGAAGTATCCACCGTCAAGCGGATATACAGCGATTTCCTCGGCAGTCAGGTGCGCACCGCGCAGACCACCAAGAGCGCGCTCGATAGCCATTACGCCCAGATTCAACAGATCGACAACATGCTGGCCGACCCGGCATCCGGCTTGTCGCCGGCGCTGCAGGGATTTTTCAGCGGCATTCAGGAGATGGCATCCAATCCCGCATCGATTCCATCGCGCCAGGCGGCCCTATCGTCGGCGGAGACGCTTGCGGCGCGCTTGCAGAGCCTGGCCGGACGCCTCAAGGAAATGGAGCAGGGCGTCAACAGCCAAGTCACCTCAAGTGTCAGCACGATCAACTCCTATGCGGAGCAGATTGCCCAACTGAACGATGCCATCGGCCGCGCGCAGAGCGCCACCGGCAAGCCGGCCAATGATCTGCTCGATCAGCGCGATCAGTTGATTCTGGATTTGAACAAGGAAATCAAGGCGACGGTCGTCAAGCAGGGCGACAGCGACTACAACGTATTCATCGGCAATGGTCAGCCGCTGGTGGTGGGCGCAAACACCTCCCGGCTCACCACCATCGCCTCTCCCACCAATCCCGAAAAAATCGAGGTGGCGTACCAGACCAATGCAGGGCCCGTTATCGTAAGTGCGTCCAGCCTCGCCGGCGGCAAACTAGGCGGGGTTCTGGAATTCCGCAGCCAGTCGCTGGAGCCGGCGCAGAATGCTCTCGGGCGCATCGCCATCGGCATGGCGATGAACTTCAACGCGCAACACCAGCAGGGCGTTGACCTCAACGGCAATCCGGGCGGCGCCTTCTTCACCCTGGCAGCCCCTGTGGTGCGCGCGAACGCCTTCAATGACCCTGCCAGCACGGCGGTCGTGACCGCCAACATCAGCGACGCCAATGCGTTGACCACCAGCGATTACCGTCTCCAGTTCGACGGCACCGACTACACACTGAGCCGCCTGCCCAACGGTAGCCCGGTCACCGTTGTGGACGGGGACACCGTGGACGGGATTACGCTCAGCCTGACGGGCACGCCCGTCGCAGGCGACAGCTTCCTGATCCGCCCGACCATCAATGGCGCCTCCGGCATTGACGTGGCGATCACCGATCCCAGAAAGATCGCGGCAGCAGCGGCTTTGCCTGTTGTTCCGGTTGGCACATCGGCACCCATCTCCAATAACGGGGATGTTGCTATTAGCGCGGCCACGGTCGACGGCAGCTACACGACGCCACTTGCTGCACAGGTGACCTTTACCTACCAAGTGGATGCAGTGAATGGCGATGGTTTCACCCTGTCGATCCCGGTGACAGTGACTGATACGAGTGATCCGCCCATCACGACTCCTTATGCGGCAGGTGATATTGTTCCTTACGTCGAGGGTGCCACCATCAGCTTCAGCGGCGTCAGCTTCGTCCTCGGCAGTCCTACGAGCATGGCCCCGGCTGACGGCGACAGCTTTACCATCGCCGCCAACCCGTTCGGCGTGGGCGACAACCGTAACGCGCTGCTGCTGTCCAGTCTGCAAACCGCCAACACCCTGGGCAATGGCTCCACCACCTACCAGGGCGCCTATTCGCAACTGGTCAGCCAGGTGGGCAACAAGACCCGCGAACTCGATGTCACCAGCAATGCGGCGGGCAAACTGCTCGCTGAGGCGAACTTCACGTTGCAAAACGAATCAGGGGTCAACCTCGACGAAGAGGCGACCAATCTGCTGCGCTACCAGCAGGCCTATCAGGCGGCGGGCAAGGTGATGCAGATTGCCAGCCAGATGTTCGACGTGCTGCTTTCACTCGGCCGATAAGGGGACGATCTCATGCGCATCAGCACCCATACCCTGTTTGAATCCGGTGCCGCCAGCATCGGCGAACTGCAATCCGCCCTGTACAAAACGCAGCAGCAGATTGCCAGCGGCCGTCGCATCCTCAGTCCTTCGGACGATCCTGTCGGCGCGGCGCGTGCGCTCGAAGTCACCCAGTCGCAGTCGCTCAATACCCAGCAGGGCGCCAATCGCCAGCATGCCCAAAGTGCGCTCGGGGCGGTGGAAGGCACCCTGTCGAGCGTCACCGCATTGCTGCAGGATGTCAAAACCACCGTCATCGCGGCCGGCAATGGCGCTTTGAGCGATACCGAGCGTGGCTTCATGGCCACCGAATTGAGCGGCCGTCTGGACCAGTTGCTGGGCCTGGCGAACAGCCGCGATGCAATGGGCAACTACCAGTTTTCTGGCTTCCAGACCGCGACCCCCGCGTTTTCCAGAGATGCCACCACCGGTGAGGTGACGTATGAAGGCGACCTGGGTCAACGGCTGCTGCAGGTTGATACCGCACGCCAGATGGCGGTCAACAGCCCAGGACAGACGGTCTTCCAGGGCGGTGGTCAGGATGTGTTCGAAACCCTGAACGACCTGATTACGCTGCTGAACACACCCGGGATCGATCAGAATATTCCTGTCGGGCAACCTG
Source organism: Thiobacillus sp. (assembly GCA_051305915.1). Taxonomy (GTDB): domain Bacteria; phylum Pseudomonadota; class Gammaproteobacteria; order Burkholderiales; family Thiobacillaceae; genus Thiobacillus. The sequence continues at coordinate 4,880 of JBPPMF010000239.1, read as the reverse complement.
TAGGCCAAAATGACTCCGCGCTGACAATCGGCCTGGCAGCCGCCAACAGCAAACTGGACCTTGGCCTCGACAACGTGCTTACGGTTCGCGCCTCGCTTGGTTCGCGCCTGCAGGAACTCGACGCGCTCGACAGCGCGGGCGAGGATCGCCATATCCAGTACAGCCAGATCCTGTCCGACTTGCAGGATCTCGATTACACCCAGGCGCTGACGCAACTCTCGCAGCAGCAGATCACGCTCGAGGCTGCCCAGCGCTCTTTTGTGACCATCTCCGGCCTGTCACTATTCAACTTCCTGTGAACCCGAGAATGGCTGCCAATGACATGTCGCCTGGCGAGCAGTTGAACGCAGAGGTGGTGCAACTTTTATCCGGCGTGTCGGCGAACGGTGGCCAGCATCTGGCCGAGATCGAGCGCGATCTGGTGCAGATGGATGTGCTGCTGGACGAGGCCGTCAAGAAAGTCTGCGCAAGCTTCATGGCAATTCATCATGCAGTCGACCAGCAGCAGGCAGCCTTGAACAACCTGCAGGCTGGCGGCATGTCGGCTGTGGAATACGCGGCACGTTTCGAGGCGCTGCACGGCGAGATCAACCAGCATGTCGGGGCGGCCGTGACCGGCCTGCAGTTCCAGGATATGACCAGTCAGCTGATCGGCCGCATGGCACGTCATCTGGCCGGGCTGCGTGACGTTTTTGGCGCGCTTGAAACAAGCAGTCTGGTTCCGGCAGAAAGCAGCGACGCCGATCTGCTGGCGGCGCTGGTACACATCAGCAACCGGGTGACAACGCGCTTTGCCGAACTGGAAGGCGGGGTGCGCAGCACCGTCAAGCAGCGCCACATGGAAAGCGGCGACATCGAGTTGTTTTGAATCACGAAACATGCGGGCAACAGCCCGATAACGAAAATGGCAGGAGCAACAATGAGTAAAACAATACTTGCAGTAGATGACTCGGGCTCATTGCGCCAGATGCTGACCTTCAGTCTGAAGGCCGCTGGTTATCGAGTGATCGAGGCGGTCGACGGACAGGATGCGCTGAACAAGGCGAAGCTGCAGCAAGCCGATCTGGTGTTGACCGACCAGAACATGCCGGGCATGGATGGCCTGAGTCTGATCAAGGCGCTGCGCGGCCTGAAGAATTACCAAACGGTGCCGATATTGATGCTGACCACGGAGTCAGGGGACGACATGAAGGCGAAGGGCAGGGCTGCTGGCGCCAATGGCTGGCTGGTGAAACCATTTGATCCGGCACGCTTGACCGAAGTGGTCAAGAAACTGATTGGCTGAACATGCGGCGCTGAATATGCAGCAATCGTAATGGGCAGCACATAAATAACGGAGTGAGAATATGACGATTGATATGAGCCAGTTCTACCAGGTTTTTTTCGACGAAGCGGATGAACTGCTCGCCGAAATGGAGAAGCTTCTGCTGGCTCTCGACGTGTCCGCGCCCGATAGCGAAGATCTCAATGCGATCTTCCGCGCTGCACATTCCATCAAGGGCGGCGCTGCCACCTTTGCGTTTAACGATATTACTGAAGTCACCCACATGCTGGAGTCGCTGCTTGATCGTATCCGCAAGGGCGAGATGGCGCTGACGCCCGATCATGTGGATGCCTTCCTGGTGGCCAAGGATGTGCTGACCATGCAAATGGATGGCCATCATCATGGCTCCAGTGTTGACCAGGCAGCGGTCGACAATGTGTGCCAGCGGCTCAAGGCGCTTTCGCAGGGCATCGTGTCCGACACCGCATCCACTGGCGCCGCCGCGCCTGCCGCCGCAGCACCCGCACCCAAACAGCTTGTAGCCACGCCCATTGCAGACGTCGAAGGCAACTTCTGCTTCCGCATCGAATTGCCCGAAGTGCCACAGCGCGATGTTGACGCGTTGGCCGCCGAACTGGGCCTACTGGGCGCGATCATCCAGGAAAGCCTGCCTGACAATCGCGTGGTTTTCATGCTGACCACCCCCGAGAGCCAGGACAACATCGTCGCGATCTGCTCATTTGTGCTCGACCCGGACGACCTCAAGATCAGTCATGGCGGGGCTGCGGCTGAAACGAAGCCAGCCGACGAAGACCCCGGCTACGGAATTTTCGAACCCGATCAGGTGGAGGCTGGCAGCCAATCAGCCGCTGCATCTGCAGAGCCAGCTAAAGCTGAAACGCCCACTGTCGCCTCCGAAGCCAAGAACCCTGGCCGTCGGGCCAGCGACAAGGAAGGTGCCAACCAGGAATCCTCATCGATCCGGGTCGGCATTGAAAAGGTCGATCAGTTGATCAACCTGGTCGGTGAGTTGGTCATCACCCAGGCCATGATCGAGCAGCGTATCGGTGCACTCGACCCGCTTCATCACGAGCGGCTGCTCAACAGCGCCAGCCAGTTGGCGCGCAACACGCGCGATCTGCAGGAAGCTGTCATGTCGATCCGCATGATGCCGATGGATTATGTGTTCTCGCGCTTCCCGCGCATGGTGCGCGACCTGGCCGCCAAGTTGAACAAGAAAGTCGAATTCGTCACGCGCGGTGCGGCCACCGAACTCGACAAGGGCCTGATCGAGCGCATTGTCGATCCGCTGACCCATCTGGTGCGCAACAGCGTCGACCATGGCATTGAAATGCCCGATAAGCGCCGCATTGCGGGCAAGAGCGAAACCGGCAAACTGACCCTTTCCGCCGCGCATCAGGGCGGCAATATCGTGATTGAAGTCAGTGACGATGGTGGCGGCTTGAGTCGCGACAGGATTCTGGCCAAGGCGAAGCAGCAAGGTCTGCCGGTATCGGACACGATGCCCGATGCCGACGTCTTGCAGCTCATTTTTGCACCGGGTTTTTCCACCGCAGAAGTCGTGACCGACGTGTCCGGCCGCGGCGTCGGCATGGATGTAGTCAAGCGCAACATTGCGGCGATGGGCGGCACGGTCGATATCCGTTCCACGCCAGGCGCCGGCACCACGATTGCCATCTCGCTGCCGCTGACGCTGGCGATTCTCGACGGCATGTCGGTCAGGGTGGGCGAAGAGGTCTACATCCTGCCACTGGGCTACGTCATCGAATCCTTGCAACCGGCCGCTGCAGACGTCAAGGAAATCGCCGGCCAGGGCCATGTGGTCAAAATCCGCGAAGAGTATTTACCGCTGATTCCGCTGTATCAGATTTTTGCCATTGAGCCGAATTTTACCGATCCAACTCAGGGGATCGTCGTCATTCTTGAAGCCGACGGGAAAAAGGCGGCCTTGCTGGTCGACGGTCTGGTCGGGCAGCAGCAGGTTGTCGTCAAAAACCTGGAATCGAATTTCCGCAAGGTGGCCGGCATTTCCGGCGCCACCATTCTTGGAGATGGCGGCGTTTCCCTGATTCTCGATGTTTCCGCGCTGTTGCGTTCAAGCCGCCAGCTTAACGCTGACCCCATTTATTTTTGAGGCCAGATCAAGGATAAAAAATATGTCGTACACCTCACAGACAGACGCACAAAGCGGTGCGCAGACTTCCGGGGACAATTCCGGAAAAGAATTCCTGGCCTTCACCCTGGGCAAGGAAGAATACGGCATCGATATCCTGCGGGTGCAGGAGATACGCGGCTATGAGCCGGTCACCCGCATCGCCAACTCGCCAAACTTCGTCAAGGGCGTGGTGAACCTGCGCGGCATCATCGTGCCGATCGTCGATATGCGCATCAAGTTCAACCTGGGCACGCCCACCTACGATCAGTTCACGGTCGTGATCATCCTCAGCATTGGCGGCAGGGTCATGGGCATGGTGGTGGATAGCGTATCCGATGTCACCACCTTGTCTCCGGAACAGGTCAAGCCCGCGCCGGAAATGGGGACCACCTTCGACAGCGATTACCTCATCGGCCTCGGCACGCTCAATGATCGCATGCTGATCCTGGTGGATATCGACAAGCTCATGTCCAGCCCCGAAATGGGACTGATCGAAAAAATTGCGGCCTGATCCGGCGCCAATAGATTGAATGTCTGCCATCCAAATTCATCGGGGAGTTTTAAATGTTTAAGAATATGACCATCAAGGCACGACTGATCTTCATTCTGTCGCTCTTGTCTGTCCTGCTGCTGGGAATTGGACTCATCGGACTGAACGGCATCAACAAAAACGAGGCAGCGCTGAAAACCGTTTACGAGGACCGCACCATTCCGCTCGGTCAGGTCGCAGCGATCGAATCCCTGTTGCTGCAGAACCGCCTGCTGCTCGAGGAAGCCTTGCTTGCGCAAACCCCGGAGGCCGTTGTTGAAAAAACTGCGCAGGTTGAGAAAAACATCGCAGAAATCACCGGCATCTGGGAGGCTTACATGGCGACCACACTTACGCCGGAAGAGAAAATCCTCGCCGACAAATTCGGCGAGGACCGCAGAGCATTTGTCGTCGATGGCTTGCGGCCGACGATGGCTGTTTTGCGCGAGGGCAACTACGATGCTGCCAAGCGGTATGCGGAAAGCCAACTGACTTCACTTTACCTGCCTGTCGGCGAAGGCATCAGCGCACTCGTCGATCTGCAACTCAAAGTGGCTAAGGATGAATTCGACCTGGCGCACGACCGCAGCGTCGACATCCGCAATATCGCTATCACTTCCATCGTCATTGGTCTGGCCATGGCGGCATGGCTTGGTTTTGCCCTGATTCGCGCCATTACCGGTCCGCTGGATACGGCGTTGAAGCTTGCGCGTGCCGTTGCCGAAGGCGACCTGACGCAGCGTATTGAAGTCAACTCGACGAATGAGATCGGCCAGTTGATGCAGGCGCTGAAAGAAATGAACGACAGCCTGGTGCGCGTCGTGGGTCAGGTGCGATCCGGCACTGAAAGCGTGGCCACCGCGTCGAGTCAGATTGCCACCGGCAACCTCGATCTGTCGTCGCGTACCGAA
>JBPPMF010000068.1:0-9117 GCA_051305915.1 Thiobacillus sp. | reverse complement strand
GCCGGGGTGGAACGGGTAATGGACTTCTGCACCGAGGCCGAGTACCAAGAGTTCATGGGTTCGGTGTCAGACTTCGAGCAGATGTTGGTGCGCTCGGGAATCAAGCTCCTCAAGTACTACCTCGACATCAGCAAACCCGAGCAGAAGCAACGCTTGAATGAGCGCAAGCGCGATCCACTCACGCAATGGAAAGTCAGCACGCTTGACAACCTGGCGCTCAAGAAGTGGAAGCATACGGCCTGGCGCGCGACGAGATGCTGGCGCACACTCACAACCCCATAGCGCCGTGGACTATCGTACGCGCCGACGACAAGCAGCTGGCGCGGCTCAACATTACCAAGGATCTGCTCAGCCGGCTTCACTATGCCGATAAGGACGAGCGGCTGATCTTGCCGGATCCGCAAATCGTATTTGCATACGATGCTGCATATCTTGAAGGCGACCAGTTTGCAAAATAAGCGGGGGCGAAACAAGACATTTTGAGTATGAAGACGGCTAAGGAGGCGCGATGAAAACGAGCGTTATTGAAGTGCACGCCATGCTGTCGGTATTGAGCGTGGACGAAGTGGAGAGGCGGATTCGTGACGTGCCGGGTGTCGAAAGCGTTACTGTGAATTTCGCTGCTAGAAGCGCCACCGTGCGCTATGACGAAACCCGACTTGAGGTCGCCGATATCAAGTCGGCGGTGCGCCAACGCGCGCGTCGCTTGCCGTTGGCTGCTCAACACAATCGTTAAAGGTCTGGTTCGCAGCCGCCAGCGGGCATTGGACCTAATTTTCGCTATGCCTGCTATGGCCGATTATGCACAGTCGGCCTTATGTGAAAGCTTCACATAAGGCCGAGGAGCAGCCATCTGGGGTAAGTTCCCTGACCGGCCTTTGGCAGACTCCGGTCATTTATGCCGCATGATCGGTACCGCTATGCATTATTCAGCCAACGCAGGCAAGGTGAGCTGGAACCGTGTCGCCTGGCGGGTAGATGCGACTTTGATCGAGCCGCCATGTGCGTCGATGATGGATTTGACGATGGCAAGCCCCAGCCCGGCGCCATCGCCTTTGCGTTGACGCGAAGGGTCGACGCGGTAGAAACGGTCGAAGAGTCTGGGGAGGTGCTCGGCCGGGATTTCGGGGCCGGGGTTCTCGACGGCAAGGACGGCCTTGTCGCCGTGCATCGCCAGCGATACGCGCACGGTCTGGCCCGGTGGCGTATGCCGAATGGCGTTCGATATGAGGTTGCTGAGCACACGCCGCAGCATCAGCCGGTCGCCCGGCACAGTGGCCGATCCCGTCAAGGCCAGCGAAACGCCGCGCTCCTCCGCCCACGCTTCGAAATAATCGAACAGGCCATGTGTTTCATTGGCCAGGTTGACGCGTTCCCGGCCCGGTGAGAGGAGGCCGTTGTCGGCCTGGGCAAGATAGAGCATGTCGCCGACCATCTGGGCCATGCGTTCGTATTCTTCCAGGCTCGAGTACAGGACTTCCTTGTATTCGTTGTTGTCGCGCGCACCGGAAAGCGCCACCTGGGTCTGGGTCATCAGGTTGGAGATCGGGGTGCGCAGTTCGTGCGCGATATTGGAAGAGAACTCGGAGAGCCGCCGGAAGGAATCGTCCAGGCGAGCCAGCATGGCATTGAATGCGGCAGCGAGCGGCATGAGTTCGGTCGGAAGGCCCGAAGCCTCAAGGCGCGCGCCGAGACGTTCGGCGGAAATTCCAGCCACGGTGTCGGTGACCTGGCGCAAGGGCAAGAGCCCCCATCGGGTAACGATCCAGCCCAGGCCGGCCATGGCCAGGGCGGCCAAGGCAATGGCGCTGCCCAGCACCGAGCGGAACGTGTTCATGAAAAGCGCATGGTGCTCGATGTCCTGTGCCACGGCCAAGGTGTAGGGCCCGCCGCTGCCTGCCATCATCGACACGGCCATGCCCCGGTGGCTGACGCCGTTTTGCGCCCATTGATGCAAGGTCCCATCCGTACACGCTGCTGGCCGCGCCTGGCAGGCTTGCAGCAGCGTGCGCGGAAAATCCGCGCCCGAGGTGGCGAACCAGATATTCCCCTTCGCATCGGTCACGACGACGGCGAGTCCATGATGACCCACCAGGGCGTCGTCCAGTTGCTGGGGCAGACGGTCCAGGGTTTTGCTGTTGGAGGCTTGCATGAACAGGTTCCGGACGAGCGCCAGCTTGCCATTGAGTTCGATCCGGTCCTCCTCTATGAAATGGGCTTCCACTTCTTGCATCAGAAAAAAGCTCGTTACAAGCAGGACCAGCGCAGCGGCCACAGCAAAAAGCAGGCTGATCCGGGTGGTCAGGGAGAGGGATTTCATGGGGCCGCGCTTTCCGGGCCGACTTCCAGCACATAGCCCATCCCGCGCACGGTATGGATGAGCCTGGATTCAAAACCCTCGTCGATTTTGACCCGCAGTCGGCGTACCGCGACGTCGATGACGTTGGTGTCGGAATCGAAGTTCATGTCCCAGACCTGGGAGGCGATCAGGCTGCGCGGCAGCACTTCGCCCTGGCGGCGCAGAAACAGTTCCAGCAGGGCGAACTCCTTGGCCGTGAGTTCGATCTTGCGTCCCGCCCGCGTGGCGCGTCGCCGCAACAGGTCCAGTTCCAGGTCGGCTGCCTTGAGGACAGTGGATTCCAGGCTGTTATGCCCGCGGCGCACCAGGCTGCGCACCCGGGCCAGCAGCTCGGCAAAGGCGAAAGGCTTCACCAGATAATCGTCGGCCCCCAGTTCCAGCCCCTTGACCCGGTCCTCGACCTGATCGCGCGCGGTCAGAAACAGCACCGGCATGTCGACCCCGGCCCGGCGCACGCCTTCGAGCACCTGCCAGCCATTGAGGCCGGGCAGCATCACATCCAGGATCATCAGGTCGTAGTGCCCCGCCTTGGCGAGTTCCAGCCCGTCCCAGCCGTCGCGCGCCAGGTCCGTGACGAACCCGGCCTCGGTGAGTCCCTGTTTCAGGTAATCGCCCGTCTTGGGTTCGTCTTCGACAATCAATATTTTCATGGTGGGAATACTCGCCTGGATGCCCGCATCCTGCCACAGCGCACGCCTGCAGAGGCATCGCATTACAGATTTGTAATTCAGCCGTCAGTTTGATGTTGGGTGCGCCCCCTCAGGATGCAGTCAAACCTGTATTGGAGAGCAGCCCACATGAAACATGATTCGATGCCTCATTCTTCGCTTGCTTTGGCCCTGCCGGATTTTCCACGCCGCCGGTTCGTTCAGGGGCTTGCGGCGGGCGGTCTTCTGCTGGGCTTGCCGTCAGCCATCAAGCCGGTCTGGGCGAATGCCGCCGCCACCACGACAGGCAGCGCCCCGGTCCTCCAGGGCACGGAATTTGACCTCGTAATCGCGGAAACGCCGGTCAACTTCACCGGCAGGCCGCGTATGGCCACGACCATCAACGGATCGATTCCTGGGCCAACGCTGCGCTGGCGGGAGGGCGATACCGTGACCATCCGCGTCACCAACCGGCTCCCTGTGGACACGTCCATTCACTGGCACGGCATTCTCTTGCCATTCGAGATGGACGGTGTGCCGGGGATCAGCTACAAGGGCATCCCGCCGGGAGAAACCTTCACCTACCGCTTCAAGGTCGAGCAGACCGGCACCTACTGGTACCACTCGCACTCCGGCCTGCAGGAGCAGACCGGCATGTACGGCGCCATCGTCATCGAAGCGGCTGGCGGCGAGACGATCCAGGCGGATCGCGACTACGTCGTGCAGCTGTCGGACTGGACGGACGAAGATCCCATGCGCGTCTTCGCCAAGCTCAAGGTGCAAAGCGACTACTACAACTTCAACCAGCCGACGGTAGTCGATTTCTTTCGCGACGTCTCGCGCGACGGATTCAAGGCGGCGTTCGACAAGCGCAAGATGTGGAACGAGATGCGCATGAACCCGACCGATCTGGCCGACATCTCGGCTTACACCTACACCTATCTCGTTAACGGCACCGCACCGGCCGGTAACTGGACCGGGCTGTTCCGCCCGGGCGAGCGCGTGCGGCTGCGTTTGATCAACTCCGGCGCGATGACGTTCTTCGACGTTCGTATTCCCGGACTGAAGATGACCGTGGTGCAGGCCGACGGCCAGGACGTCGAGCCGGTGACGGTGGACGAGATCCGCATCGGGGTGGCCGAAACCTACGACGTGATCGTCACCCCCAGTGATGACGCCTACACGATCTTCGCGCAGTCGATGGATCGCACCGGCTTCGCGCGCGGCACGCTCGCCACCCGGCACGGGCTGGCTGCCGCGGTGCCGAAACCGGACAAGCCCGAATGGTTGACCATGGCAGACATGATGGGCGACATGGGCGGCGGCATGGCCGGGATGGATCCCGGCAGTTCCGGCGGCATGAACGGGATGGCCGGCATGAGCGGCATGGATCACGGCGGCATGGCCATGGATCACAGCAAGCACGCCATGCCAGCCGGAATGGCCATGGGCGGAAAACTGGCCAGGCCGAGTACGCAGGCGCGCCACGCGAAAACCGAATATGGCCCCAGCACCGACATGCGGGTGGACATGGCACGCACCAATCTGGATGACCCCGGGATTGGCCTGCGCAACAACGGCCGCCGTGTGCTGACCTACGCCGACCTGCACACGATAGGCGGGCCGATCGACCCGCGCGGCCCCGAGCGCGAGATCGAGCTGCATCTGACCGGCAACATGGAGCGCTACGCCTGGTCGCTCGACGGCCTCGAGTTCGGGAAATCCACGCCAGTGCATTTCCGGTATGGCGAACGGCTGCGCGTCATTCTCCACAACGACACCATGATGACCCATCCCATGCACATGCACGGGATGTGGAGCGAACTGGAAAGCCCGGACGGACAGTTTCTGGCGCGCAAGCACACCATCAACGTGCAGCCGGCACAGCGTGTCAGCTTCCTGGTCAGCGCGGACGCCCTCGGCCGCTGGGCCTGGCACTGCCACCTGCTCCTGCATATGGATGCGGGCATGTTCCGCGAAGTGGTGGTGGCGTAAGCGCCGACAGCAACGAGAGGAATATGAAGATGACAAACAAGCGAATGAATGTACTTGCAATGGCAATCATCGGCCTTGGCATGACGCCTGTCTGGGCACAAACCAGTCCCGCCGCCGAGACGATGGATCATGCTCAGCATCAGGGTGCGCCGTCTCCAGACGCGGTCAAGCCCAGGGTGGGCCCGGATGCGATGCCGGCAATGGACCACAGCGGTATGGATCCCAGTGCGATGCCCGGTATGAGACCGGAAAAGACGGAAACCGCCGGTGAAATGCCGGGCATGGATCATGGCAGCCAGTCTGCACCGCAGCAGGGTACGGCGGGAATGGATCATGGCGAAATGAACATGCAGGGGGGATCTGCCCCGCCCGACGCACGCGACCCGCATGCCTATTCGGGTGGCTACACCCTCGAAAGCGGTAAATACGCCCTCCCTGGGCCTCGTCAGCTTCGCCTTGCCGATGAGCACAGCTTCGGAAGCCTGCTGGTTGACCGTCTGGAACGCGTAGACACGCGCGAGGGGAACGCCACCGCCTACGAAGCCCAGGCCTGGTTCGGGCGCAACTACGACCGGCTGGTCGTCAAGGCGGAAGGCGATTATGGCCAGGGCAAGCTGCAGGAAGCGCGCACCGAGCTGTTGTGGGGTCATGCCATTGCCACGTTCTGGGATACGCAGCTGGGCGTGCGCTACGACAGCGGCGTGGGCCCTGATCGCAGCTGGCTGGCCTTCGGCGTGCAGGGCCTCGCGCCTTATTGGTTTGAAGTCGATGCGGCCGCCTATGTCGGCGACATGGGCAGAACTGCGTTCCGCCTGGGTGCGGAGTACGAGTTGCTGCTCACGCAAAAGCTTGTCTTGCAGCCGCGTCTTGAAATCAACGCCTACGGAAAAAGTGACGAGGCCCTGGGTATCGGAAGCGGTCTTTCTGACGGCGCGGCGGGCCTGCGCTTGAGATACGAATTCACCCGTCAGTTCGCACCCTATGTTGGCGTGGAACGCGCCGGGAAATTCGGCAAGACCGCCGATCTGGCCCGCGCTGCGGGCGAAAAAACAGATGAAACACGCTGGGTTGCCGGCGTGCGTTTCTGGTTCTGATGTATTGCAATGACGATCGAATCACTCAACCCATTAGGAGCAACATGATGAAACTGAAGACACTGTCAATTCTGATTTTTGGCGTGCTACCGGCTATTGCCCTGGCGGCAGGAGACCACGCCGGCGGGCACGGCATGGATGGCCACAAGATGATGCCGGGTGGCCATGACATGTCCGCCATGGAGAAGGCAGCACCTGCGTCAATCACGGGCAAGCCGGGCGACCCGGCCAAGGTGGACCGCACCATCGAAGTCACCATGGACGACGCCATGCGATTCACCCCGGACAACATCAGCGTCAAGGCCGGCGAGACCGTCCGCTTCTTCGTCAGGAACACCGGCAAGATTCCGCATGAAATGGTGATCGGCAGTCTGGACGATCTCAAGGCGCACGCCGACATGATGCGCAAGATGCCCGGCATGGAGCACGCCGAGCCCAACATGATCACGCTGAAGGCCGGCCAGCGCGGCGGCATCGTCTGGCAGTTCGACAAGCCGGGGACCGTGGATTTTGCCTGCTTGATCCCCGGTCATATGGAGGCCGGCATGGTGGGGCGCTTAGTCGTGAATCCATAAACCCGTGCGCGGATGACGTAATTGTCATCTTGCCGTCAGCTTGTCGTGGGTAACGACGGACCATACTGGATTCAACTTAAACCAAGGAGCCAAGCGTGAAGATCCTGATCCTGAAGGCCCTGCTCATCGGGTTTGTCGCCCCTGTAGTGTGGGCTGCGCCCCCTGCACCCATCGTCGATGTCTACAAGAGCCCGACTTGCGGGTGCTGCAACAAGTGGATCGAGCACCTTGAGACGAATGGATTTACAGTCAGAAGCCACGACACGAACAACGTGGCGCAGCACAAGTATCGCCTTGGCGTGCCACCCGGTTACGGCTCCTGCCATACCGCAGAGGTCGACGGGTATGTGATCGAAGGCCACGTCCCGGCGAAGGAAATTATGCGCCTGCTAAAGGCAAAACCGCGCGCCCGCGGGCTGGTCGTACCGGGCATGCCGGTCGGTTCACCCGGCATGGAAGCTGGCGGACGCAGGGATCCCTATGACGTTTTACTCGTGAACCGGGATGGGTCCACCGGGACCTACGCCCAATATTGAAAGGAATGAATATGAGACCTCTGCTGAATGCCTTGGCGCTTGGTTTGAGTCTGACCCTCGGAATGCCTGTCTGGGCCGATACGCAGCATGCCCTCCATGTCGCGGCTGCTGATCACCCCACCGCTCTTGCCGAAGGACTGGTGAAAAAAATCGACAAGTCTCAAGGCAAGCTCACCCTCAAGCATGGCCCCTTGGCAAACCTGGAGATGCCCGGCATGACCATGGTTTTCCGGGTCCAGGATGCCAACTGGCTCGACCAGGTCAACCCCGGCGACACCATCCGGTTCCTCGCTGACCGGGTGAATGGTGTGTTCACCGTGACCACGCTCGAAGTCGTCAAACCGTAATACTCATTTTTTCCCACGCAAAGGAGTCAACCATGAAACGCCATGCACTATTTGCCACCCTGATGCTTTCCGTCTTGGCCATGCAGCCCGTACTCGCAGATGACGCGCACCACCCCGATCAAAAAGCCGGCGCGGCAGCGCCCGCTGCAGATCAGACGATCCAGAAAATGCAGGCCAACACCAAGCGAATGCAAAGTCAACTTGAACAGATGGCTAGGTCCAAAGACCCGTCCCAGCGCCAGAAGCTGATGCAGGAGCATATGCAGACCATGCAGGAAAACATGATGACGGGAAGAGGCATGGCTGGCGGCGGCATGATGAACTGCCCGATGATGAAAGACGGAATGATGGGCGGCGGCATGGGCATGATGGGTGGCAAGGGCGGCATGGGCATGATGGGAGGCGACGACATGATGGCCAAGCGCATGGAGATGATGGAAAAGCGCATGGACATGATGCAGATGATGATGCAAACGAATATGGGTAATCCCCAGGGCGGCCCAGGGAATCCGGCCAAGTGATGGCCGTCGCGACAGCAATCGCCGTCGCGTTTACTTAACTGAAGAGAAGGAACAAATCATGAAAACCGCTATTGCATTCACTACCTTGGCCCTGCTGGTTGCACCGGCATGGGCTTCCAATCAAGACAGCAACCCGACCTGAAACAGGGCATTACCAACGTGCATGACACGCATTTCCCTCATGTGTCAGGAGACAGCCATGAGCCGGAAAGAGGACGTGGCGACACCTACGGCTCGGTTTTGCTTGATGATCAACCAAGCGGGCATGTGCCCCATAAGCGGGGGGATGATAGCCACAGGACCGATGAGGTGTGGCCTACTCAATGAAACTAGAGGCCAACATTTGGAACCGACGATGGGGTCGCTGACGGCTTGGGATCTACGCATGCTCCATGCACCGGCGATCCAGGAGAACTGACCGATCGGCGGGCAAGGCGTTTCGGTGCACGTGAAATAGTCGCGATTGCATCTCAATCCCGCCGAAGGAGGATGACAATGAAACCTGTCCTAAATGTACTGCTGACACTGACCATGGTCGCGGCGACCGCCGCCTTGGCCGGACAACAGACCATGCCACCAAGCTTCTCCGAGCAGAATGGCCCAGAGACGGTGTTGCGCGCTTATCCCCTAGGCGTCACCACTAAACAAGCCGCCTTCAGCCACCACGGTAAAGCCCTCCGTACCTTGATCCTGCCCAATGGAAAGGAAGCTTGGGTATACGAGGTGGGGGGCAAAAAAGCCCAAACCTACCAGCATCCAACAGGGGAAAGGCATACCGTTTACGAAACCAGGCCCGGTAACGGTGTGCGCACCTATACCCTGGTATTTGACGACAAGGGTGAGGTCATCGACGTGCTTTACAACGAGAAAGGGCGGCACGACGGCCTCACTGCCCTGCAGGTGCAGCGCAAGGTGAACCGCCCCGGGAATCGTGGAGGCTATTTGGTTTAAGTCAGACTATTGTCTCGGCCTGACTGGCGAGTTGCCGGTAGTAGTTTGCCTCAGCTTCTGCAGGCGGGATATACCCAATCGGTTCGAGCAGC
>JBPPMF010000187.1:0-8101 GCA_051305915.1 Thiobacillus sp. | reverse complement strand
CGGATTTTCTCCGGCGACGCCAGGCCAATCTTGATGGCGTCGAACTCTTCCTCGTGGGTGGCCTGCTTGAATAGATCTAACAGTGCTTTCATGGCTGTGTCCTCACCCCTAAATTAATAACGTTCCAGATCGATGTCGATGCCAAGCGAACGGATTTCCTTCACCAGCACGTTGAAGGACTCCGGCATGCCCGCCTCGATCTTGTGCTCGCCCTTGACGATGCTCTCGTACACCTTGGTACGGCCGTTCACGTCATCCGACTTCACGGTCAGCATTTCCTGCAGCACATACGATGCGCCGTAGGCTTCCAGTGCCCAGACTTCCATTTCACCGAAGCGCTGGCCACCGAACTGCGCCTTGCCGCCCAGCGGCTGCTGGGTGACCAGCGAGTACGGGCCGGTGGAACGCGCGTGCATCTTGTCGTCAACCAAGTGGTGCAACTTCAGCACATGCTTGTAACCCACCGTGACCTGGCGGTCGAAAGCTTCACCGGTGCGGCCGTCGTACAGCGTGACCTGGCCGCCTTCCGGCAGTCCGGCCAGCTTCAGCATGCTGCGGATTTCGTCTTCGTTTGCACCGTCGAATACCGGCGAGGCAAACGGCACACCCTTCTTCAGGTTGCGTGCCAGCTCGAGAATTTCATCGTCGCTGAAGCCGTCCAGGTCTTCCATCTTGCCCGACTGGTTGTAAATCTGCTTCAGGAAGTTGCGCATATCCTTCACCAGCGTCTTGGTCTGCGCTGCCAGCATCTCGCCGATGCGTTCGCCCAGACCTTTGGCTGCCCAGCCAAGGTGAGTTTCCAGAATCTGCCCGATGTTCATCCGCGACGGCACGCCAAGCGGATTCAGCACGATGTCGACCGGACGCCCGTCCTCCATGAACGGCATGTCCTCGACCGGGACGATCTTCGACACCACACCCTTGTTACCGTGACGGCCGGCCATCTTGTCGCCGGGCTGCAGGCGACGCTTGACGGCGAGGTAGACCTTGACCATTTTTTGCACGCCGGGCGGCAACTCGTCGCCGGCGGTGAGCTTTTTCTTCTTTTCCTCGAACATCGCATCAAATTCGATGCGCTTCTGCGTCAGGCTGTCTTTCAGCGACTCGGCCTGGCGGCTCGCTTCATCATCGGCTAGGCGGATGTCGAACCAGTCGTGGCGGTTCACCGACTCCAGATAGTCCCTGGTGACCTTGCTGCCCTTGGCGAGTTTCTTCGGACCGCCATTGGCGACCTTCAGATGCAGCAGTTTTTCCAGACGCGCAAAGGTATCGTCCTCCACGATCCGCATGCGGTCGGTCAGATCCTTCTTGTATTCGGCCAACTGCGTATCGATGATCGACTGCGCACGCTTGTCGCGTTCGATGCCTTCGCGGGTGAACACCTGCACATCGATCACCACGCCCGACATGCCGGACGGCACCTTGAGGCTGGTGTCCTTCACGTCGCTGGCCTTTTCACCAAAGATCGCGCGCAGCAGTTTTTCTTCCGGCGTCAGCTGGGTTTCGCCCTTGGGCGTGACCTTGCCGACCAGCACATCGCCTGCTTCGACTTCGGCGCCGATGGAAATAATGCCGGAATCATCCAGGCGTCCCAACTGGCGCTCGGCCAGGTTGGAAATATCGCGGGTGATTTCTTCCGGTCCGAGCTTGGTGTCGCGTGCCACCACCGACAGCTCCTCGATGTGAATCGAGGTGTAGCGGTCTTCGGCCACGACCTTTTCATTGATCAGGATCGAGTCTTCGAAGTTGTAGCCGTTCCACGGCATGAAGGCGACCAGCATGTTCTGACCGAGCGCCAACTCGCCCATGTCGGTCGAGGCGCCATCGGCAATCACGTCGCCGCGGGCGATCACGTCGCCCACCTTCACCAGCGGACGCTGGTTGATGTTGGTGTTCTGGTTGGAACGCGTGTACTTGATCAGCGAGTAGATGTCCACGCCGACCTCGCCTTCGCGTGCCTCTTCGTCATGCACGCGAATCACGATCCGGCTGGCGTCGATGTAGTCGACGATGCCGCCGCGATGCGCGGTCACCACCGTACCGGAGTCGACTGCAGCCGTGCGCTCGATGCCGGTGCCGACAAAGGGTTTTTCCGGACGTAGACAGGGCACCGCCTGACGCTGCATGTTGGAGCCCATCAGCGCGCGGTTGGCGTCGTCGTGCTCGAGGAAGGGAATCAGGGACGCCGCCACCGACACGATCTGTGCCGGCGCCACGTCCATGTATTCGATCTTGTCCGGGGCCGACAGCGTGAATTCGTTCTTGAAACGGCACGACACCAGGTCGTCCTTGAACTTGCTCTTGGCATCGAGATCGGCGTTGGCCTGCGCGATCACGTATTTGCTTTCCTCAATCGCCGACAGGTATTCGATTTCATCGGTCACCTTGTGGTTGATCACCTTGCGGTACGGCGTTTCGATGAAGCCGTACCAGTTGGTTCGGGCGAACAGCGCCAGCGAGTTGATCAGGCCGATGTTCGGACCTTCCGGTGTTTCGATCGGGCACACACGGCCGTAGTGGGTCGGGTGCACGTCGCGCACCTCGAAGCCCGCGCGCTCACGCGTTAAGCCGCCCGGGCCCAGTGCGGAAACACGGCGCTTGTGGGTAATCTCGGACAGCGGGTTAGTCTGGTCCATGAACTGCGAGAGCTGGCTAGAACCGAAGAATTCCTTGATCGAAGCCGACACCGGCTTGGCGTTGATCAGGTCGTGCGGCATCAGGTTGTCCGACTCCGCTTGCCCCAGACGCTCGCGCACTGCGCGCTCGACCCGCACCAGACCGGCACGGAACTGGTTTTCAGCCAGTTCGCCCACGCTCCGCACACGACGGTTGCCCAGGTGATCGATGTCGTCGATTTCACCGCGGCCATTGCGCAGCTCGACCAGAATCTTGATGACTGCAACGATATCCTCGGTCGACAGCGTGCCAGCGCCGGTGAGCTCATCGCGGCCAATGCGGCGGTTGAACTTCATCCGGCCGACGGCCGACAGGTCGTAACGGTCTGCGTTGAAGAAGAGGTTGGTAAACAGCGCGTTGACCGCATCTTCCGTCGGCGGCTCTCCCGGACGCATCATGCGGTAGATCGCCACCTTGGCGGTGTATTCATCCGTGGCGTCGTCGGCCCGCAGCGTTTGCGAAATAAAGGCGCCGTGATCGAGGTCGTTGGTGTAAAGCGTGTTGAACTTCTCAACCTTCGCTTCGGCCAGTTTGACCAGCAATTCTTCGGTGATCTCGTCGTTGGCGCGCGCCACCAGTTCACCGGTAGCGGTATCGACCACATCGTGCGCCAGCACGCGCCCCACCACGAACTCGGCCGGCACGGCCCACTTCTTGACGCCTGCGGCGTCCAGTTCGCGAATGTGCTTAGCAGTAATGCGCTTGTCCTTGGCAACAATGACGTGATCGTCCTTGCCGCAGATGTCGAAACGGGCCAACTCGCCGCGCAGGCGCTCAGGCACCAGTTCGAACTGCACGCCCTGGGTATTGATGTAGAAGGTGTCCTTGCTGAAGAAGTCTTCCAGGATGGAGGCCGGGGTATAGCCCAGCGCCTTCAACAGGATGGTGACCGGCATCTTGCGGCGGCGGTCGACCCGGAAGAACAGGATGTCCTTGGCGTCGAACTCGAAGTCCAGCCACGAGCCGCGGTAAGGAATCACGCGCGCCGAGAACAGCAGCTTGCCCGAACTGTGGGTTTTGCCGCGATCATGCTCAAAGAATACGCCGGGTGAGCGGTGCAGCTGCGACACGATGACACGTTCGGTGCCGTTGATGACAAACGAGCCGGTCGGCGTCATCAGCGGGATTTCACCCATGTAGACTTCCTGCTCCTTGACTTCCTTGATCGTCGGCTTGGACGCTTCCTTGTCCATGATCACCAGGCGCACCTTGGCGCGTAGCGGCGCGCAATAAGTCAGGCCGCGCTGCTGACATTCC
This sequence comes from Thiobacillus sp., assembly GCA_051305915.1. Lineage (GTDB taxonomy): Bacteria > Pseudomonadota > Gammaproteobacteria > Burkholderiales > Thiobacillaceae > Thiobacillus. The sequence goes on along the minus strand of JBPPMF010000187.1, from coordinate 4,168 downwards.
TTGATGTCGAACACCGGCTCGCCGAGGTTGTAGCTGACATATTCCAACCGCGCATTCTTGGAATGGCTCTCGATCGGAAAAATGGAGGTAAACGCAGCTTGCAGACCTTCGTTCAGGCGCTCTTCGCGCGTGCGGCCTTCTTGCAGGAATGCGCGATAGGATTCAAGCTGGGTCGCCAAAAGAAACGGCACCGGAAGGGTGTTGGTCCGGCTGGCAAAGCTCTTGCGCAGTCGTTTTTTCTCGGTAAAGGTGTAAGCCATGGAGTCTCCTTGACGATCAGGGGCGGGCAAGCACGCGGTTACGGCCTGCGCTTTGTGAGGCACACGCAAAAAGCAAACGACCCGGAAGCCGATTCCGGGTTCCGGGTATTTGCTGCTTGCGTCTGCCGCGGGTTACCCCGCAGCACACCACAGAAACAATGTGGCGAAATATATGCGTCACCGGGATGAGGCGGCGCACTTGCGCGCGCCGCCCTGGGGTCCGTTGACTTACTTGACGTCGACGTTCGCGCCAGCTTCTTCCAACTGCTTTTTCAGCGCGTCGGCATCAGCCTTGGAAACGCCTTCTTTCACAGCCTTGGGGGCGCCATCAACCAGATCCTTGGCTTCTTTCAGGCCCAGGCCGGTTGCAGCACGCACCACCTTGATGACTTCCACTTTCTTGTCGCCAGCGGAATTCAGCATCACGGTGAACTCGGTTTGCTCTTCAGCAGCAGCAGCGCCGCCGGCAGCGGGAGCAGCCACGGCAACGGCAGCTGCAGCAGCGGACACGCCGAACTTTTCTTCCATCTCTTTGATCAGCTCGGACAGATCCAGCACGGTCATGCTGGCAATAGCGTCGAGAATTTCAGCTTTAGAAACAGCCATTTGATTAACTCCTGTCAATGTAGTTCAGATTAAAAACAATATCGTCGATTCGATTGTCGGCAGCTCACCCAACCCGATCGGGTCAGGCGGCCTGCTTGTCGCGCACCGCAGCCAGTCCGCGAACGAACTTGGTCGGCACTTCGTTCAGCGTGCGAACGAACTGTGCAACCGGGGCCTGCATGGTGCCCAAGAGCTTCGACAGCAGTTCGTCACGGCTGGGCATGCTGGCCAGATTCCCCACGTCCTTGGCGGACATGATGAAATTGGGCATGGCACCGGCCTTGATCACGAACTTGTCGTTGGTCTTGGCGAACTCGTGCATCACTTTGGCGGCAGCCACGGGATCCTTGGACACCCCATAGGCAAGCGGGCCGACCAGCTGGTCGGCAATGCCTGCAAACGGCGTATCCGCAATCGCGCGACGTACCAGCGTGTTTTTCAACACGCGCAGATAAACCCCCTCCTTGCGGGCTTGCGCGCGCAGTTTGGTCATGTTTTCCACAGTGATGCCACGGTATTCGGCAACAACAACCGTCTGGGCGCCCGCAACTTCTGCGGCAACCTCAGCAACGACGGCTTTCTTTTCTTCAAGATTCAGACTCAAGGTCTTACCTCCTTCTCAGTTACGAAGCGTTGCCCGCTCCGGCTGGCGACCTTGACAGGAAAATCCTGCTAGGGAACGCCATCTGCGTAGGGCCCGATGCCAACAAACAGAGGATGGAAACCCATCGCCCATCTGCCATCCACCGGCCATTAAATCCTTGCGGATGCCTACGGTCTTTGACAACCCGTCAGCCAAATTGCTGGCTGACGGCCCAAAGTTCATTCGGGCACTCTTTCCAGAGATGCCCACCATTAAATTTATGCGTTGACGCTGGCCTGATCGACGCGCACGCCGACGCCCATAGTGCTGGACACCGACAGGCGCTTGAAATAGACGCCCTTGGAGCTGGCCGGCTTGGCGCGCTGAAGCGCATCCAGCAGCGCTGCCAGGTTTTCCTTCAGGTCTTCAACGCTGAACGAGGCACGGCCGATGGTGCAATGCACGATGCCACCCTTGTCGGTGCGGTACTGCACCTGACCGGCCTTGGCGTTTCGCACTGCACCTGCCACGTCGGGCGATACCGTACCCACTTTCGGGTTCGGCATCAGTCCGCGCGGGCCCAGAATCTGGCCGAGCTGACCGACCACACGCATGGCGTCCGGCGTGGCGATCACCACGTCGAAATCCATTTTGCCAGCCTTGATCTCGGCGGCCAGATCGTCGAAACCAACGATGTCGGCGCCGGCGTCTTTCGCCTTCTGCACGTTGTCGCCCTGAGCGAACACGGCGACGCGAACGGTCTTGCCGATCCCCTTCGGCAACACCACGGCGCCGCGAACCATCTGGTCGGATTTACGAGCATCCACGCCAAGATTCACGGCAATGTCGATTGACTCGTTGAACTTGGCCGTGGCTGCTTCCTTGACCAGCTGGAGCGCATCCACTACCGGATAGTTGCGGTTACGGTCGATTTTTTCTTTGAGTGCGCGCAAGCGCTTGGATACGTTAGCCATCTCAGATTCCCTCCACGATGATGCCCATGGAACGGGCCGTGCCTGCAATGGTGCGCACTGCCGCATCCATATCGGAAGCGGTCAGGTCAGGCTCTTTGGTTTTGGCAATTTCTTCGAGCTGGGCGCGAGTGATCGTGCCCACCTTGTCGAGGTGCGGCTTAGCGCTACCCTTGTCGAGCTTGATGGCCTTCTTGATCAACACCGTTGCGGGCGGTGTCTTCATGATGAAGGTGAAGCTCTTGTCCGCGAACGCAGTGATCACAACCGGAATCGGCAGACCGGGCTCCATGCCCTGGGTCTTGGCGTTGAACGCCTTGCAGAATTCCATGATATTCAGGCCGCGCTGACCGAGCGCGGGACCGATGGGGGGCGACGGGTTAGCTTTACCCGCCGGCACTTGCAGCTTGATATAGCCGACAATCTTCTTTGCCATGATGGCTCCTTAAAGTGAGTACCAGCGCGCTTTGGGTTGCCCTACTCGCGCTCCTCTCCGGACAATCCGGATGTTTCCTGCTGCCGACATGCGTCGGCCAGCCTTTACCAGCCAGTCCCGAAGCCTGGACTAGGCTTTTTCGACCTGACCGAAACCCAGTTCGACGGGCGTCGCCCGGCCAAAAATCATCACCGACACGCGCAACTTGCTCTTGTCGTAATTCACTTCTTCCACATTGCCGTTGAAGTCGGTAAACGGACCATCGATGACACGCACCGACTCGCCCACCTCGAACAACACCTTCGGCCGCGGCTTCTCCACGCCCTCGCGCATCTGATCGAGAATGGACTGAACTTCCTTTTCGGAAATCGGCGCCGGCTTGGTTGCCGTGCCACCGACGAAACCGGTCACCTTCGGCGTACTTTTCACCAGGTGCCAGGTGTCGTCATCCATTTCCATCTGCACCAGGACGTAGCCGGGGAAAAACTTGCGCTCGGCGGTCTTTTTCTGACCGCCTTTCATTTCCACCACTTCTTCCACCGGCACCAGGATTTCGCCAAAGCGATCCTTCATGCCTGCGCGTTCGATGCGCTCGATCAAGTTGCGCATTACGCTTTTCTCGAAGCCGGAGTAGGCATGTACCACGTACCACCGCATACTCAACTCCCCTGTCCCATGGCCAACTTGACCAGCCACATCAAAATGCTATCGACCGCCCACAAAAAGAGGGCCATGACCACCACAAAGGCCATGACCACACCTGTCATCTGGATGGTTTCCTTGCGGGTCGGCCAGACAACTTTTTTGGCCTCGTCACGCGCATCAAGCGCAAAGCCGAAAAACTGCTTGCCGGGGCCCGACGTGCCGGCAACAACACCCGCCAGCGCGATGCCGGCAATCACCACCAGCACACGCACAACGGTTGGCGCGTCTGCAAAAAAATAAAAGCCGGCCACCCCTGCGATGACCAGCAACACTGCTACCAGCAGCTTGAGTTTGTCAGCCATGAATGCTGTGCGCCTTGCGGCTTATCCTGTGGCAGGCCAAGAGGGTCTCGAACCCCCAACCTTCGGTTTTGGAGACCGACGCTCTACCAATTGAGCTATTGGCCTGTATTCTTAAAGGCCGGCATCCGGCACGCAACTTACGCGCCGAACCCGGCCCTGTTTTTAACTGCAGCCTTACTCTTCGATCTTGGCCACGACGCCGGCGCCGACGGTGCGACCGCCTTCGCGGATGGCGAAACGCAGACCTTCGTCCATGGCGATCGGCTGAATCAGCGAGACCTTGATGCTGACGTTATCGCCAGGCA
>JBPPMF010000145.1:0-4482 GCA_051305915.1 Thiobacillus sp. | reverse complement strand
GAATATCTCGGCCCCATCATCGCGGTGAAAGTGGTCGATGACATCGACGCCGCGATGATCCACATCAACACCCCCGGCTCGCAGCACACTGACGCCATCGTCACCGAGGACTACAGCCGGGCGCGTCGTTTTCTGCGCGAAGTCGATTCGGCGAGCGTCGTGGTCAATGCCTCGACGCGCTTTGCCGACGGCTTCGAATACGGCCTTGGTGCCGAGATCGGCATTTCCACCGACAAGATTCATGCGCGCGGGCCGGTGGGGCTGGAAGGGCTGACCAGCCAGAAGTGGGTGGTGCTGGGAGATGGCCACGTGCGCGGCTAATCGATGCAGCCTATCGGCATCTTTGGCGGCACGTTTGATCCGATTCATTTCGGCCATCTGCGGCTGGCCGAAGAAATGGCGGAGGCGCTCGAATTGAGCCAGGTGCGGTTCATCCCTGCCGGGCAGCCGCCGCACCGTGGAACGCCGCGCACTGAGGCTGCTCACCGGCTGGAGATGGTGCGCCGGGCGATTGCCGGCAACCCGCGCTTCGCTGTGGATGCGCGCGAAGTGGGCAGCCCGGACCCGAGCTACACGGTGGACACGCTGACCGCGCTGCGCGCCGAACTGGGCAACGAACAGCCGCTCTGGCTGCTGCTGGGGGCGGATGCTTTTCTCGGGCTGCCGACCTGGCACGAATGGCGGCGCTTGTTCGAACTGGCGAACATTGCAGTCGCCGCGCGTCCGGGTGCGCGGTTGCTGCAGTCGGACTCCCTGCCGGATGACCTAAAACAAGAAGTATCGCAACGGCAGCAAGCCGCCGGGTCGGCTGGCTCGCTGCTGCTGCGGCAGATGACGCCGCTGGACATTTCAGCCACCGCCATCCGAGACACCCTGGCACGGCAAGGCAGCGCGCGTTATCTGCTGCCTGACGCCGTGCTCGACTATATCCACGAACATCAACTTTACGCACACCATGAACATTGAAGACAAAATCAAACTGATCGTCGACGCCCTCGAGGACGTCAAGGCGCAAGACATCACCGTGATCGATACCGGCAAGCTCACCTCGCTGTTCGAGCGCATGGTGATCGCCAGTGGCACTTCCAACCGCCAAACGCGCGCGCTCGCTGACAATGTGCGCGTCAAAATGAAAGAGGCGGGTGCGTACGTGGGCAACACGGAAGGGGAAGACACCGGCGACTGGGTGCTGCTCGATCTCGGCGAGGTGATCGTCCATGTGATGCTGCCCGCCGTGCGGACGCATTACAATCTGGAAGAACTGTGGGGCGCGGCCGAAGCGGCCCGCGCGCGGCATATCCAGGCAGATCATTAAGTGAAGAAGTGAAGCTTCACCTGATCGCCGTCGGCCACAAGATGCCCGGCTGGATCAATGCAGGCTACGACGACTATGCGCGCCGGATGCCGCCCGATCTGCCGCTGCTGCTGCACGAGATCAAGCCGGGGCATCGCGTGGCGGGAGAGGACGGTGCACGGGCACGCCAACTGGAAGCCGAGCGCATCCTGACGGCGTTGCCTGCCGGCTGCGTGCCAGTGGTGCTCGACGAGCGAGGTACGCAGGCGACCACGCGCGAACTGGCTGCCTGGCTGCAGGGCTGGATGGCCGAAGGGGTATCGCCGGCCTTCGTGATCGGCGGGGCGGATGGCCTGGACGACAGCGTAAAAGCGCGCGCGGGCAAGCTGCTGGGGCTGTCGAAACTGACCTTGCCGCACGCCCTGGCCCGGGTAATGCTTGCCGAGCAGCTCTATCGCGCCGTATGTATCATCAAGGGACATCCATACCATCGGGATTAAGGGGGATAACAAAAATGCTGATTGAAAAACGCATCTACCTGGCTTCACAGTCGCCGCGCCGACGCGATCTCCTGAAACAAATCGGCATCGCCTTCGATGTGCTGCCACTACGCGGCGTGGTTGGGCGCACGGATGTCGTCGAAACCCCACGCGCCGGCGAGCCGGCGCCTGATTTCGCCCAGCGCATGGCCGCTGAAAAAGCCGCCTGTGGCTGGCACGCAGTGGCCATGCGCCATCTGCTGCGCTTCCCGGTGCTGGGTGCGGATACTGTAGTCGAACTGGATGGGGCCATCCTTGGCAAACCGGTTGACCGAATCGACGCCGAAGCCATGCTGACGCGCTTGTCCGGGCGCCAGCACCAGGTACACACTGCGGTAGCGATGCAGCATGAAGAACGGCTGGAACTGCGCTTATCGTCCAGCCTGGTCCGTTTTACCGAACTCGACGCGAGCACCATCGCACGCTATCTGGAAACCAGCGAATATCTCTGCAAGGCTGGGGCCTACGGCATCCAGGGACGCGCCGGTGCATATATCGAACACATCGATGGCAGCTACAGCGGCATCATGGGTTTGCCGTTATATGACACTGCCGTTTTATTGAGAGCCTTCGGTTTGACAGTCTGAACACTGCCAGCCCCCCATCATGAGCGAAGAAATCCTCGTCAACGTTACCCCGCAGGAAATCCGCGTCGCCGTGCTGCACCTGGGCGCGGTACAAGAACTGCATATCGAGCGCGCACAGTGTCGCGGGCTGGTAAGCAACATCTACATGGGACGCGTGGTGCGCGTCCTGCCCGGGATGCAGTCTGCCTTTATCGACATCGGACTGGAACGCGCCGCCTTCCTGCACGTCGCCGATATCTGGGAAGAACGCCACGGCAACGAACCCGAGCGTCCAATCGAGCAGATCCTGCACGAAGGCCAAAGCCTGATGGTCCAGGTCATCAAGGATCCGCTCGGCACCAAGGGCGCGCGACTGTCGACGCAAATCAGCTTCGCCGGCCGCTATCTGGTGTATCTGCCGCAGGAAAGCCACATCGGGATTTCGCAGAAAATCGAAGGCGAGGAAGAACGCGAACAGCTGCGCCAGAAACTGCACCGGCTGATGCCGGAAGACGCGACCGGTGGCTTCATCGTGCGCACCATGGCCGAAACGGCGGAAGATGCCGAAATGCAGGCCGACATCGACTACCTGCGGCGGCTGTGGAGCAACATCCAGTCACGCGGCAACTGTACCGTGCCGTGCCTGCTGTATCAGGATCTCGACCTGTCGCTGCGCGTGCTGCGCGACTTCGTCAATCGCGACACCACCCGCATTCTGATCGACTCGCGCGAAACCTACCAGCGCATGGCCGAGTTCGCGCAGAACTACACCCATGCTGTACTCGACAAACTGCAGCACTACGGCGCCGACCGGCCGCTGTTCGACCTCCATGCCATCGAGGACGAAATCGCCAGGGCACTGGGCCGACGTGTCGACCTGAAATCTGGCGGCTACCTCATCATCGACCAGACCGAGGCGCTGACCACGGTCGACGTCAACACCGGCGGCTTCGTCGGCGCGCGCAATTTCGACGACACCATCTTCAAGACCAACCTCGAAGCCGCGCAGTCCATCGCGCGACAGCTGCGTCTGCGCAACCTCGGCGGCATCATCATCATCGACTTCATCGACATGGACAACGCCGAGCACCAGGAAGCAGTGTTGACCGAGCTGAAGAAGGCGCTGGCGCGCGATCCAACCCGCACCACGACCAGCGGATTCTCCGCGCTGGGGCTGGTGGAAATGACCCGCAAGCGCACCCGCGAATCGCTGGCGCACATCCTGTGCGAGCCCTGCCCCACCTGCGCCGGGCGCGGCGAGATCAAGACAGCCCAAACCGTGTGCTACGACGTACTGCGCGAAATCCTGCGCGAAGCGCGTCAGTTCACCGCGCGCGAATACCGCATCGTCGCCGCGCAAAGCGTGATCGACCTGTTCCTCGACGAGGAGTCCGGCAGTCTTGCCCAACTCATCGATTTCATCGGCAAGCCCGTGTCGCTCCAGGTCGAAACCACCTACCCGCAAGAGCAGTACGACATTATTTTGTTGTGACGGGGGAAACCTTATCCGCGAAGTTTGCGGATAAAAGATTTTCGTGAAAACACAGCCGCCCGCCTACTGGCCCACCGCCTGCGCTGAACTTGCCGCCACCGACCCGGTGATGGCCGCGCTCATTGCGCGCTATCCCGACGCCATCCTCGCCAACCGCGGCGATCCGTTCCAAACCCTGGTACGCGCCATCGTCGGCCAGCAGATTTCAGTCAAGGCCGCCGACAGCGTATGGGCGCGCTTCGCTGGCTACGCAGAGACCGTCACCCCCGAACACATCACCACCCTGGAACTCGACGCGCTCGCGGCCTGCGGCCTGTCGCGCCGCAAGGCCGAATACCTTGTCGACCTTGCCGGCCATTTCGTCGATGGCCGCATCGAACCCACGCGCTGGAAAAAGATGGCAGACGAAACAGTCATCGCCGAACTCATCGATGTGCGCGGCATCGGCCGCTGGACCGCCGAGATGTTCCTCATCTTCAGCCTGCGCCGTCCCGACGTCTGGCCGGTCGACGACATCGGCCTGCAAAAGGCCGTTGCCCTGCATTACCTGGACGGGGAACGCCCCACCCCGAAAATCCTGCGCCAGCACGG